>UQFQ01000004.1 GCA_900540395.1 uncultured Mollicutes bacterium | reverse complement strand
TAGGTAGCTGTTAGTATATGTTGTAGTAGGTAAGTATGAGTAGGAAGTCTATATATAGGTAGAGACAGAGTAAGTATTATTTTTCTAATATTTTTATATGGGGTGGGAAAGAAAGTATGAAAAAAAGATCGAGTGTTAGTAGATCTTAATTTGTGTTGTGATTAATTCTTTGTGAGTAAGTTATCTGTGTTAAGTGTGAGATCTATGCTTTGTGTGTGAGTTATTGTGATAAAAGATTTTGTACAAATTAGAATAAATTAAATTGTGCTTTTACATTTATAATTCTCGCCGTTATTTTCTCTCTAATAACGCAACTGTTTCAATATGATAAGTTCTAGGAAACATATCAACAAAATCAATAGAGTTAATATCATAAAATTCTTTTAAGATATTAATATCTCTACTAAAAGTTCCAACATCACATGATATATAAACTATCTTTTTTATTTTGCTTTTAATTAATGAATTTAAAAATTTAGAATCTAGACCTTTTCTTGGCGGATCAACAAAAACACAATCAAACTTGTTTTCTACCAAATATTCTCCCGCATCTTTACATAAAAAGTTGGCGTTTTTAATGTTGTTAATTTTAGCGTTTTCTTTTGCGTCAATAATAGCTTCTTTTACTATTTCAACCCCAGTAACTTCTTTAACATTTTTACTCGCGATCAAGCCGATTGTACCAATTCCACAATAAGCATCCAAAATTTTATCTTTTTTATTTAACTCAGCTTTTTCTAACGCAAGAGAATATAAAACTTCACATTGATCATGATTTACCTGATAGAAAGATTTGCTACTTATCTTAAATTTAACGCCTAAAAGTTCATCAAAAATAAAACCTTTTCCATATGCTATTTCTTCGCGTTCTCCTAAAATAACATTAGTTTTGCGAGGATTTTCATTAAAAACTACGGTTGTTATTTGTGGGCATTTTTGAATTAAAGCTTTGACAAAGTTCTTTTTAGAAGCAAAACGCAAAGTAGAAACAACAAATACTACCATTATTTCTTTGCTTACTTTCCCTACTCTTAAAAGAACGTGCCTAATGATACCTTTCTGATAATCCTCTTGATAAGCATCGATTTTAAAAGATAACATCAAATCTTTAATAGTCTTTAAGATTTCAACATGAGATTTATCTTCGATAACACATTCGTTAATAGGAATAATGTCGTGGCTTTTAAAACGATAAAATCCATAAACAAGTCTTCTTTGCTTATCATAACCAAATGGCACTTGAATTTTATTACGGTAATAATAAGGTTCACTCATTCCAATAACTTTAGCTGAACTTGCATCAACTTTAGCTATGGACTTTATAGTATTAATAGCAACTTTTCTTTTGTACTCTAGTTCTTTCTCATAATTCAAGTTTTGAAAGGAGCAGCCACCACAACTTGTTGCACATGGACACTTTGGATTAATTCTATAAGGTGAAAATTTAATTATTTTGCTGATTTTGCCAACATCAAAATCTTTTTTATGATATAAAACTTCAATATCTGCTTCTTCCTCGATTAAAAGAGATGGAACAAAATAAGTTCTACCACTATTATCTTTTGCTAATCCTTGACCATCAAAAGTAAAATCAACACATTTAACCCTAACAATTTTCTTCATTGCTTCATTATATTAGAAAATTTCTTAGAGCAAAACTTGATTAGCTAAATTTTCTTCACCAATTAAGTTAATAAATTCCTTTGAAGTAAGCTCTTGCTTATTAAAAATTACTTTTGTAACTTTTAAAAATCCATTATTTACTTTAATAATTAAATCTCCATGAAAAAGAGATTGAATTCCACCGTTTGGTAAATATTGTAAAGTGATTGGTCCTACATATCTTTCAAACTCAATAAATTCAAGTCGATCATCATTAAAATAGCAATACCTTGCTTCTAAATCATCAAAATAAAAATCTTTATCAAATTCTAGTCTCTTAGCTTCCATATCTACAAATAATTTTAAACCAAAAATCAAACCTGAAAAGATGTAAATTGTTTCGTTTCATTAAAAAAGACTCGCCAACTAATTACATATTTTGTTTAAACATTATTCGCGCGAATTGACTGGGTTATATGTAATTAGTGTCTTCACAAAACGAGTCTTATATTCCATCCTTAATTTCTGCTAAATAGCTTTTTAAGTTCTAAACCAGAAACTAATTATGAAATTTGTGATTTTAGGACAACCGCTCCACCGAAGTCAACAAATCCCTAAGCTCACAGATTGCTTTTTGAAACAAGACAACAGGTCACAAGAATATTATGGTTTGTGAGAAGTGACGCCAATATTTGCTTAAAGATGATTTATAAAATTCATTTTAAAAGTCTCAAATGCAACTATACATACAATTTATCATAATAAAAGGTGAAATCGGATTAAAAATTTATTAATTTTTCTTATTTTCAGAAAAAGTTTTCAAAGACATATTATTTCTTAAAAAGATCAGAGAGGACGTTATTATTTAAGTCATTAATGTTGTATACGTCTTCTAAAACATCGAAGGTCTCTTCTAAATTTTGCTTTGCTGATAGCCATCCATAACCATCCGTAATCCAAACAAATTTAAAACGCTTTATATTCTTTACTTCTAACGAAATGTCTTTATAGCTTCTTGCAGTTTCATTTAGTTTCGAACCACTTGAGTTATAGAAATTAACTTCTATCGCATAAACGATATTATTTTTATAAACAACAAAGTCAAATTTCTTTTCGGTTTTTCCTTTATTGAAGACGGAGGAAAGATTAATCCCAAATTTGTCTTGTATATTTGTTTTTGTCATTTGCGAAAAATAGTCTATATTTTTCACAAGACCCGCAGAACATAAATATTCTTCGACAAGTTCTTCCATTAATTTACCTGTACGATTTTTTCTAGAATTAGTATCCATTCCTACTTCTACACCAATAACATAATCTTTCAAATTGCCTTTAATCCTATATTGAAGAAGGTCGAGAATTCCAGTTTTCTTTGCGAATTTTAAATATTCTTCACCTGATAAATTAAGTATTTCAAAATTATATGTTCTGAAACCACTAAAATCATTTATTTGAACAGTACTTTCATGCTTAGCAATTAAAAAAGGGAGGATTCTTAAAGCATAAGGCTTCGTCGCATAAATATTCAAAAACTCTTTTTCAATATTTTTTGAGTCTACTAGTTTATTTAGTATTTCTATTTCTTCTGAATATAAGTCTACAAGTTTGTAGGCTTTGCTATAATCAGTAAAATACTCGTAAGTTGCTAAAGATGGTTTTAGCGTAGAGAACCGTTTTGAAAAGTTTCTCATATTATCTTCCTCTAAAATTGCATAAATTAACTATGCTATAAATATCGATATTCTTATCAGATAATTTAGTCAATAAATTTCCTAAAACATAGGCTTTTGAATTATTAGTTTTTTCTTGAACCGACAAAAGAATAAGTAAAATAGTCAAAAATGAAATTTTATACTGTCCATATTTGTTAAGTTCAAGGAATTGAGTCAAATCTTTCTCACAATAAGATTTCTCAATAATTTCTTTAATCTCGTTATAATCTCTTCTATTTAATTCTTTAGCGTTTTCCCATGCTACCTTACTTATATAATTAACGTATTTAACTGTTAGCTTGTGCTTATTCTCACGTTTTAAAAGAAGGTCTATAACCCAATGCATGTGTTTTGGCGTTCTAAACTTTGAACCGTCTTCTCTATACTTAATCAATATGTCAAAAGTAGATAGACGTCCCTCAAAAATGCAGATTAAATATTCGTCTATTTCAATATCTATTATCGATTTATTCTTTCTTGAATAATTCTTCCCTTCAGTTATTATCAATTGTTTTATCTCCTTTATATCTTTTTATAGTTAATTCTATAAAATCAAAATTATTTTCTATTCCAATATATTTTCTTTTTAATTTTGCCGCGATTAAACCGGTTGTACCACTACCATTAAAAGGATCTAAAATTACATCTCCTTGTTTGGTTGAGGCAAGAATAATTCTTTCTAACAATTCTAATGGTTTTTGAGTAGGGTGTTTTCCATAGATTTTTTCATATTTTTTTGGCAAGTTAATTTTCCGCACATCTTTCATTTGCTTACCGCCGTTAATTTCTTTCATTAATTCATAATTAAAGAAATGCTTGCCTTTTTTGGTCTTAGTAAGTTGCTTTCTAGCCCACAATATGGTTTCTGTAGAATTAGTAAAACATCTACATGCTAAGTTAGGTGAAGGATTAGGCTTTTCCCATGTAATATTATTAATAATTGAAAATCCTTCTAGTTCTAAAGCCACGCCAATAGAATAGATATTATGAAAAGTTCCACTTATCCAAATTGTTCCATCATCTTTTAATAAATTTCTACAAAGAGCAATCCATTTTCTATTAAATTCTAATTTTTCAGATATTGAAAGCGATTTATCCCGTTCGCCTTTATCAACAATCACTTGTTTTCCAGAATGACAAGAAACACCACCACTCGATAGAAAATAAGGTGGGTCAGCAAATATCATATCCACACTTTTTGGTTCGAATAATTTTAAAGCGCGAAACGAATCATCAAAATATAACTTGAAATTATCTGCAGAGAAGTACTCTTTTAGTTCATCCATATTAATAATTAGTAATAATCAGCTCCTCGACATTTCCCCTGCCATTCGGATTAGAGTTTATCATTCTTTTTGCTTCAACAAGATGTAAATTATACCCCTTATATATTTCATTTATAAAAGGTGTATTATGATTGCTTGCCATAACAAAAGCACCACGTTTATCTAAATCCTTAAATACTTCTGCCAATAATGCTTGTTGTTCTTTGCCAAAATCGTTTTTTGAATAAGCAGTAAAAGAGTGTTTGTTTTCTGGTTGGTCATAAGGTGGGTCAAAATATACAAAATCATTTGCTTTTACATCCCTTACAGCATCAACAAAATCTGCTGATAGAATTTTAACTTCATGAGTTGCAAAATAGTTGAAGATTCGATTAAAGTTGTCTTCATCAAAAGTTTTTACCTTTGCTTTTTTGCCAAAAGGTACATTAAAAAATCCCTTTGAATTAACCCTATACAAACCATTAAAACAAGCTTTATTTAAATAAATCATTCTTGCAGCTTTTTTATAAATTGGAAGCGAATCAAATTCTTTATCTTGATCCATTGCACGAATTTCATAATAAAATTCTTCAGAATGCTTTTCTTCCATACAACGTAATTCTTTTTTCAAATTTTCGAAACTTTCTTTGTTTTTAAAGCACTCATAAGCAAACATCAATTGCTCATTTGAATCATTAATTACAGCAATACTTGGAGCCAGTTTAAAGAAAAAGGAGCCGCCGCCAATAAAAGGCTCAAAATATTTTAAAAAACTTTTTGGCTTATATGTTTCTAATTTTTCTAATAATTGACCTTTTCCGCCTGCCCGTTTTACAAAAGGACGAACAACCTCATCTTTCAATAAAAGAGTTGTTGCTTCCTCTTTTAGTGCTAAACTTATTTTCTCGACGGTATCTAATGTTATATTTAATTTCCCTTGCTCTATTTTGCTAATTTGTGGTCTATCTAGCCCACACAAAAGCGAGAGTTTTTCTTGAGTTAACCCTTTTTGAATTCTAAAATCTCTAACTCTTTCACCAAAAATTTGTTGTAAATGCATATTTAAATTATATATTAAATGTGTTTTAAATACCACATTTAATATCATTTATTTTACTTAGAGTTAAGTGAAATACTAAATTCCATTTGTAAGCCCCACGAAAAAGTAATTTCCATTTTGGTATAATTCCATTACTGGTATGTGGCAAAACCATATTTTTAAAGGAGATTACAATGTCACATTTAGATTTAAAGTCACGACTGATGATAGAAACAGGGCTTAATTCTAATAAAACCAAAAAAGAGATAGCTATTGAACTAAATAAAGACGCTTCTACTATTGGTAAGGAAATTAAGAACCATCTAGAATTAAAGTCGCCACCAAATTCAAACCTAATAGGCGGAAAAGAAACATGCATTCACATCAGAGAATGCAAAAAATGTCTTAAGCCAACAGCTTGTATAAGATACGAGGTACCTGCTTGTGATCGCCGAGATCGTAAACCTGGTTACTGCAATGGCTGTGAGAGGAAAAAATGTTGTCGTTTACATAAAATTGTTTATAACGCAAATTCAGCAAATGATGAATATAAACAAACTTTAAAAGGATCGAGACAAGGCCATAATAATACTCATCCAGATATCGATTTCTTAAAAAGCGAAATAGCTAAGTTGCTTAAACAAGGGCAAACACCTTACGCGATTTGCAATAATCATCCTGAGTTTCAAATTTCTGAAAGAACAATTTATTATTGGGTCAAAGAAGGCAAACTGAGAGAATATGGAGTAATTTCGTTAGATCTTAAAGAAGCTGTTAAGCGCAAATTGACTGCAAAAACACCTTTAAAAAGGAATTCTTCATGTTTTATAGGCCATTTGTATAAAGATTTTAGAGAAGCTCAAGAAAAAGATTTAATTGGTGTCTACTTAGAAATGGATACTGTTTATAACTCTCCTAGCGGCCCGTATATTTTGACTTTTATTGAACCAAAAACAAGGTTCATGTTTGGAAAGTTATTAAACGAAAAGACATGCATAAATGTTGCTAAGTCGTTAAGGCAATATAAACAAGCTTTAGGTACAGATTTTAACATCATCTTCTCAACTTTATTAACAGATAGAGGGTCAGAGTTTTATAACATTGATATGTTGCAATTTGATGATGAAACTGGCGAAAAAATAACCACTGTTTATTATTGCGATCCAATGCAAAGTTCACAAAAACCTCACGTTGAAAATAACCATAATTTCATTCGTGACATTTTGCCGAATGAAAGAGATTTGCATGGATTAACTCAAAATGATATTGATTTAATGTTTTCACATATTAATTCCTATCCAAGAAAAGTATTAAACGGGAAAACTCCTTATGAAGCGTTTAACTATTTATTTGGGAAAGGAATGATTGAAAGGTTAAAAATAACAAAAATAGAAAAAGATAAGGTCAGACTAACAACAGACCTTATCTAAACCCTAAAAAGCAATGCCACATACCAGTGGAATTTTGTTTTTCTTTTTTAAATTTTAATACAAAATTTCTATTTTTAGTATGCAAATTTTTCTCAATTTATTGTCATTGCAAAAGTAAAATCTATTTTGAAGAAGATAATTCCGTTTTTTCGTATTCAATTATTAAATATTTCAAATTGGATGGTAGAATTAACAATTTTATGAATGGAAAATACAATTTCAGCTCAAAGAATTACTAATTTCAATAAAAATGGAAATTACTTTTGCGTTTTACTTTATTTTACTTAGAAAAGCCCACTCCGAGAGCAATAAGAGTGGGCGAGAAATTAGTAGTCAGAAAGGAGGTATATACAAAATAACTACTAATTTCTTTAGAAATAAAATTATGTTCCTTATTTATTTCTAAATTAATAGTAAACCATTTTGATATTTTTACAAGTAAGAAAACAGCAATAAATAAGAAATAAATACGATAAATATCAGTGTTTTAAATATTTAAATCATTTAAAAAATTCTTAAAAAGAATTCGGTAATAATCCTTTTAAATGATGTATAAGGTGGAAATTTAACCTTTAATTCGCTTCTACTTTGCATTAAAACACTTTTCCTATGAGTAAACGTCTCTATTGTATACACTCCGTGATAATGCCCAAGTCCACTTGCTGAGACGCCACCAAAAGGAAATTCATCAACAGAAAAATGCATTATAGTGTTGTTTATACACCCTCCACCAAAGCTTAGATTACCTATAACTTTTTTTGCTCTATCTTTATCATTACCAAAATAATATAAAGCTAAAGGTTTATCTTGCCTTTGAAGTCTAGCAACGGTTTCATCCAAAGAATCAAAAGGAATTATTGGAAGAATAGGTCCAAAAATTTCTTCTTGCATAATTTTGTCATTGTAATTTGCATCAAGCAAAATAGGTGAGATTAATCTTCCAAATTTAAAATATTTATTAAGAACTTTGTCTTCTTCAACCATTGATATTAATCTTTTAACCTGTTTTTCGTTAATCACGAAAGGCAAATCATTAGTGATTTGACCTTTCTTTATATAAAATTTTTTGATCCATTTAATACATTCTTTGACAAATTTATTCTTAATTTCTCTTTTTACTAAGACATAATCAGGAGCAATACAAGTTTGGCCGGCATTCAAAAATTTTCCCCAAACTATTCTTTTAGCAGCTAATTTAATATTTGCGTCTGCATCAACAATAACAGGTGATTTTCCACCAAGTTCTAAAGTGATTGGCGTTAAATATTTACTGGCTTTTGACATAACCATTTTTCCGCTGTTTTTTGAGCCTGTGAAAAATATGTAATCATATTTCACATCAAATAACACGTTGCCTTCTCTTCTATCTTGATAAACTGTGCTAATGGCTTCTTTAGGCAAATCACCTATAACTCTTTCTATAACTTTATTAACGTTCATTGTGTTATTTGAAAGTTTTAAAAGTACACAATTTCCACAAAAAAGTGCGCCAATCGCTGGTATTAACGATAAATTTAACGGATAATTCCAAGGTGAAACAACCAAGACAACACCATAAGGCTCTTTATAAATTATCCCCTTAGATTTTCTATTTATAAACCCGGTTTTGACTCTTTCTGGTTTTAGAAGTTCTTTTCCTTTTTTAATTAAAAAGTCACATTCCTTAATAACTTGACCTAATTCAGTTGAAGCAACTTCGTAAGCTGGTTTATTAAAATCAGCTTTAAAAGCTTCATAAAAATCATTTTTATAAAGGACTAAATTGTCTCTAATTAATTTAACCCATTTAATTCTTAAATTAATATCTTTAGTGTTGCCAGCTAAAAAGAATTCTCTTTTTGCGCTTACAACTTCTTGAAGTAATTTGAAATCCACTATTTATTTCCGCCCATTAATCCTTTGATAAAATCAACTTCTTTTGCTACATCAAGTCTAGGGAATAATACTTCTCCTTTTTCTACTTTATGATTGTCTAAAAGGTGTTCGTTTAAAATATTGTTATAATCTGTTTCGTTACTTCCTAAACCAAGTTGTTGATAAATAAGTGGTGCTTTTTCAACAATAATAGGTTCAAGAAGTTTAGTACCAACAAAAATAATATATGCCAAATGTGACATTACGCTTTCCAAGTTTTCTTTCTTAGTTTCGTCTTTTGCTAATGCCCATGGGGTAGATTCTTCGATATATTTATTAGCTCTTCCTAATAAATTCATAACATCAACAAAAGCTTCTGTAATATGTAAGTCATCTAATTTGTTTTCGTAATTACTAACTGTAGTTTTTACTAGTTCTTCTAATTCATTATCAAAAGGATTCACGCCTTTTTTAAATGAAGGAACGATTCCGCCAAAATATTTTTGAATCATAGAAACAGTTCTACTCACAAGATTACCTAAATTATTGGCTAAATCATTATTTACTCTTTCAACAAATTGTTCTGGTGTAAATTGTCCATCTTGTCCAAAAACAACTTCTCTTACTAGATAATATCTAACAGCGTCAACTCCATATTTTTCGATAAGTGGATATGGCGAAACAACATTACCTTTTGATTTAGACATTTTCCCATCTTTCATCATTAATAAGCCATGAACAAAAACTCTATCAGGTAATCTAACTCCTAAAGACATTAAAAATTCAGGCCAATAAATAGTATGAAAACGAGTAATATCTGCACCAATAACGTGTATAATTTCGCTGTCTTCACTAGCCCAAAATTTTTGGTATAGTTCATCGTGATCAGTGCCATATCCTAAAGCACTTAAGTAGTTACATAAAGCATCTAACCAAACATAAGCAACGTGCTTTGGATTCTCTCTAATTGGGACACCCCGTGAAAAAGAAGTCCTACTTACACACAAATCTTCTAAGCCTGGTTTTATGAAAGTATTAAGCATTTCATTTTTTCTATTAACTGGATAGATAACTTTTTCGCCCTCATACCGTTTTAAAAGTTCTGATAAGTATTTTTGAGTTTTGAAAAATAAACTCTCTTCAGTAGCTTTTTCAACTGGTCTTCCACAGTCTGGACAAAGATGTTGCTCTCCAACTTGTGTTTCTGTCCAAAAAGACTCGCATGGTGTACAATACCAGCCCTCGTATTTACCAAGATAAATATCGTCATTTTTATACATCTTAGTAAAAGCGTCTTGAACTACTTTGATGTGTCTATCTTGTGTTGTTCTAATAAAATCATCGTTAGAAATTTTCATCGCTTCCCAAAGTTTAGTAAAAACATTAGTTATATCATCAACATATTTTTGAGGTGTAACTCCTGCTTTTTCAGCGTTCTTTTCTATTTTTAAACCATGTTCGTCAGTTCCGGTTAAAAAATAACACTCAAAATGTCTCATTCGTTTATATCTAGCAAAAACATCACACATTGTTGTGCAATAAGCGTGTCCAATATGTGGATTCCCACTTGGATAATAAATAGGTGTTGTAATATAAAATCTTTTTTTCGCCATAATAAAACTCCTGAGTTGTGTTTATATTTTAATCTTAAACAAAAAACTTATCATTAAATTTAAACATTTCTTTAAAAGAAATGTTAAATTTTCTTATTTTTTTTATCAATTCAAAGGCTTCTCGAGCTTCTCCTGTATCACAATAAATTATTCCGGTTTTTATGAATCCATTATTTAACAAAAGAGAGATCATAATTTTATTGTCTCTATGTGTATCAATTCTAATGTGGTCAGTTAAAGTTAAACAATATTTCAAAACAGTCTCAAAAAAGTTATGCATCTTTCCGTTTCCAGCAATGCGATGAATTATTCCATATTCACTTTCACTTATCCATTTTCCATCGATATTTCTATAAGTTTCATCTACACCAATTTTAAAGTAAAAAACACCATATATTTCACTTTCATCATTTTCGACCACTCTTAAGTACTTGTGTTCTTTTATATCTTTTATTATTAGGTCCTTTGGGGGATAGTCATCTTTCCATTGATCAGGATTTCCATTTTGTTTCATGAAATTTCGAGCATTTCTATAAATGTTCATAATTATTTCAAAATCTTTTTCTTCAGCTAATCGGATATTCATGTTTACAATATAAATAAAAATCCTTGCGATTTGCAAGGATTTTAAATAATTTACTTTGTTCTGTTATATTTTTTATTGAATCTATCAACACGGCCATCAGCTTGTGTAAATCTTTGTTTGCCAGTGTAGAATGGATGGCATTTTGAACAAGTATCAACTCTGATTTCGTCGAGTGTTGATTCTGTTTCAAATGTGTTTCCACAAGAGATACATGTAACTTTACATGTGTGATAGTTTGGATGAATTCCTTTTTTCATAAATATACTCCTTCCGCCTTAAGACTCTATGCGTTCTTAAAGAAAGCACGTAAATAAATAGATAATTAAATCTAGCAACATATATTAGCAACTTTATTTTAAAAAAGGAAGAAAAACTTCATTCATGACAAGAGTCATAAATGATAGTTAATGCTTGTTTGGATACTTATTGTAAATACGATGGTAATAATCTTCCCAAAGTTTTTTGACATGCTCTTCAGAATAGAAATTCTTAATTTCAATTGATTGTTTCTTTACTTCTTCTTTAAACGAAGGGTCGTCCTTTATTTTTCTTATTAATTGAGCAAATTCTTCATTGTTGTGACCTACTAAATAAGGACTTAGGAATATATCTTTATATAAATCAAGGTCTCTAACCAAGAAAGGTTTTTCGACATTAATACACTCTAGTAAAGTCATTGGGAACAATTCTTGATAAGAAGGTAAGAAAAGCATATCACAAACATTAAATATCTCGTTCATTCTTTTACGTGGAATTATACCCAAAAATTTTAAATTTTCAGGTGGATTATCCATTATTGCTTTTATTTCTTCATAACCTGATGTTATTTTTCCAAAAGAAAAGCCTCCAGCCCAAACAAAATAAATATCAGGATTATCTTTAGCGACTTTTGCAAAATCAATTACACCCTTTCTTGTTTGCGTTTGTCCAACTCCCAAAACTATAAATTTGTCTTTAGGTATACCAAATTCATCTTTAATTTTATCAATTTTAAGATTATCTAAAGGGTGAAATTTTTCATTACTTACATAATTAGGTATATATGTAATTTTTTCTTTTGGAATACCTATTTTCAATAAATCCTTAATAAAATAAGGATTTACAACAATTACTTCATCTGCTTTTCTGTAAAATTTTAAAACATACCATTTATAAGGTGAAAACATCCACCCAGGCATTTTTAAACTCCCGTCGTTTTTATCAGGGATAAAATGGACATAGCAAATGTTTATTTTCTTTTTTCTAAACTTAAAAAACAAATTTGGGTTTACTGTATGAAAGTGGTTTATATCGTATTTTTTTGGATTTCTTCCGTTTACTGATACATCCAAACTTTCAATACGTTTAACAAGGTTTACTTGTTCAAAAAAATTAGCTCCGACGCCTTGCCCTTCAATATTTAATCCTCCGGCGTACATATTTACTTTTAATTTATTCATAAATAAATTTTGGTGTTTTCTTTCAAAAAAAGCAATACGAAGAGAGAATAATATAATTTACTTATTTTAGAAGAGGAGAAAAAAGAGAAATAAAACCAATATTTTCAACTTTATTGCTATTTTTTCTTTCTATATTAAAATAGTAAACATTGGAGGACAAATTATATGCTTAATAAAAGCTTAGCACGCGAAGTTATAAATATTGCTTCTTCAACTGGTGCCGATTTCGTAGAAATCTTTAATGAAGATACTATACGTAAAAGTTATGTATTAGAAGGCATGAAAGTTGATGCAACAACAGTCGCTACAACAAGCGGTGTTGGCTTACGACTTTTAAAAGGTACAAGAAGCGTTTATGGTTCAACAAGTGATAAATCAAAAAAAGCTCTACTTGCTCTTGCAGAAACATTATCTAAATCTTTTAATGATGAAAGAGTTTTAACTGAATTAGATCGTTTTTCTGATGTAAAAGTTAAAAGTATTCACAAAAAAAGTACGCCAATTTCATCAATTAACCCTGCAGAAATTGTTTCTTTACTTAAAAAAGTTAATTCAATTATCTTAGGTTTTGATAAAAGAATTGTTCGAGCAATTTCAAGTTTCGCTTTAACTAAATCTGAGATTGAAATCTTCAATTCAACAGGTAAACATTGGGTCGACCATAAAGAATACGGACGTTTAGGAATTCAATCTATTGCTAGTGAAGATGGAAAAATCGAAACCAGATTTGATGGTCCTGGCGCTCAAGGAGGATGGGAATATTTCACAAACGAACTCAATGTAGAAGAAATTGCAAAAAATAACGCTGAAAAAGTTATTCTTATGCTTCAAGCAAAAGAATGTCCAAGCGGCAAATTTCCTGTCATCATCGGAAATGGATGGGGAGGCGTTATTTTCCACGAAGCATGTGGCCACCAATTAGAATCCACTTCCGTTGCTAAAGGTCTATCTGTCTTTTCAAATATGAAAGGTGAAAAAATAGCAAACGATTGTGTGAGTGCTTATGATGATGGATCTATTCCAAACGAATGGGGTTCAAACAACTTGGACGATGAAGGCAACACACCTCGTAAAAACGAACTTATCAAGGATGGTATTTTGACAGGTTATTTAGTCGACTCTTTCAATGGAAGAAGAATGGGTGAAGAAGGCAACGGAGCTTGCAGAAGACAATCTTACAAATTTGAACCTACATCTAGAATGAGTAACACTTATATTGCTCCTGGAAAATATACAGAAGATGAAATCATCAAGGCAACAAAACTTGGTCTATATGCTGTTTCATTCAATGGTGGATCAGTCAACCCTGCTACAGGAGAATTCAATTTTGGCTGTTCTGAAGCCTATATAATTAAAGATGGTAAAATCGCCGAACCTGTAAGAGGCGCAACTTTAGTCGGAAATGCCCGCGATATTTTAAAACATATCGATATGGTCGGTAATAATTTGGCTTTTGGTCAAGGTATGTGTGGCTCTGTAAGTGGCAGCATCCCAGTAAATGTTGGTCAACCAACAATTCGTGTCGATGAAATCGTTGTTGGAGGAAGAGGAGGTTCAATCAATGAATTCTAATAATTTTTTTGAGTCAGCTAAAGAAGCTGGAATCACAGCTAGCGAAGTTAGTTCTTCAAAATCTACTTCATTTTCTTTTTCATTATTTAAAGGTGAATTAGTTTCATACTCTGTCGATTCTTCAACAAGAATTAGCGCAAGAGGTATTTATAACAACAAAATTGGATTTGGATCAACCGAAAGCGACGATAAATCAACTACTCCTTTCTTGCTAGACGCAATTAAAGAAACAGCAACTTTAAATGAATCAGAAGATGAGCCAATTATTTATAAAGGTGCTGATAAATATCAAAAGAAAAATATTTATTCAGCTAAATTAAATGAATGGTCTGTTGAAGACAAACTTGCTCTTTGTCACAAAATCGAAGACAAGTTGAAAGCATCCGATCCAAGAATTACTGATGTCGAAGTTGAATTTCAAAATAACGATTCTGAAAGAACTTTCACAAACTCATATGGCTTGAAATTAAAAGATAAATCTAATTATTTTTTAGTATACGCCTCTATAGTTATTAAAGATGGTGAGCAAATAAAAACTAACGGAAAAATCTTCTTCAATTCTGATCAAGATTCAATCGATGTTGATGTTTTTTGTAACGAAATTGTTCAAAAAGGTTTAGAAAAACTCAATGCTGAATCAATTAAAGTTGGAAAATATAAAGCTGTTATTGATAAAGAATGTGTTTCTTCTCTTCTTTCTGCACTTCTTTCTCATGTATCAAGTGAAGAAGTTCAAAAGCATTCTTCTAAATTGGAAGGAAAACTTAATGAAAAAGTATTAAGTGAGAAATTAACAGTGTTTGAAAAACCTCATCTTAAAAATCTTTTCTTCTCTTATTTTGATGATGAAGGAGTCCCTACTCAAGATAAAGTCATCTTTGATAAAGGTGTTTTAAAAACATATTTTTACAATTTAGTTACAGCTAAAAAAGATGGTGTTCAATCAACAGGTAACGCTTCAAGAAGCGGCAGCAAAATGTCAATTTCTTATAGCAACATTGTTGTTAAACCAGGAAAACTATCAAAAGAAGGTTTATTCAACAAAATTAAGAACGGAATTTATGTAACTGAAATCAATGGTTTACATGCTGGCTTAAATCCAACTAGTGGAGATTTTTCATTACAAGCTGAAGGCTTCCATATTGTGGATGGTAAAAAAGATAAACCTATCACATTATTTACTTTAAGTGGAAACTTATTTGACTTATTTAATAATATTATTGCTGTAGGCAATGATAGCGAACTTCTTTTATCTTCGTTCACCGTTCCATCTATAGCTTTCAAAAATTTAAAAGTTTCTGCAGAATAGTAGAGAATTGCGATGTTTTTTTAAAAAAGGAGGTATATTTTACCTCCTTTTTTCTTTTTATTATTGTCTTTTTTCTAGTCTTTCTTTTCTTTTAAAATATATAAAATTCCAACTGTCTTAGGACCACAGTGAGAAGAAATAACACAACCAGCTGTAGTATGAATAATATGACTTCTATCCATATGTTTTGCTAACTCTTCAATAATATAATCGCTTTCACCGTCCATATGTCCACTATCTGTTACAAAAACTCTAGTTAAGTCAATGTTTGGTAAATCATCTAGAAATTCTTGAATTTGTGCATCGACAGCTTTTCTATATTTTCCTCTTGGTGTTTTATAAACAGTTAATTTTCCATCTATAACTTTTGCAATTGGGTGAAGGTTTAAGAAGTGTGCTAAAAGTTTAGTCATGCCACTACATCTACCACCCTTGTGTAAATAATCTAAACGGTCAATACAGAATTTAGCACTTACTAATGGAACAAGTTCTCTCACCTTTCTTGCAATTTCATGAACATCATCACCTTGATTTCTAAAATCAACCATCTTACAAACTAATAAGCCAGTACCGGTAGAGAGATTTTGAGAATCAACGACTTCGATTCTACCTTCAGGAAATTCTTGCATAGCTAATATTGCATTTTGATAACTTGATGAAAGTGTGCTGCCTATTCCTGTAACTATTAAATCGTATCCATCATCAATAAATGGTTTAAAGAAATCAACAAATTGATTAACGTTTGCTGCTCCTGTCGTTGGGGTAAATCCGCTTTCTTGAACTTTTTTATAAACTGTTTCAGCATTTAGATTTACGCCATCCAAATAGTCAGTTTCATCTCCTCTAAAAGAAACGTGCAAAGGGATTATTTGAATATTATTTTCCTTAATGTAATCAGGATTTAAATCAATTGTTGAATCAGCGATTATTATTACTTTATTTGCCATGTTAACTCCTTCTATCTATCATTAATATTTTAACAATTTGTTTGCTTTTATAGTAAATATAATTTCATTAGAAATAAGTATTCTTTTTTATGTAGTTAAAATTTATTATTATTTACATACGCAAATTATTGGGAGGAAAAATTTTAGTGAAAAAGAAAAGAGAATTTAAACTCTGGAATGAATTTAAAGCGTTCATTTCAAGAGGCAATGTTGTCGATATGGCAGTCGGCGTTGTTATTGGCGGTGCTTTCAGTGCTATAGTTAATGCTCTTGTTAAAATTTTCTTAAGTGTTTGTACTTGGGGCGTTCCTGGTGGCTTAAAAGGATTGGTTACTGTTTTACCAGCCACAAGTTCTGCTCAAGAAGGAATGAACGTTGGAATCGGATTAGGTCAAGTATTTAGCGCAGATAAATTACAAGACTTAGCTCAAAGTTATGCAGAATTCGTTTATGATAAAGGTGTTGAAGACGCTCTGGTTCAGCAAATGAAAAGTGAAATCTTATCTAAATATACTCTTTACGGATCAAATTATGTTTATAATGGGGCATCTATAATCGATTGGGGCACATTCATTAACGCTATTATTAGTTTCTTAATTGTCGCTTTAACACTCTTTGTCATTTTAAAAGTTTATAACACTCTTAAAAAGAAAAGCGAAGAAGCTAAAGCTAAACTCATTGAAGAATATTACACAAGAAATCCAAAAGCAAGACCAAAACCTGTTGTTGAAGAATCTCCACTTCCAAAACCAACAGAACTTGATGTCTTATTGGAAATTAAAGATTTATTGAAAGAAAAAGAAAGTAAAGATAGCAAATAAAAACCGGGAACTCCCGGTTTTTTAATCTTTAATCTCTTAGTTTTCTTCTTCAGTTTCTTCTTTTTTATTTATTGTCTTCTTTAAACTAAGTTGATAATCAACAAGCTCTTTATAGACATTAGATTCTGCTTTTCCATAGCATGCATCTTTCAATACTTGTTCATCAACTAATTCATCATCAAAATCAATAATTTTCTTAATTGTTTCAGCCATGAGAGCTATTTCTTTAACGCTTTCGCCAACAGTTAAGCGATCATACATTTTTCTTGCTTTATTAACAGCGTACTTAATTTCACTTTTGCTTTTTTGTTCAAAAGCAATATAGAGTGAATAAACTCGAATTGACTCTAAAGTTTTACACTTTTTAACAATCTCTTTTGTTTCTTCATCTAACTCTTTATAAAGTTTTGTTCCTTCTTCGCTTCCTTTTGAAATATAGCTAATAAAAATTTTATTTAATAAAAGGTTGGTTTTTGTATTGTGTGAAATTTTTTGAGACTTTGAAAGACAAGAATCAATAATGCTTATCGCTTCACCATAATCCTTATCGCTAAATTTCTTTAAAGCAGTTTCAAGATTAACTTGGGCTGTAAAATCAGTAATTTCTTCAAAAATTTTAAATTCAGTATTTTTTATACCTTTGTATTCATTAGCCTCTAATTTTAATTTTTCATTATAAGCTTCAATATTAATTTTATTTTTTAAAGAGATTAAACGATATCCATCGTTTAAAGTATCAAGCTTAGCAGGAAAATAATCGTATAAAACGATACAACCAGCTATAGTTGTTGAAACAACTAAACCATATTTAAGAATTTGTACTGCTTCAAAATGGTAATCGCTAGTTGCAGGTATTAAAGTCACTGCAAAATACATAACAACAAACTCTAACAAGAAAAGGATAAGAGGGAAAAACACATAAAACATAGGATTTGCTTTTTCTTTCTTAGGTTCAATTATTGTTTCGCCTGTTAATCCATTAAATCCCTTAAATCTAAATTTTAATTTAGGTTTTGCAGCGTTTTCTGAAAAATCCTTGTAAAAATTAAACCCTAGAATATTAAACGAAAGAACTTTATAGCCACCGATTAATGCACCAATTAAATGGCCAAGTTCCATCAATACAACATTAATTATAATTCCAATAACTAACGCAACTAAAATAAAGAGAATATTCTCTCCAGTATTACTTCCAAGTAACCCATCGTTAATAGCAGGTTGGATTACTAAAAATCCAACAAGCAATACGATGCCTGCCATCAGCAAATATATAATATCGCTAATTAAGTCTTCTTTTCTCATTTGTATCCTCCTAGCTTACCCAGCTAACGTGTGATAATTGAAGGTAAAGCAGAAAACTTAATAATCATTAAAATATACTTTTAAATTTTAAATGTTATTTAAGTAACCTTCAACTATTGATTTAATACTTCTTTCATTTAAAAAACATTTAATCTTCTCTTTAATGTCTTCTTTCATATAATTATCGTACTTAAAATAAGTTAGTAAATAATTACTTATACCATAACTAATAAAAGATGAAACATCTTTACGAGAATCAAGATTCAACCTTGTATCACATTTTAAATAAAGATTGAAAGATCTATAAAAATAAGAGTAAGTCATTTCTTCTAAAATATCTTTAGCTGATGAATCAAGTATTTCTTTAAATAGTTCTTCTTTTTTGAAGAATACATCTAAAATATTATTTGAAATCTCTTCTAATGTTTCGTTTTCTTTTGGTTCGATCTGTTCATCTAAAATAATAGAGTAAATTAGGTCATAAATATTTTTATAGTGGTAATAAAAAGTTTGGCGAGTAATTTTAAGTTCATCAGAAAGAAGGCGTACATCAATCTCATCGATGCGTCTTATTTTCAATAAATTAATGAATTTGCTTTTAATTTCTTCTTCGATATTTTTCATATTTTTCCCATCTCTTTATTTATACGTCTCACTTTAATAAAATGCTTTATTACCCAGACAATAATTAATACTGATAGACTAGTTGAACTCATTACTAAGAAAACGCTTAATTCATTTAAGCTTAACACTCTTGGTGCTTCTCCTTCTAAAACAAGCCAGTTAACTCCATATATTGACCAGATAAAGATTACAAAAATTAAAACAGAAGTAATTAATAAAACAAATAGTCTATATTTATTTACTGGTAAACAAACTTCAATAAGGACAAATAAAGCCGTTATTGAGATATACCAAGTCGCAATTGTTCTCAAAGAATCATTAGTAAAGCCGTACAAATCATTCATGTTTGTAAAATAAGCAATTAAATAAAAGGCCGCAATGGTAATTGACATTAAGATTCCTGGTGGCAAACTGTTAACCAATATATTTTTTATAAAGTTGCCTTTAATTCTTTCGCTATTAGGTTCAAGCGCTAATAGGAAGCTTGCAGTTCCTATAGAACACAATTCCCAAGCATAGAAAGATCCAGGCGAAAATGGCCAAGTAATACCAGTACTCAGTCCGAAAATTAAGAAGAAAGTATTTAAAAGCATGGAAAATGCTGTTTTTACCAAAAATAAAGAACATGTTCTTTGAAGGTTGTTAATGACTCTTCTTCCTTGACTAACTATATTTGGAAGACCACTAAAATTGTTATCTGTTAAAATTAGGCTCGCTAAATCTTTTGCGGCGTTAGCTCCATTAGCAACAGAAATAGAAACATCGGCTGATTTAAAAGCTAAAATATCATTTACGCCATCTCCAAACATTGCAACTGTATGACCGTTTTTCCTTAAAGCTTCAACAATCACTCGTTTTTGTTCAGGCGAAACCCTCCCGTAAACATCATAATTTTCGACATTTTCTTCAATGAAAGCATCTTCTTTCCCGTTCAACGAAATACTTTTATCTGCCCCTTCAAGATTTACTTTAAGAGCAATATTTTTAACTGTTAGTTCGTTATCGCCACTTAAAATTTTTATTTTAACATCATTTCTTTTGAACCAATTTAAAACTTCTTGAGCATCTTTCTTTATTTCATCTTCTATAGTGATTACACCAATAAAATTCAAATCTTCAGGTAATTTCTCGTCTTTAATGTCTTGCTTAGAATGAGCTATCATCAAAATTCTTTCGCCTTTATTGGAAGCTTCTTCTATTTTGCTTTTGAATTCTAGATTATCGTTTTCACATTTAAAAAAGCCGTATGCTCCAATAATAATAGTGCCTACTTCTTCAAAAGTGGCTCCGCTATATTTATAAGAAGAATCAAAATGAATAATTCCCTTAACTTTGAAAGTATCGTTTGTCCCAAAATGATTTTTAAGAGCTATGGCTGTTGTATTAAAATCATTAACAGCCTTGTTTATATTACTCAAAATTAAATGCAATTCGTTTTCGTTAAAAGGTGAATTTGGGAATTTAATTAAATTTTTTACGTTCATGTTGCCGGTAGTGATTGTTCCAGTTTTGTCAATACATAGCACATCTGCTCTAGCAAGCATATCTAAAGAGTACATATCATGTACTAATACATTCTTTCTTGATAAAACAAGTACGCCTGCAACTAATGCAGTTGAGAATAAAAGATACATTCCAGAAGGAATCATTGAAATTAACGCTCCACAAATTGGCGCAATAATTTCAACTCCAATTATGCTATAGGTAACATCTAAACCTCCTGCTATTTTGCTATTAGTAAAACATATAACAAAAATTTGTAAGATTCCTAATACTGCTACAATTATTGTCAAAATTTTAAAAATGTTGTTAATTTGTGTAAATAATTTTGATTTTGGACGCTTAAATTCCTTACTTTTTTTGCTTAAAGTATTGATGTAATTGTCTTCGCCAACTTTTTCAACAAGTATATATACCTCGCCACTAGTTAAATATGTTCCACTTAATAAATTGTCGCCGGATACTTTTTTACACTTATCACTTTCTCCAGTTAAAATAGATTCATTAACATAGCAACTCCCAGTGAGCACTTTCGCATCACATGGTACAACATCACTTCCTCTTAAAATTACTATGTCGCCTAATACAAGCTCATCATCATATAAGAGTACTTCCTTACCTTCTCGAATTACTGAATACTTTGCTTTATTTATAAAAGATAATTTATCAACAATTCTTTTGGCTCTAAAATCTTGTATCAATCCTAAAATTAAATTAGATAATACAACAACCATAAAAACCATATTTGACCATTGATTAAATATGGCTAAAATTATCGCTATTCCAAATAATAAGAAATTAAAAAATGTAAAAAGATTTTTTGCGATTATTTTTAAAACGCTGCTTCCTTTTGTGCTTTTTAATTTATTGGCTCTCCCTTCAAGAGTTAATTTTGTTACTTCTTCATTACTTAATCCCGTCTTAAAGTAACTTGGTAAAAGATTGAACTCCCCTCTATTCTCCATCTATTCACTCCTTAACGCTGTAACTGGATCCTTCTTTGCAGCAGCTCTTGCTGGTAAAAGACTACTTATAAATGTTAACAAAATTGATATCGCAATTAAAATAATAACTGAACTCCAAGATAAAGCAGCAATATTTCCAATACCATAATCAGGGTATATTGCATTTAAAATAGCATTGATAGGGAAGCATATAAGGTAGGCTATAAGACATCCAAATCCTCCACTTATAAAACCAATAACAACACACTCTGCTTCAAAAAGTCTTCCAACATCTTTTTTTCTAGCGCCAAGTGCTCTTAAAATACCAATTTCCTTTGTTCTTTCAATAACGCTTACATAGGTTATAATTCCGGTCATAACACAGCTAACAACAAGTGAAATTGATGCAAAAACAATCAATACTACAGACAAAATATCAATTAATTGATTTAATGATCCAGTTAAGGTACCAACCATATCAGTGTAATGAACTTGTTCTCCAACGTTTGCAGCATGATATGGGTCTTCGCCGGTTGCATCGATTACATTAAATTCATCTAAGCGTTTCATCAGCAAAGTTTTGTTTGTTAAGCTTGTAGGAAAAATAATTAAACTTTGAATATTAGAATAAGAATTAATATAGGCTAATAAAGATATGACTAACGGATAAGCTGCCTCATAATTTTGAACCATGAGATAAGAAATAATGTCCTCTATCACACTTAAAATCATATCCATTCCATTAGCTTTCATTTCAGCTGTAACAAGGTCCGCCCCAATAGTATTTGACCATTCAAGATAATCGTCTATTGTATACGATTCTCCTGCCGAATTAGTTGATAAACCCGTAAAAACCGAATAAAAATCAAAATATTTACTAAACAAATTATTAATAGTAGCTGCGCTCATGCTTGAATTACTTTCACTATTAGTTAAGGAAGTAAGGTCTTTCACAAAATCTAAAACATTTGCTCCTTCCTTCCAAGAAACGTTATTCAAAATATTTGAATAAATATTCGATTTTTTATTTTCACTTACTAGATACTCTTGTAAAGAATTTTGATAAGCTAATCCTGCTGCCATAGAGGTCATAGTGCTTTCTTTTTTTGGACGTAAAATTCCTGAAATTGTTACTTCTATTCCTTTAGAAGAGTCTTCATATGTGCTTTGTAAATCATCGTTTGTATAATAATAAATCGTATCGCCATTATTGTTTGTGGTCGAATTTTCATTATAAAAATCAGAATTAGTAAAAACCTTATACTTTTTATTAAGTATTTCATCAAAAGTTATCGGGTTTTCTTCAGCATATTTATCATCAACATCGTCTATGTTTTGATAAAAACCAAGTTCTTTTAAAGCTTCTAATGGAATTTGGTTTCTTGAATCAACAATTAATGCCATTTGCGTCATATCGTTTTCGTCAGGATAATCCCCTGCGATTACATCATAAGATTCAGTTATATATTCTTCTTGACCAAATAACACATGAAAATAGTTTGTTGGTAAACCGGTAATCGAATAAAGAACATTTGATACAGAAGTAAATGTTCCGTTTTGAACAAGATACGCTTCATCAGTTACTGGATCGGTTGTTGTTAAATTAAAAGCATATTGTTCACCATAATTAACAACATAATCATTAATAAGGTCAGTCGTTTCTTTAAGGTAGTCAATATAATTAATATATTTTTGAGTTATGTTGTTATAAGAAATCGTTTGTTTACCAATATTACTTATATAAGGATAAACAAGTTCTTCGTCAGAGTACTCAGGATTTTTATCATAGTCCTCATTTGCTTCATAAGAAACACTATAAGAAGAAACAGTAAGAGGCATTTGAGAAGCGGTTTCTTCTTCCATATTATCAATCCATAAAGAAAAACCGTTATTAACTGCAAGGACAAGTGCTACACCAATTATGCCAAATGAGCCAGCAATACTTGTCATAATAGTTCTTCCTTTTTTGGTTAAAAGATTTTTAAAAGAAAGGTTTAATGCGGTAAAAAAGCTCATAGAACTAAGCTTTTCTTTGCGTTTTTTCGCTTTTTTCTCTTTTTTAGTTTCATCTATTATTTCAAGCTTTTTGACTTCTTCTTCTCTTTTTGCTTGAAAAATCTTATCTTCAGATTCTTTATTAGCTTTAATTTTTTCAGTACTCCACGTATCTGATTCTACTTCGCCATCTTTGAATCTAATGATTCTATCTGAATATTTATACGCTAGCTCTTGGTTGTGGGTAACCATGATGACAAGTCTATCTTTAGATATCTCTTTTAAAATATCCATAACCTGAACCGATGTTGTCGAATCAAGAGCGCCTGTTGGTTCATCCGCTAAAATTATTTCAGGATCATTAATGATAGCACGAGCAATTGCAACTCTTTGCATTTGTCCGCCACTTAATTGGTTTGGTTTTTTATTAAAAGCTTTGTTTAATCCAACAATAGTTAATGCTTTTTTAGCTTTCTCTATCTTTTCTTTTTTTGAAACTCCATTAAGCGTTAAAGACATCGCGACGTTTTCAACTATAGTAAGTTGTGGAATTAAATTATAAGATTGGAAAACAAACCCTATTCGCTTGTTACGATAGTTATCCCATTCTTTATCGCCATATTCTTTTGTTGATTGACCCTCAATAACAAGGTCGCCGCTAGTATAATGGTCAAGCCCACCAATTATATTTAAAGTTGTAGTTTTACCGCAGCCAGATGGACCTAAAATAGAACAGAATTGCTGTTTTGGGAAGTATAAATTGATGCCCTTCAGTGCTCTGAAAGGTTCCTTATCCACATAATAATCTTTAATAATATCTTTTAATTCGAGCATCAACCAATCCCCATAATTAACAACAAAATTTTATTATAATACATTACAATTTTAAAGATTTTTTAACATTGTAAAAACGACAATAAGTAGGAAAATTTAGCAATAAAATAAATATAGACCTACTTCCCAAGGATCCTCCACTATCTATGAAAAGTAAAGAAACAATACTTAAGTTTGCCCCTACGTAAATTAATACTGTTTTTCTTAAAATTTTGTTTGATAAAAAAAGAGAGAGAACTGATTTATTTTCATTCAGGTTTATTTATTTTAATTTAAAAATTTAAATAGGTTTTTGCAGTTTTTTTGATAAATATCGTATATTTTCAATGCGCTGCTCTCGCGTAACACGTCAAGAAATCTGCTTCTACTTTTCTCTCTTAGTTAAAAAGAATTTTTCTAATAGTTTTTTATATGTGAAAATATCGTCACTCTTAAAAACTGTTGTTTTTGAATCGTATATTTTTGTTAAGTCAATTTTGCTTCCACACGCGCCCATAAAGTCTTCATTTAATATATAGACAACACGAGAGATTCTAGCTTGCAAAATAGCACTCATGCACATAGAACAAGGTTCTAATGTGACATAAAGCGTGTGTCCTTCTAATCGCCAATTATTAATTTTCTTTGAAGCCTTCCTAATAACGTTAATTTCAGCATGGCTGGTAACATCGTTATTTTTTTCTTTTTTGTTATAACTTTTAGTTATTATTTTATGAGTGGTATTATCCACTAAAACCGCTCCTACAGGAATTTCATTATGTTTATAAGCTTTTAAAGCTTCTTTGCAAGCTATTTCTAGATAATACTCATCACTAAACGTTTTCATAATTAAAGTAATAGTATCGCATTTTTGAGCAAAATAAAACCGTTACACAGACAATCATAATCTTAAGGCTGCTATATTTCTATCCTGACCTGGTTCGAAAAGATTGCTCGTAACGGCTTAATAATTATAATTGAATTTTTTATTTTTTGATAGGTTTAATTACAGAAATTCCACCCATATATGATCTAAGAACCTCTGGAATAATAACTGAACCATCTTCTTGTTGATATTGTTCAAGAATTGCAGGGAATACACGAGAAGTTGCAAGACCACTTCCGTTTAATGTGTGCATATAGTGAAGTTTTCCATCTTCTCCTCTATATCTCATCATTCCTCTCCTTGCTTGATAACTTCTAGCGTTTGATACAGAAGATACTTCTTTATAAATACCAATTGATGGTAAAAAGACTTCAATATCGTATGTTCTTGCCATTGAATGGGAGCAATCCGCGGCAGCTAATTTTGAAACTCTATAATGCAAACCGAGTTTTTCTACTAAAGATTTTGCTTTCTTAAGTAACTCTTCAAAAGCTGCATCACTTTCATCTTCTTTAGTGTATTCAAACATTTCAACTTTGTTAAATTGATATCCTCTAATCATACCTCTTTCTTCAGTACGATAAGATCCAGCTTCTTTTCTATAGCAAGGTGAGTAAGCAAAGAATTTCTTTGGAAGTTCTTTCCCATCTAAAATTTCATTACGATAATAGTTAACTAAAGCTGTTTCAGCGGTTGGAAGTAAGAATTTTGCAGGGTCCATTCCTTTAAGTTCAAAAACATCACCTTCAAATTTTGGGAATTGTCCAGCAGTAAATCCACTCTCGTAATTTAAAATATGAGGTGGGAGCATAAATTCGAAGCCATCATTAATGTGCTCATTAATAAAGAAATTTAATAAAGCCCATTCTAATCTAGCACCTAAATTTGTATAAAACCATGTTCCGTGCCCGCTGACTTTTGCGGCTCTATCGTAATCAATTAAACCTAAAGATTCGGCAAGTTCGACATGATTTTTAATTTTAAAGTTAAATTCTGGTTTATCCTTATAGTAATAAATTGGTTTGTTATTTTCTTTTCCACCCTCTAGCAAATCTTCATCAGGTAAATTAGGAAGAGCATATAAAACTTCATTAATTTTACTTTCTAAAACCTTCAGCTTTTCTTCATTTTCTTTGTTTTCGGCAGCTAATGCTTTAACTTTAGCAAAAATAGCATTTACATCGCCGCCTTCTTTTTTAACTTGTGGAACTGATTTTGATAATTTGTTTTGTTCAGCTTTATTGTCTTCTGTTGCTTTTTGTAGTCTTCTTTTTTCTTCTACATTTTTAACAAGACCATCGATATCAGCTTCATATAACTTTCTTTTTAAAAGTTCTTTAACATGTTCTTTATTTTCAATAATATAATTAACGTCTAACATAGTCACTCTCCAAAATATTCTCGATAATAATCGATAAATTTCTTACCGATTCTTTTGATATCATTCGTCTTCATAAAGGTTTTTTGATTGTCTTTTAAGTCAGGTAATTTTCCGGCTAAAAAGTCATTAAAACCATTGATAAAAGCGTCGAAATCATTATAAACACATGAATTTTCTTTATCAATTAATATATCTTTAAACGCACTAGATGATAAAGAAAGCACTGGTACACCACAAGTGTAGGCTTCTAAAAGTTCCACGCTCGCGGTATATAAAGAATTAAGTAAAATAAACGCACTCGCGTTATAAACTAACGAATCATAAATGTCTTCACTTAAAATACTGCTTACAAACAAGTTTTGACCACATCTTTTAAAATATTTACTTACTGCCTTTGCTTCTTTGGTGTGATAATCAGGTATAATAACAATAAATTTTATATTTGAAAAAATTCGAGCTAATTCAATAATTCTTTTGGCTGCTTGTTCATCTTTTGAATCTAAAAATGTATATACGTATTTACTATTTTCTTCTATATGAAAATAAATATAAATAAGTTTTGATAATTCACTGTCTTTAAGTTCAAACTTAGTTCTTTTTATAGGTGGTAACAAGACTTCGATATTGCTTTCCACTTTGCTTTCTTTTAGTAAAGTTTTAGCTTCTTCTGATGGTACAAAAATTAAATCGTATTCAGAAAAGTTTTTTAAGTAACTTTCTTTTATTTGATACTTTTTATTTTTGTCTTTATTAAAAGCTAAAACTTTAAAATCTTGTTCAAACTCTGAGTAAAAAGCAAAGGTAATTTTTTTGAAGTCTTTCCCTCTAAAATAATTAAACTTGTTTACGTCATTAAAATTTATGTAACAAACAGCTTCGATTCTTTCATCAATTGCGTTTGTTAAATATCTATAATCGTTGAGTTCAAGCGATGCTTTAAGATTTTTTCTCAAGCTGCTTGACTCAAAATTATAGAGATCATTTTTGATGTTATCATAGAAGTAAATATTTAAAATATTGGGATTTTGCATGGTTTTTACTTGAAAACTATATTTTACTTAACTTCTTCTATGTTTGTATTGGAAGCTTCAGAATTTGAATTTTCTTCATTTACTGGAGCAGTTTCTTCTTGTTCTTCGTGAGGAAGAATTGTAAAGCTAGAAACTTTTTCACCTTCTTTTAAGTTAATAATTTTAACACCAGACGAATTTCTGCCACAGAGTCTAACTTGGGAAATTGGTGATCTAATAACTTGTCCGTTGTTAGTCATAACAAGATAATCTTCATCACCGTTAATAACTTTCATGCCGATAAGTTTTCCAGTTTTTTCGGTGATTTTAATAGTAATAACACCACCAGCTCCTCTATTTGTTAATCTATAGTCTTCGATTTCAGAAAGTTTTCCAAGGCCGTTTTCACTTAATGCGAATACAAGGTGTCCAGTGAGATCAGTTGATAAGCCGACAAGTTTATCTTCATCTCTCAATTTCATACCTCTAACACCGGCCGCATTTCTTCCCATAGCTCTAACGTCTTCTTCATTAAACATACAAAGTTTACCATCGTTACTAGCAAGAAGAATTTTTGCTGAACCATTAGTTACTCTAACATCAAGTAAGTTATCTCCTTCTTTAAAGGAAATAGCGTTTTTACCATTACGATTAATACGTTTAAACTCACTTAAATCAGTTCTTTTTACAACGCCTTGTTCGGTTGCGAAGAATAAATAGTGGTTTTCATATTCGTCTGCACTAATTAAAGCAACAACTTTTTCTTCTTTATCGAGGCTTAAAAGATTGAGAACTGGAATTCCTTTACCTGTTCTGCTAAATTCAGGAATTTCATGTCCTCTTTTTCTATAAACTCGTCCTAAATTAGTAAAGAATAAAACGTCTGTATGGGTTTTTGATGATAAGACAATCATGACTTCATCATCATTATAAACACTCATTCCTTTAACACCTGTTCCGCCTCTATTTTGAAGCTTGAATTCTGAGGTAGACATACGTTTAATATATCCTTTATTAGTTAAAGTAATAACGATATCTTCTTCTGGAATCAAATCTTCATCATCAATTGATGAGATTGCAGTTGAAACTTGAGTTCTTCTTTCGTCGCCGAATTTTTCTTTAATTTCGTTAAGTTCACTTAAAACAACTTCAAGCATATGTTCTCTTGATTCAAGAATATAAACATATCTTTCAATATTCTTAGCAAGTTCGTCATATTCATCATGGAGTTTTTGTGTTTCAAGTCCTGTCAAACGACCAATAGTCATTGCAACAACAGCTTCGGCTTGAACTTGACTGAAACCATATCTTTCCATAAGTCTTTGAGTTAAGACTGCTTGGTTTGGTGAAGATGTAGCAAGATCAATAAATTCATCTCTGCTTTCTTTTCCACCAAGTTTAGAAACATCTAATAGGTCATGTACTTTAATTAAAGCTTCAATAATATGTTGTCTAGCTTCATCTTTTGCTTTTAAGAATTTAGTTCTTCTTTCAACAATTTCGATTTGGAAATTAATATATTGATTAATTAATTCTTTTAAACCTAAAACTCTAGGTACACCATTTAAAATGCAAAGATTTATAATACCGTAACTAATTTCAAGTTGAGTATTTTTAAATAATTGATTAAGAATTACTTGAGGAACAACATCTCTTCTTGTTTCAATTTCGATTCTAACATCGGTTTTGGAAAAATCTTTAACAGAAGTAATTCCATCAATAACCTTGTCTCTAGCTAATTCGCCAATTTTAGCAACTAAAGTTGATTTATTAACTTGATATGGAATCTCAGTAATGATAATTTTTGATTTTCCATTTGGATTTTCATGAATTTCAGTTTTACCTCTTAGTCTGAAAGTTCCTCTACCTGTTAAATAAGCATCTCTTACTCCACCTAAACCATAAATAATGCCACCGGTTGGGAAATCAGGAGCTTTAACAATCTTCATTAATTCTTCGATTGAACAATCTGGATTATGAGCAACAAATTCAATACCTTCACAAATTTCTGTTAAGTTATGTGGAGGCATCTTTGTAGCCATACCAACAGCAATACCATCACTACCATTTACAAGTAAATTAGGAAATCTAGCTGGTAAAATAGTTGGTTCTTCTAAACTGCCATCATAGTTTGGTGCAAAATCAACAGTATTGTAATTAATATCTTTAACAAGCTCTAATGATATTTTTGACATTCTTGCTTCAGTATAACGAGGAGCTGCTGCTTCATCGCCATCCATTGAACCAAAGTTTCCGTGTCCTGTTGCTAAGCAATATCTCATAGAGAAAGGTTGAGCAAGTCTAACTAATGTTTGATAAATTGCGCTATCGCCGTGTGGGTGATATTTACCCATAACTTCACCAACAATTTTTGCTGATTTAACAAATGGTTTACTTGGTGTATAGCCAGCATCGTACATTGCATAAATGACTCTTCTATGAACTGGTTTTAAACCATCTCTTACATCAGGAAGAGCTCTTGAAACAATGACGCTCATCGCATAATCCAAGAAAGAATCTTGAACTTGAGTAACTATTTCAGTATTTGTTAAAGATGGGACTATTCCGGCTTCAAGTTCAGCGTTTTCTTCTCTTAATTCTTCTTCGCTATCGTTTGTATTTTCAGTAATTTCTGCTTTCTTTTCTTCGTTTTCCATGCAAATACCTCATCTTTTTTTAAATATCAAGATTCTTAACAAATTTTGCGTTTTCTTCAATGAATGTTGAACGTGGTTCAACGTCTTCACCCATTAGATCGTTAAATACTTGATCTGCTGCAACAGCATCATCCACGGTAACTCTTAACATTTTTCTAACTTTAGGGTCCATAGTTGTCTCTTCAAGTTGTGAAGGATCCATTTCACCAAGACCTTTATATCTTTGGTATGGATAACCAGGTTTTAAAGCGAGTTCTTTTCTAATTACATTAAGTTGTTCGTCGTTATATGCATAATATGCTTTTCCTTTATATTCAACTTTATATAAAGGAGGTTGAGCGATATAAACACAACCATGTTCAATTAATGGTTTCATAAATCTGTGGAAGAATGTTAAAAGTAAGATTCTGATATGAGAACCGTCAACATCAGCATCAGTCATGATGACAATTTTGTGATATCTGATTTTAGTTATATCAAATTCTTCACCATAACCTGCTCCGATTGCACTTATCATATTTCCAATTTCGGCATTTTCAAAAATACGATGGGCTTGAGCTTTTTGAACATTTAAGATTTTGCCTCTTAAAGGCATAATAGCTTGAGTTTTTGGGTCTCTTCCTTGCTTTGCGCTTCCACCTGCAGAATTACCCTCAACAATAAATAATTCACATTCTTCAGGATTGTTAGAACTACAATCGGCTAATTTTCCAGGGAGTGTAGTTGGTTCAAGTACATCCTTTCTTCTCATATTTTCTTTAGCAGCACGAGCAGCTAAACGCCCATCATAAGCGCTTTTAACTTTCTTAGCGATTGCTAAAGCAACATCTTTGTTTTCGAGTAAGTATCTTTGTAATTGATCGCCAAAAACTGTATTAACAATCTTTTTAACTTCAAGGTTTCCTAATTTTCCTTTAGTTTGACCTTCATATTGTGGATTTGGGTGCTTAACTGAAATAATAGCTGTTAACCCTTCTAAGCAATCTTCAAGAGTAATTCTTTCTTTATCACTGTCTTTTAAAATTTTGTTATCTCTTGCGTAATTATTTATTACTCTAACTAAAGCTAAATTAAAGCCATCAACATGCATGCCACCATTTCCAGTAGAAACATTGTTACAAAAAGAATAAACGTTATGAGTGTAGCTCTTTGTATACTGAAGTGCGATTTCACAATAAATTGTTTCTTTTGTTCCGTTGTCGTCAAAGATCTGAGCCCCTTCTGAATAAAAAACGTTAGGGAATAAAGCTTCTCCGTTTCTATTTACATATGTGACGTATTCTTTAATGCCGCCTTCAAAATGGAATTTATCTTCTAAGATTGGATCCATTCTTAAATCACGAAGTACAATTGTAACTCCTTTGTTTAAGAAAGCCATTTGTCTAAGTCTATTTTTGATTGTTTCGTAACTATAGATAGTTGTTTCTTTAAAAATAGTTGGGTCTGGTTTGAAAGTGACTTTTGTCCCGTGTTCTTTTGATGAACAATCACCAATTCTTTTTAAAGGTTCAACTGTATGTCCTCCGTTTTCAAAGCGGATAAAATAAACACCACCATCTTTTTTAACAGTGACTTCAAGCCAAGAGGAAAGTGCGTTAACAACAGAAGCTCCAACACCATGGAGACCACCACTAACCTTATATACGCTTCCTTGGCCAAACTTTCCACCAGCGTGTAAAACAGTGTAGACAGTTTCAACACCACTTAATTTTGTCTTGTCAACGACATCTACAGGAATACCTCTACCATTATCAGTAACTGTGATTGTGTTATCTGGGTTAATATCAACGTTAATAGTATCGCAATATCCAGCTAAAGCTTCATCGATACCATTATCAACGATTTCCCAAACTAAATGATGAAGACCAGTGGAAGATGTAGATCCGATATACATACCAGGTCTTTTTCTAACAGCTTCAAGTCCTTCTAAAACTTGAATAGAATCACTGTTATATTTTTCATCACCTTTTTCTAGAACTCTTTCATCATTAATATCAATGATTTCGTTAGAAATTTTAGAGTCGATACTTTCTTCTTGAGCGTCAAACCCTTCATTGATGTCGATTTTTTCACTCTCAGTTTCTTCAGAAGTTTCGACTACTTTTTCTTGCTCTTTCTTTTCTTCTTCCATCTTCATTCCTCCTTCATCGTTCTATTCTCTAAATGATAATAATTTTTATTGAAATATTGACTTTTTGCAGTGTTTGTTATGAAAACTTGTGTAAAATTTTCAAGATAATTAATTAAATTTTGTTCGTGTTTTGAATCAAGTTCACTAAGAACATCATCAAGAACTATAATTGGACTTTTATCTTTATTCAAAAAATAAAGCGATAGTATTAGTGAAATAACTGAAATACGATTTTCACCTTGAGAGCCATATAAGCTTACATCTCTACCATCAAGGAAGAGTTTAAAATCATCTTTATGAACACCAATCAAAGTTTGTTTTCTCTTTAATTCTTCTTCTTTCACTTTTTGAAATTCGTCTTTCAGAAAGTTTTCTATATTTTCATAATCTTTGATGAAACTTTCGTAAGTCATAAGAAGTTTTTCATCTTTTAATGACACATTTTTATAAACATCATTAAGATATTTATTAATTTCATTAATAAACTTTTTCCTATAAATATAGATTTCTTTGTTTAAATTAATAATTTGATTCGTAAGAATACCAATTAAGGTGTAATTGATTTTGTAAGCTTTAAAAGCATCATTTCTTTCTTTAAGAATCTTCTCGTAAAGAGATAAAGTTTTTAAATAATTATTTGAAAATTTTGACAAGTAAATGTTTAAAAACTTTCTTCTTTCTTTTGGTGCATCTTTTAATAGATTTGTATTTCTAGGAATAAAGCTTAAGACATTTATCAAGGAATTTAGCTCACTTATTTTTGAGACTGTTTTGTTGTTCAATAAGATTTTTTTACCTTTATCGTTAAACTTAATTTCTAGGGTTTTTGTTGATTTTTCATCCTTAATTTTTGCTAAAATCACCGCAAATCCTGCATCTTTTCTAACTAACTCACTAATTTCGCTTGTTCTAAAAGACCTCGTTAAAGACAAAAAGTATATCGCTTCAAGAATGTTTGTTTTTCCGCTAGCATTCTCTCCGTAGATATAATTTATTCCTGGTTTAAAAGATACTTTTAAAAACTCATAATTACGTAAATTATGTAATTCAAGCTCTTCAACTATCATTTGCCAATTTCAAAGAACAAAGAATCATCAATGACTATTTGATCAGAAGCATAAAGTTTTTTACCTCTCATTTTGCAAACAGTTCCATTAACAAAAATATCATGTTCAGCAATGAACTCTTTTGCTTCTCCTCCATTTGCAATAATATCTGCAAATTTTAAGAATTGGCCTAAGGTAATGTACTCACTTGTTATTTTTACTTCTTTAAATTTATTCATTTCCGACTCCTTTAATATTATATATTAAAGGAAGCCCATTTTAAAGAAAAAAGACTACCTTGGTATAGGTAGTCGATACATTAAATTTTATTGCCCTAATACGTTCTAACCGGTGTTATTAGGTGAATATTGCTCGGATCATTTTTATCAGTGATTGTGAATGGCTTCATTTCACCAACAAATGAAAGTAAAACATCTTGTGATCCTAAAGCTTTAATCGCATCTACAACAAAGTGATAATTAAAACTTATTTCTAATCTCTCGCCAGTGTATCTAAATAAGCTTAAAATCTTTTCTCCGCTTCCAGAAAGCTGAGATTTAGAAGAAACAACAACGTTTCCTTCAACCATTGTTACTTTAACAATGTTTTCTCTATCTAAAGTAAGCATAGCGACACTATTAATAGCATTTAAGAAATCATTTGCATTAACTTCTAAGAAATAATAGTAAGTTTTTGGAACGATATTTTTAACATTTGGATAATCACCACCAATTAAATTGGTGATAATTTTAGTGTTAGCGTACTTAAAAAGCACTTTTTTATCACTTGCATATATTTCAATCTCTTTTTCGTTTTCAATCGTTCTAGCGGCTTCTAAAAGTGTTTTTGCGTCAATATTAATCGAAAACATGTTTACACAATCACTAGGAAGTTCTTTTTTAGCAAGTCTTGAACCGTCTGTAGCTGTTAAAATTAAGTTTGTACCATTATTTTCAAAATTAACAGCTTTTAATTGCTGTCTTGTATTTTTTTGTGACGCTGCAAAAGCGACTTGATTGACTGCTTGTTGGAATAACTTTGAATCTAAAACAACTCTTGTTCCATTTTCTTCAAAATTACAATCAGGATATTCTTCAAAACGGGTAACAGTTAATGAATATTTTGTATTGCTATCGTTTTCAAGTTTAGCAAGTCCTTCTTCAACTATTTCAAAGTTAATCTCTTCTCCATCAATCGCTTTAACAATTTCATTTAATATCTTTGCGTTGATTAAGATTGAGCCTTCTTTATAATCACGGATTACTTCTTTTCCATCAATAATAAACGGGACAACAACTTCTAAATAAACGTCTCCATTGCCACCATAAAGAATTAATCCTTCTTCATTTAAAACTAAAGCAACATCAAGAAGAATAGGATTAGGAGAACTTGTTGGAATAAATCTGGATGCTGTTGTAACGGCTTTGAGAAATTCATTTCGTTTAATATTAAATTTCATAATTTATTTACCTTTTTTTAAATTTTATAATAATAAGCTCTGCGGATATTGTGGAAAACTCACTTATACTTTAATTCTTACATTTTTATACTTTCTAATTTTTACGATGCTAATCGCTTTTTTAACTCGCGAATAGCGGTTTGAGTTTGTTCATCAGTTTTCAACAACTTATCAATTTTTTCTATGGAATGCATGATGGTTGTATGATCTCTACCACTAAAAATTGTTCCGATTTTCTTTAAAGGAAGATCTAATAAATCTCTCATTAAATAAATTGCAATATGGCGAGCGTTAACGATGTTTCCAACTTTGATTTTGCCTGTTATTTGAGAAATGCTTAGCGAGTAATAAGAGCTAACAACACTTAAAATCTTTTGCTCGCTGACTTTATTCTTAGCGTCGCTACAATCAACCATGGATTGTAAAGCTTCAGCGCATAAATTGATATCGATGTGAGTTGCTTTGTTAATCGAAGCGTAAAAATTAAGTCTAATTAAAGCACCTTCAAGGCTTCTAATAGAATCTTTGAATTTGTCCGCCATGAAGAATAGTACATCTTCATCATAATTAGATAAATCACTACCTGAAGCAGTAATTTTTGATTTTAAAATGTTAAAACAAGTCTCGGTATCTGGCTTAGTGACTGAAACACTTAAACCACTTGTAAAACGTGTTAAAATACGTTGATCAATACCTTCTAACTCGCCAGGAAGACGATCACTAGTAAAACAAATTTGCTTATGATTTTGACGAAAATCCTCGTAAATGTTAAAGAAAAATTCTTGAGTTTTTCTTTTGTCTTTTAACATTTGAATGTCATCGATAAGTAAAACGTCAAACTTTTTAAGGAATTTATAAAGTTGTTCTTTACGTGTATCTCCGTTAACGAAATCAATGTATTCATTCAAAAAATCTTGGCTTGAAAAATAAAGAACTTTCTTTTCTGGCATGTTAGTTTTTATATAATTACCTATTGCGTTTAAAAGGTGAGTTTTACCAAGCCCGCTTCCGCCGTAAATAAAGAGTGTTTGATAAATACCGCCAGGTGCTGTTGCTGTGTATAAAGAAGCTTTTTGAGCTTCTGAATTACAAGGCCCAACAACAAAAGTATCAAAAGTATAATTAGGATCTAAAATAGAATTTTTGAAATAAGATAACTCTTCTGTGGAAGAATCAACGAATTTCCTTTTTTCTTTGATATCGTCACTAGTAACAAAAACTGGAACATAATTTGTTGAAGTGTGTTGAAGAAGTTTTTGCGAGAGGTAATCAGAGAAACGATCACGCAAAATTTCTTTTGTTAATTTTGATTCACAAAGAATATAAATTTTATTTCCATCTACATCGTAAATTTTTGTATTTCTAAAAAAAGCATCGAAGATAGTTTTTTCTTTTTCTTCCGATACTGTCGATAAAATAGTGTTCCAAAGTTCCGCGTTTTGACTAACTGTATTCGTATTCATAATGCGTGATTATTTTATATTAAAAATATAAAAATATATAGACTTGAATATTTGATAAAGTGAGTTTTCCACATTAAAAAACAAATAAAAAGCGACAACCACCGAACAAGAAAAAGTTATACACAATTTTTATGTGGAAAAGTATGTGGAAAACTTTTGTCCATGTGGATTTTGTGTGTTTTGTGGATTGCTTTCCACATAAGTCTGATTAATCCACACAGAAAAAGTATTGATTTTATCGATAGTTTTTCTACTTCTACACATTAAAAAAACGAGCATTACACACTATGTTGAAAGCAAGACTATTTCTAGACTTTTTACGAAGTATGACACAATTAAGCAAGACGACATTTAGTTGACTTATATGTATATATACATATATAATTTGTTTTGCATATTTTTAGGAGGAATATATTTATGAAAAGAACTTACCAACCAAGTAAATTACACAAAGCAAGAGTCCACGGATTTAGAGCAAGAATGGCAACTGGTCATGGTAGAAAAGTTTTAGCTTTAAGAAGAAAGAAAGGTAGAAAAGTTTTAGTCGTCAATACTAAACACTAATTAATGAAAGTCATTAATCGCGTTAAAAAATATCGAGAATTCAAAGAAATTTTCAACCTTAAAAAGTTTAAAAGAAACGAAATCTATACTGTTTATTATCGTAAAAACGAATTCGGATTCACTAGGGTTGGAATTCATGTCTCAAAACGAAATGGGATTGCTGTAACTAGAGTAAAAATTAAACGTCAAGTCAGAGCGATTTTAGACTCATATCTCGAATATAAAACAAACGGACTAGATTTAATTGTTGTTATTTCACCAAAATACAACACTAACGAATTTGATAAAAACAAAAAACTTTTACACGATTTGCTAAAACAAATCACTTCCATCAAGGAGAAATAAATGAATAAAAAAAGTTTAACAAAGGTCTTTGGGGGAACAGCCGTATTAGGAGCGGTATTACTTCTTACAAGTTGTAACTCATTTTGTTCAAATTTAGATACTTCTAACTACATGTTCGGCTATAACGGCATGAACACTACTTATTTTGAAAGTTATGAACAAGGTGAACAATATATTTTAGACACCTTCAAAGCTCAATCAAACGTTGATGTGGAGAAAGTTAATTTAAATTGTCTTGTTTTAGAAAAGAATGCAAATGATACAAATGATGACTTACCTTATGTTGGAGAGGACGGTCAAAACAATCATGAGTTGTTCTTTTATAAAGTCAATGACAATCTTTTTGCATTAAAAAATGTAACTATTTATGCTAAGGGAATTTCTACTGTTGAAAATACCAACGGTGTTAGTTATACATTTGGTTTAAATGACTTCACTAAAACACTTATTACTAATGCAGCTAACTACAATATAATCACTCCTTCCACTTCTTATTGGGAAGAGCTAGATCGTAAAGTTTTAAATGCAATGATTGAAGAAGCAAACGCTTCCTCATTAGAAAATTTAACAAACTTATCTCTTGAAACTTTAACTTATGAACAAGTTTATGGTTATACAAGCACACAGTTAAGCGAATATAAAAACGATACAACTAACGAAGAATTGCTTAATGAAATGTTAGAAGGTGGCGAAAATAACATTGGTAGAAATAACGCTCTTTTAGCACGCACAGGCTTTGTAAAATACTATAACGAAGAAAACCCAACTGATAAGTTTTTAAATATTAAAAATTGGAATAATGAAATTGTTACTTCTGAAGGTTTTTCTTTTGATGACGGATTAAGTAGTAATTTCTTAAATTTAATGTCAACCACATTAAATACTCAAACTGCTAATTTAAGAACTTGTATCACTGTTAATGATGGTTTCTATGGTCATATATCTAACGATCCACTTAACGATACTGTTTTAATTGAAGGAAAAGGCGAAGATTTTTATGAAGGATGGGGCAGAGCATTCTCTGAACATGGATTCTTAGAAGGTCTTTTAGTTTATCCAATCGGTACAATGGTTGAAAACTTTGCTCATATCTTTGGAATGAATGGTTATGGACAAATCTTTGCTGTTTTACTTGCAACTCTTATTATTAGAGTCCTCTTTATGCTTGTTACAATGCCATCAACATTGTCACAACAAAAAATGACTTTGTTACAACCTGAAATTGCAAAACTTCAACAAAAATATCCAAATGCTAATTCAAACGATTATGAAAAGCAAAAATTAGCAGCCGCTCAAATGGCGCTTTATAAAAAATATAAAGTTCACCCATTTGCTTCACTTCTTATTATTTTTGTCCAATTCCCTGTCTTTATTTGTGTTTGGAATGCTTTACAAGGTAGCGCTTCCTTAAGTAGAGATGCGGTATTAGGATTAAGACTTTCAGATACCATATGGTCTGTTTTAAGCAACTTTAGTGGGTGGCCAAGCAATCCAGGATGGTGGACTGCACTTGTTCTTGTTATTTTAATGAGTGCTGCACAAATTGTTTCTATGCTTATTCCTAATTGGCTAAATAAGAAGAAAATGAAATCTGTTACTAAATTAAATAACAGTTCTTCTATGAATCAACAAAACAAAACACTTAAATACACTCAATGGATAATGACTATATTCATTATTTTCATGGGCTTCACACTTCCAAGTGCTATGGGTGTTTACTGGTTTGCTGGTGCTATTATTTCAATTATTCAATCAGTTATTATTCATTACATTTTTATTGCTAGATCAAATAAACGTAATGGTAAATATAAAGATAATAATAAAGAAGGGTTTAACGATAAAGTTAAAAGACTATTTACTAAAAAGAAAGAAGGGAGTGTCCAATAATGAAACTATATTCAGGTAAAACACTTGCTGATTGTTTAAAACAAGCAAGCGAAGAATTAAATGTTTCCGAAGAAGAATTAATTTATAAAATTGTTGAAGAAAAGAAAGGTTTATTTTCAAAAAAGACTACTATTTCTGTTGAAGAAACAAGCGATGTTATTCTTTTTGTAGAAGAATATATTAAAGATATATGTCACGCTTTAAATCTTGACGCAAGTTTAAAGACTTTCTATCGCGACAATCTTATTAAGGTTTTAATTGAGACAAATCACAATTCTATCTTAATCGGAAACAACGGAAAATCACTTGAATCTTTAAACGAATTAGTCAAGCTTGCTGTTTCTCAAAAATTCAGAAGAAAATTCAGAATCCTTCTTGATATTGGTAATTATAAAGATAAGAAATACTCTAGAGTTATTCATGAAGCTAAGAAGGTTGCTAAAGAAGTTTTATCAACACACGTTGATGCTAAACTTGAACCAATGACACCAGATGAAAGAAAGAAAGTTCATAACGCATTAACCAATTGGAAAAATATTAAAACAGAATCAGTTGGTGATGGTAAAAATAGAGCTGTTGTCATTAAATATGCTCCTTTCGATAAAGAAGTAAACACCACTTCTTCCGAAGAAGAAAAGGCCGAGTAATTAAATGTTTGAAACAATCGTCGCTTTAGCTACTCCACCGTTAAGAAGTGCCTTAGCAATCGTCAGACTTAGTGGTGACGATTGTTTTTTTATTGTTTCAAAATTCTTTACAAAGGATATAACAAAGGTAGAAAAAAACACTATTTATCATGGTTTTATTAAGGATGAAGAAGAACTTATTGACGAAGTTGTCTTGCTAGCTTATAAAGGCCCTAGATCTTTTACAGGTGAAGACAGCGTTGAGATAATGTGTCATGGTTCACCACTTATTTTTAATCGAATTATTAAAGTTGCTTTAAAAAATGGGGCAAGACTTGCCACAAATGGAGAATATTCTTCTAGAGCTTATGCTCACGGCAAACTTAATTTAATGCAAGCAGAATCAATAAATGACCTTATTAATGCGGAAACTGAAGAAAGCAAAAAACTATCTTTAATGGCTTTAAAAGGAGATACAGCCAAACTTATTGATCCATTAAAAAAGAGCTTAGGTGATATTTTATCATTAATTGAAGTAAATATTGATTACCCTGAATATTTAGATATTGAAGAAGCAAATAATGAAAAAATAGTTGAGGTTTGCAAGGAAAATATTAAATATATAAAGAAATTGATTAAAGATGGTGTTAAAGGAAACATCATTAAAGATGGAATAAATGTTGCTATTGTTGGTAAGCCAAACGTTGGAAAATCGTCTATTCTAAATGCGCTGCTTAACGAAAACAAAGCTATAGTTACTGACGTAAAAGGTACCACTAGAGATATAGTCGAAGGCAAAATTAATTTAAATGGCGTTGTGATTAATCTATTCGATACCGCCGGAATACGCGAATCTTCTGACGAAGTCGAATCGATTGGAATTGAAAAGAGTATTTCTAAGTTGAAAGACAGCGACATAGTTCTTTGTGTTTTTGACAGCCAAGAATATGATGAAGAAGACAAAGAAATAACCAAACTTGTTGAAGGCAAAAACACAATTTTTGTATATAACAAAAAAGATCTTGTGCAAAACAATTTAGGCGACAAATTATATGTATCAGCATTAAATAAAGATGTTGAACCACTTAAGAAAGCTATTATAGAAAAATTAGGATTAAGCAAAGAAAACTACGACAATCCTTCTATTGCTAACACTAGAGAAATAGGGATTCTTGAAAACATAAAAACTATTCTTGAACAAGTTTTGATAGATGTTAAGTCTGAGATTCCTATCGATTTAATTAATAGCGAATTAAAAGAAGCATATTTAAAAACTTTATCCATAACTGGAGAAGATAACGATTTTGATATAGCAAAAGAAATTTTCTCTCGTTTTTGTGTAGGGAAATAATTTTTATGATTTTTGATACTCATATCCATTTAAATGATACTAAGTTATTAGAAAATTTAGATTTTTATGTTAAAAGCGCTATAGATAAAAATGTCACACATTTTTTATGTGTGGGGTGGGATTTGGAAAGTTCCAAGGTCGCTATAAAACTTTCAGAAAAGTATGAAAATGTTTTCTGTGCAATTGGTGTTATTCCAACAGAACATAAACAATACAATCTAAAAGATTCTGATTGCCCTACAATTAACCAATTAGAAAGACTTTTATCCACTTCTTCTAAAATAAAAGCTATAGGCGAAATAGGCTTGGATTATTATTGGGAAAAAGATCAAGAAATAAAAGAAAAACAAACTAAAATGTTTCTTGAACAAATAGAACTCGCTAATAAATACAACTTACCAGTCTCTATTCATTGTCGTGATGCGATTCAAGATACATTTAATATTTTAAAAGCGAATAAAGTTAAAGAGGCAGGAATAATGCATTGCTTCTCAGGGAGCAAAGAAATGGCGAAAGAGTTTATAAAACTCAATTTTAAAATAGCTTTTGGTGGTGTATTAACTTTTAAAAACGCCAAGGAAGCAAAAGAGGTTTTACACTCTATACCTCTAGATTCTGTTGTTTTTGAAACCGACGCACCTTATCTTGCTCCTGTCCCATACCGTGGAAAAATTAATATCCCTAAATATATTGTAGAAACTGTAAAATATGCATCAGAATCGCTAAATTTAAGTTATGAAGAGATTCAAAAAATAACTTTTCATAATTCTTGCAAAATTTTACACGTGAAAGAAAGTGTCTAGATTTGTGAAAACTCTAATTGTTGTTGAAGGAAAAACCGACATTGATTTTTTATCTACATTTTTAGATTGCGATTTTTATAGCGTTAACGGTTCAGCTGTTTCTGATAAAGATATTGCCTTTATTAAAGAATATTTAAAAAAGGGCGAAGTTGTTGTCTTGACTGATCCAGATTTTCCTGGTTTGAAAATAAGGAATTATTTAAACGAAAAAATACCAGGCTTAAAAAATGCTTTTGTTAGAAAAGAGAATTCAATCAAGCATAATAAAGTCGGGGTTGCTGAGTCTACTGTTGATGAAGTTAAATCAGCTTTACAGAATGCAAAAGTATTTTCATCAAAAAGAGCAGATTGTAATACTATAACAATGAGCGACTTGGTTGAGTTAGGGTTAACAGGAAACCAAAACTCTTTTAAGTTGAGAAAAAAGGTTTCTGAAAATTTACACATTGGATTTTCAAACTGCAAAACTTTACTTAAGAAGTTGAACATGCTAGAAATAACAATAGAAGAGCTTGAAGAGGTTGTCAAAAATGTTAAATAAAGATGAAATTATTGATTACTTTAAATTGGTTAATTCACACGCTAAAAAAGAACTGGGTCAAAACTTTTTGGTAAATCAAAGTGTTGCTAGTTCGATAGTAAACTTGCTAGATATAAACGAAGAAGACAATGTTCTCGAAATTGGTCCTGGGTTAGGAGCTTTAACTGGATTTGTTTTTGATAAGAAATATACTTCATACGAAGTAGTAGAATATGATCAAAAGTTTGTTGAATTTCTTATTCGAAGTTTTGATGAGAAGAAAATTAAAATTACAAAAAACAACATCCTGAAGATTAAAGAAATTTCTGCAAACAAAATTATCGGCAATTTGCCTTATTACATAACAAGCGAAATAATCTTAAAAATGGTCCTTGAAGATGAAAAATTAACTAAAGTTGTTTTTATGGTGCAGAAAGAATGTTACAAGCGAATAGTCGCAAAAACAGGAAAAGATTACAATGCTTTAAATGTTTTGCTGGCTTATTTATTTGATATAAAACAAGAATTAGTTGTCGATAGAGGCAACTTCTTTCCTGTGCCTAATGTTGATTCTTTAGTGTTTTCTTTAACAAAAAAACAAGAAAAAAACATTGGTTTTGCAAGGTTTTTATTTAAAGTAAGCAAAATTGCTTTTCAAAATAGACGTAAAACATTACAAAATAATCTTTCTTCTTTAGTTGCTAATAAAGACTCTCTTCTTGAAGTTTTTAATAAGGCAAATATTTTACCAACAAAACGAGCTGAAGAACTAACAGTTCAAGATTTTGAAAGATTATCTATGGAACTACTCAAAATCATTAATTGAATATAAAGGGAGAAAAGATATAATTTTTATATGATTGAAAAAGCACACGCAAAGATAAATTTATCTTTAGATATTAAAAATTTAAGAGACGACGGATACCATAATTTAGAAACAATTATGCTTCCTTTAGAAATGCACGATTCTTTGGAAGTTCAAATTCTTCCTCCACATGCAACAGATGATTTTGTTACATGTGACGACTATTCTTTAAAAATTACTAAATATAATTTAGTACATAGAATTATTGATGAAGCCAGAGAAAAGCGGGGCTTTAGAGAACACTTTTTAATTAATATCCATAAGAATATCTTTCTACAAGCTGGCCTAGGCGGAGGAAGTGCAGACGCTGGTGCTGCTTTAAGAGCTGTAATTAAATTATTAAAATTAAAGCCTAAAAAAGAGGATTTAATCGATATTGGAATTGCGATTGGAAGCGATGTTCCTTGGGCAATATTCAATTCACCAACTTTATTAAAAAGAAAGGGCGAAGTTTTAGAATTTTTTGATCATGTTGCCCCTTTTTATGTTCTTTTAGTAAAACCTTTTGATGGCTTATCAACAAAAGATGTTTTTGAAGTAGCAGATAGATGCGAGGATGTAGCTCACGGAGATATCAATCTTATTAAGGATTTATATTTAAAAGATGATTTAGAAGGACTTGGTCATAATGTGTTTAATTCTTTAGAAAATCCAGCAATTGAGCTACTTCCATCGATTTCTAATATCATCGAAAATTTGAGAGATGATGGCTTTGAATGCGTAAGAATGAGCGGATCAGGTAGTTGTGTTTTTGCTTTAACCAATAACAAAAAACTCTGGCGAAGAGCAGAGAAGAAATATACGCTTGACCATTATCAAGTATGTGCGACAAAGTTTTTAGGTAAATAATTATGTTGTTTTTAGAGTGTTATAACAAAAATGTTTATATTGGAGACAAGCTCGTTGGTTATATAAGTCACAACGGCGTTATTTATATTAATAGTAAAAGGGTTGCAACGCTAACACAAGAAGGCGAAATATATGTCGAAAAATTTAAAGCAGGTTATCTAGATGATAATGGAGATATATATTTAAACAATAAAAAAGTTGGTCACATTACCGAAAATAACGATTTATATTTTTCACCAAAGTATATAAAATAAAGAAAAAAGCTGCAAAACTCAATTATTTTTAATAAATTTAAGAAAAAATAATTCATATATAATATCTATTTTGCTTAATTTTGAGCATTTAAAAAGAGGAACTTTCGCTCCTCTTTTTAATTAAATGGCTTTTAAATTATTTAGATTTTTTGCTTCCTTTTTTGGCTTTTGCTTCTTCTCTCTTTAATAAGATTTCAGCTTGAGCTGCAGCAAGTCTAGCAATTGGGACTCTGAATGGTGAGCAAGAAACATAATCTAATCCAACTTTATTGAAGAAGTGAATTGATTCTGGATCGCCGCCGTGTTCACCACAAACACCACAAAGTAAATCTGGTCTTGTAGCTTTTCCATCAGCAACTGCCATCTTAATTAATTTACCGACACCTTTTTGATCAACGTGTTGGAATGGATCTTCTTCAAGAATCTTGTTTTCATAGTATGCGCCTAAGAACTTAGAAGCATCGTCTCTTGAGAAACCAAAGGTCATTTGTGTTAAGTCGTTAGTACCGAATGAATAGAATTCAGCTTCAGAAGCGATTTCACCAGAGAGTAAAGCAGCTCTTGGGATTTCAATCATTGTACCAACGTGATATTTCATTGAAATGTTGTTTTCTTTTAAAACTTTTTCAACTTCTTCAACAATGATCTTCTTAACGAACTTGAATTCTTTAATATCAAGAGTTAAAGGAATCATGATTTCTGGTTCGATTTCTTTACCAGTATCTTTGCTTGCTTTGATAGCAGCTTCAACAATAGCTCTTGCTTGCATTCTTCCGATTTCTGGGTAAGTGACGTCTAATCTACATCCTCTGTGTCCCATCATTGGGTTGAATTCATGGAGATATTCAATTCTTGCTTTGATTTGTTCAACTGATTTATTTAAAGAATCAGCTAATTCTTTAATCTTATCTTCTTCTGTTGGTAAGAATTCATGTAGAGGTGGATCGAGTAATCTAACGTTAACGTTGATATGTTCAAGATCCTTCATTGACATGAATAATCCGTAGAAGTCTTCTCTTTGATATGGGAGAAGTTCGCTTAAAGCTTGTTCTCTTTCTTCAACTGTATCAGCGAGAATCATTCTTCTCATGTGGAAGATTCTGTCGCCGGAGAAGAACATATGTTCTGTTCTACAAAGACCAATACCTTCAGCACCAAATTCAGCAGCTTGTTTTGCGTCTTTTGGAGTATCAGCATTAGTTCTGATTGAAAGTCTTCTATACTTATCAGCAAGTTTCATAATTCTGCCGAAGTTTCCTGCTTTTGTATCAGCTGGAATAAGAGCCATAGCACCTTCGTAGACTGAACCTGTTGAACCATCAACAGAAATTGTGTCGTTTTCGTGGAAAACTTTACCGTTGATAGTTAATGTTTTGTTTTCTTCATCAACAATAGCTGCAGAGCAACCTGTGACACAGCATTTACCCATACCACGAGCAACAACTGCTGCGTGAGAAGTCATACCACCTCTCATAGTTAAAATAGCTTCAGCGGAAACCATACCTTCAATATCTTCTGGTGATGTTTCAGCTCTAACAAGAATTACTCTTTCGCCATTTGCTCTTCTTGCTTTTGCATCTTCTGCATCAAAGCTTAAGTGACCAACGCCTGCACCTGGAGATGCTGGGTTACCTTTAGCGATTGGGGTAGCAGTTTTTAAAGCTGCTGGATCGAATGTTGGGTGGAGTAATGAATCAAGTAATTTTGGTTCAACTCTAACAACAGCTTCATCTTCTGTAATGACGCCTTCGTCTAATAAATCAAGAGCAATCTTTAATGAAGCAGCAGCGGTTCTCTTACCGTTTCTTGTTTGTAAGAAATAGAGTTTGCCGTCTTCAACGGTGTATTCCATATCTTGCATATCTTTATAGTGAGCTTCCATTGCTTTGATTGTCTTTTCAAATTGATTGTAGACATCTGGCATTTGCTCTTTTAAGTAATCGATGTGGTAAGGAGTTCTAATACCAGCAACGACGTCTTCACCTTGAGCTTGTGGTAAGTATTCAGCATAAACTTTCTTTTCACCGCTTGATGGGTCTCTGGAGAAAGCAACACCAGTACCAGAGTTAGCGTTTAAGTTACCGAAAACCATTGATTGAACGTTAACAGCAGTACCCCATTCATATGGAATTGAGTTCATTTGTCTATAGACGTTAGCTCTTGGGTTATCCCATGATCTGAAAACTGCTTCAACTGCAGCATGTAATTGAACATATGGGTCTGATGGGAACTCTTCACCGAATTTTTCTTTATAATATGCTTTATATGCTTTAACTAATTCTTTTAATTGTTCGGTTGTAACTTCGGTATCAAGTTTATAGCCGTTGTCTTCTTTGATTTTGTCAAGCATTCTATCCATATCAGTTCTTGGCCAACCTTTTGCAATGTTGGTGAACATAAGGATGAATCTACGATATGAATCGTAAGCAAATCTTTCATTGTTGCTAACTTTTGCGAGTGTTTCAACAGATGTATCATTTAAACCTAAATTTAAAATGGTATCCATCATACCTGGCATAGAAACTCTTGCGCCAGATCTAACTGAAACTAAAAGTGGTGTCTTGGTTGGATCAATTCCACCGAATGATTTTCCAGATTCTTTTTCGACAGCGTGAATGCCTTTATCGATTTCTTTGATTAAACTTTCTGGTAAAACTTTACCACTCTCATAATAAAGTGTGCATGCTTCTGTTGTAATTGTGAAACCTTGTGGAATAGGGACGCCGATATAGGTCATCTCTGCTAAGCCTGCACCTTTTCCTCCGAGAAGCTCTTTGCCTAAGCCGTGTGCTTCTTTAAAGAGGTAAACATACTTTTTAGCCATTTAAATAAACCTCCAAATTTTGGCAGTTGTTTTAACAACTGACTAGATTATAACATAATTTAAGCAAGGTTAAATGTAGATAATTAAAAAGTTAAAACTAAAGTTTTAAAAAAATCAGTTAAGCAACGAAAGAAATACTAATTAAAAACGCATTGTAATAATAAAAAACAAAAAATAGTTGAGTTTTGCAGCATTTTAGTGAATTTTAATACTTTTTTATAAAGTAAATTTCTAACTATTAGGCTCAATAAAATTTGAGTAATACTGTCTTGTAATTTTAAGTAAACTTTAAAAATAACTGGAAACTTATTTTTTTGAGAGACAAATATGAAAAATATTATATTCCAAAAAAAGATATTTGAATAAATTAAGCCCTCCGAAAAACTGCTTTTTGAATGTAAATATTTAATTTATATACTTGGTGTTTTAACTTATAATTATACGTATGGAAAATAATTATGTAATAGCGATTGATTATGGAACACAAAGTGTTAGAGTTTCAATAATTGATGATAAAGGAAAATTTTTAGCCTTTGAGCAAGAAAGATATAAATCGCCATATTTTTCTCCAAAACCTGGATATTGTGAACAAGATCCTAACTACTATTACGACCATATGTGTCGTGCTGCTAAAAGATTAACAGAAAAAAATCCGGAACTATTAAAAAACGTAGTTAGTATTTCTTCTACTTGTTTTAGAGATACAGCTGTTTATTTGGATGAAAAACTAAATATCGTTAGACCTTCAATAATCTGGTTAGATCAAAGGCAAGCTGATTTAAAAAAGAAACTTCCTTGGTGGCAAAATATTGCATTTTGGTTTGTTAATATGACAAAGACAGTTAATTTGAACCGTAAAAGAACACCGGCTATTTGGCTGCAAGAAAACGAACCAGAAAACCGGAAAAAGATTAAACACTATGTACCATTAAACGCTTATTTAAATTATAGAATGCTTGGAGTTTTAACTGATTGTGCATCAAACATGATTGGTCACTACCCTTTGAATTTTAAAAAAGGGAAGTGGTATAAAAAAGGCGCATTAAAAGGTGAATTATATAATATCGATCCAAAGCTAATGCCAGAGATTGCTCCGGTAGGTGAAGTAATTGGTACAATTACAAATAAATGCTCATTAGAAACAGGGTTTCCTGAAGGACTTAAATATATAACAACAGGTAACGATAAATCGTGTGAAGCTTTAGGAAGCGGACAAGTTGATTCAGATAGTGCACATATTAGTTATGGGACTAGTTCTTCAATAGCTGTTATTAGTAAAAATTATTTTGAACCAGAAAGATTCTTACCATCTTATATTGCTTCTTTTCCAGGATGGTACAGCGGCGAAGTACAAATTTATAGAGGCTATTGGATGTTGACTTGGTTTGTACAACAATTTGGTCAAAATGAATCAATCGAAGCACAAATTGAAAAAGTGGCTCCTGAAGAAGTTTTGAATGAAAAGTTAATGGACATTCCGCCTGGAAGCGATGGATTGATTTTGCAACCATATTGGGGACCTGGCTTAAGCAGGCCTTTAGCAAAGGGTGCTGTAATTGGTTTTTTCGATGTTCATACAAAATATCATTTTTATAGGGCAATTATTGAAGGTATCGGCTTTGCTTTAAAAGAAGGCTTAGAAAGCATTGAAAAAAGAAGTCATAAAAAAATTAAATATTTAACTATTGCTGGTGGTGGATCTAGAAGTGATGCTATTTGTCAAATCACCGCAGATTTATTTAACCTTCCTGTTTACAAAAGCGAAACTTGTGAAAATTCTTCCTTGGGTTGTGCATGTGCTCAGTTTTTAGCTTTGAAAAGATATAATTCACTCGACGAAATTAAGAAAAATATGATTCGTTATGTTAAAGTTTTTACTCCTAATAAGAAGGATGTAAAAGAATACAAAGAATTATACGAAAAAGTCTATATAAAGGTTTATCCAAATCTTCATAACATCTATAAAGAACTTACCGATATAGATGTTAAAAACGCAAAGAAAAAATAAAAATACTTAAGATTTGCAAGGAAATTAAAAAAAGCGGTGGGATTTTACCTATGCTTTTAATTCTAAAAAATTCTAGTTTAGCTTTCTTCAACTTCTTTTGACATTGGATTATTTCCAGCGAATTGTGAGTTATAAAGCTCAGCATAGAAACCGCCTTTTTTGAGGAGTTCATAGTGGGTACCGGTTTCAACAATATGGCCTTTTTTCATAACAATAATAAGTTTGGCGTTTTTAATTGTTGAAAGTCTATGAGCAATAACAAAGGAAGTTCTATTTTCTATAATTTTATTTAAAGCGTCTTGAATTTGTTGCTCGGTTCGAGTATCAACAGAAGAAGTTGCTTCATCTAAAATCATAATTCGTGGTTTAGAAATAATTGCTCTAGCGATTGTGAGGAGTTGTCTTTGACCTTGAGAAACGTTGCTACCATCTTCGTTTAAAACAAAGTTGTAACCACCTGGTAAAGTGTGAATGAAATGATCAATGTGTGCTTCTTTACAAGCTTTTTCAATCTCTTCATCGGTTGCGTTAGGATCGCCATAAAGAAGATTTTCTTTAATTGTACCTTTAAATAACCAAGTATCTTGGAGAACCATACCTATTGAGCCTCTTAAGCAATTTCTTGTATAGTTGAATATGGTTTTCCCATCTAATTTAATATTACCGTTATTAAAGATATTAGGTATTAAAGAATGAATATAATCTAGTTTTTTGATATCATCATCACCTAAAATCTTTTTATTGTTTTTAATAGCTGATTGGTAAAAGTCTTCTAGTTTTTCTCTTTCTAAACGAGTTGCTTCACGAATATCTAAGGAAGAATTAATATCTATGTCTTTGACTTCCTCATATCCTAAAATTTGGTTAATTGAATTTCGGAATTTTAAGGATTTAGTTTTTAAATCATCAATGTTAGCTATATTGGTTATTTCGTAAAATCTCATAATAAGATTAACCATCGTTGTTTTTCCTGCACCTGTTGGACCAACAATAGCAACCATATCGCCTTTATTTACATGAAGTGTGAAATCTTCGATAAGAGGTTTGTCGATAGAATATTGGAAATATACGTGATCAAAATCAAATTCGCCTTGGATTTTGTTTTCTTCGGTTTCAGCAGTGACTTTATCTGGAATTTCTTCAACTTCATCAAGAAGATTGTAGATTCTTTCTCCACTAGCTAATACAGATTGAATGATATTTGCAATTTGACCAATTTGTTGGAAAGGTCTTGTGAATAAACTTAAAAGTGTAAAGAAAGAAATCATTGTTCCTATTTGTCCAATGATACCTCCAACAACAGCGATGGCAACATAAGCAACGTTGTTAATAAAGATTGTTGTTGGGAAAACAAAACCTGATAAGAACTGTGATAAGCCATCAGCTTTCGCCATTCTTTTGTTTACAATATCAAAATCGGCCTCGACATCATCTTCTTTATTAAACAACTTAATTACAGAGACGCCAGCATAATTTTCTTCTACTTTTCCGTTTAAATCTCCGAGTTCTTTTCTATAAGATGCAAATTGTTTTTGTGAATGTTTTGAAATAAGCAAAACAATAATAAGAGTAATTGGTAAAACCGCTAAGGCGATAAAAGCTAAGCGATAGTCGTAAATAAACATTGCGATTAAAGAGCCGAAGAATAAGGAAACGCCGCTTGTTGTTTGAGTGATAATTGATTGTAAGTTTCTTGATATATTATCAACATCGTTAGTACAAACTGAGAGTGTATCTCCGTATGGAACACGGTCGAAATAACTTAATGGAAGTTTATCTAATTTAATAAGAATTTTATCTCTAAATTCATAGGCATATCTTGCTCCAACTCCAACTGAAAGCCATTCACTAAGCCATGAAAGTAATGCACTTCCTACATAAAAACCAAGCAAAACCCCGAAATTATAGAAAAAATAACCCCAATTAATTTGTACAACAGTTGACCCATCTACTAAAACAAAGTTGAACAATGGTGAAGTTGCAATATCTTGAGGTAAGGCATGGTTTAAAAACTCGCCAAGAAAGATAGGAGCGATAATATTTAACACGGCACTGCCTATTGCAAACAAGATTACAAAAATTAATACAACATACTCTTTCTTAAAATCTTTTAACATGCGCTTAAAAACAAGCTTCATGTTTTGAGGTTTATCTATGCTTCTTGCTCTACCTGGACCTGGCATAATTATTTACCTCCTTCGTTCTCGGCTTCGCGAGACATTTTAAGAGTTTTTTCGACTTCATCAGGATCAAGTTGTGATTTAACAATGTCTTGATAAATAGGACAATTTTTAAGTAAATCTTCATGATTACCGATACCTGCAACTTTGCCTTCGTTTAAAACGACAATAGTATCGGCGTCAAGAATTGAAGAAACTCTTTGCGCGACAACAATCATAGTTGAATCGCCAACGTAAGTTTTTAAGGCCGCTCTCAATTTGGCGTCTGTTTTAAAATCTAAAGCAGAGAAAGAATCGTCAAAAACATATACTTCTGGTTTCTTTACTAATGCTCGAGCAATAGATAATCTTTGCTTTTGACCGCCTGAAAAGTTTTTACCACCTTGAGAAACGAAAGAATCGAGACCTTTTGGCAATTTAGAAATAAAGTGTTCTGTTTGAGCAACAGATAATGCCTCGTTTATTTCTTCGTCTGTGGCGTCTTTTTTGCCAAAACGGATGTTATCCTTAATAGTTCCTTTAAACAAAACAGCCTTTTGAGGGACAAAGCCTATTGAGTCTCTTAAATCTTTAATTGGAATTTTTGTTATATCAACACCATCTAAAGTAATATTTCCTTTAGTGGCATCATAAAAACGAGGTATTAAATTTATAACTGTTGATTTACCAGCGCCTGTTGAGCCAATAATAGCAAGCATTTTCCCTGGTTTAGTTTTAAAGGAAATATTTTCAATACATGGAGTATCACTATCTGGATATGTAAAAGTGACATTATTAAAAGCTAAAACACCTCTAGTAGTTTTGTTTTTGAACTTTTCATACTCTTCTTTATCAACGTTATCAATTTGTTCGTTATCTTTAACATCTAAAACCTCAGCAATACGTTTAGAACAAGCGCTAGCTTGAGGAAGCATAACGAAAATCATTGCAAGCATCATGAATGATTGCATAATCTGTAAACTATATTGAGCAACAACAGCAACATTAGAAATTAAATTACCGATTTGTGGATCACCAGCATTTAAACCGTTTAATAAATAGAACCCTAAAGCATAAATTCCAATAAAACAAAGGTTGAAAATTATGGAAATTAAAGGGTTAGTGAAAGACATGATTTTTCCAACCTTAGTTACAGTTTGTGTCATGTCTTTATTGGCTTTATCGAATTTTTTATATTCAACTCCTTGTTGATTGTAAGCCCTAATTACTCTTACGCCTGTTAAATTTTCTCTAACAACAATAGTTAAATTATCGATTTTGGTTTGTAGGCTCTTAAATAAAGGTGTGGCAAATTTTAATAAGATTGCCATAAATAAAAGAATTAAAGGTATACAAATTGCTAAAACAATTGATAGCATTGCGTCTTGAGTCAGTGTTTTAATTAAACCAATTATCATATATGTTGGAGACATAACAATAATTCTGACAGCCATTAAAACGTAGTTCTTAACTTGTTCGATATCGTTTGTTGTCCTGGTTATTAAAGTAGCAGTGCCAAATTTGTTATATTCGGTAAGTGAAATATGATTTACTTTATGAAACATTTCTGTGCGCAATTCCCTACCAACGTAAGCCGATAGTATTGCTCCAGTAAAGTTTTGGATTGTAGCTAAAATTACAACACCAACCGAAATTAAAATCATATAACCGCCATTAATCCATATCTGATTGATTTTATCGGGACTTGTAGAGGTTATAAGTGTTGTGATTTTACCCATGTACTCTGGAAGCATGAGTTGAAGATAACATTGAGCAATAATCGCACAAGCAATCAAAAGTAAAAAGGGCCGCTTTTTCCATAAAAAATGTAAAACTTTTGACATACAAACTCCTTTCTTCTTAACTTAATTAATTGAGTTTTGGTGAAGTGGTGTTTTCCCCTTTAAGAAAGCTACAAGTCGATCAAAAAACACATTTCCATCAATATTCTTTTTATATAAGTTAGGATAATTGATTTTAGAAGAAGATAATCCGTCAATGACTGTTAGAAATAGAATTAAATATCTTTTGAAGTTTTCTTTTTTGATAAATTCATCAAATTCAGAGCGAACAATTTTGATTGATTCAGAAAACAAATTAAATACCTCTTTATTGAAATGAACCATCTTAACGCCATCATTTAATTCAGATAGTTTTGTCGAAAATAGTAAATGGACATAATAGTTTTCCTCCCCACCATTATTAATAAAATCAATAATAGTGCAAAGAGAACTTCTTAAAAAATCATAACCTAAACTAGATGTTTTACTAATCGCTAAAAATTTCTCTGAAAATAGTGCATTACTTCTTTTTCTTATCTCTCTTAATACTTCTGATTTTGAAGAAAAGTAGTGATAAAAAAGACCATGAGAATAACGGCACTCTTTTGTAATCATATCTATGGTAACTTTTTTATAACCATAGGTTGCAAATAGGCTTAATGATACATTGATGATGTTGTCGATCCTCTTTAATTTCAATTCCTTGTTTTCAAAAAAAGTTCTTGGCATCTAAATCTTCTCCTAGTTAAAGAATATTATTAAATATTGACTGCGTTGTCAATTAAAAACATAAATTTTTAATTTATTTAATAAATAGTTGAGTTTTGCAAGGAAATTATTTCATAAAAATTGTATTTTCTTTCCAACAAAATAAATTTATAATTGTATTTATTGGTGGAGGAGTAAACGTGTATTTGATTGTAGGACTAGGAAACCCTGGAAGGGAATATGAGCATACACATCACAACATGGGGTTTGATGTTGTTGATAAATTCGCTGATTCGTTAGGAGTGGCTTTTGATAGAACTGATTTTAAAGGTTTGTATGTAAAGGCGCGTTACATGGACAATGACTTAATCATTTTAAAGCCACAAACTTATATGAATTTAAGCGGAGAGAGCATTATTCAAGTTTTAAATTTTTACAAGATTCCAATCGAAAACATGATTGTAGTTTACGACGACATGGATACTCCTTTAGGGCATATTAAGTTAAAAATTAAAGGATCTAGCGGCGGACATAATGGAATAAAATCGATTATAGCTAATTTAGGAACTGAAGAATTTAATCGAATAAAAGTAGGAATAGGACACCCTGATTCTCATAACATTATTGATTATGTCTTAAAAAGACCTAGTAAAGAAGAAGAGCCTTTGATTTATACAGCCCAAAAGAATGCAGTAGAGGCCTTAAAAGTTGCATTAAGCGACAGTTTTAACAAAGCCATGACAATGTATAATAAATAAGAGGGAGAAATTGATTAATTTATTAAAAACCGCACAAGAACTATTTACTGAAGATACTAAAAAAAGAAATTCCTCTTTTATAGTTGATTCAATTATTGGAACAATACTACTCGCTATCAAAAAATATAATGAATCCGAAGCGAATATTTTAATATACGCTGCAAATAATTATGACGCTAATCAAATTTATAACAAATTATCAAGTTTGATTGATGAAGATAAAATAATTCTCTTACCCGGAGATGATTTAATTCGTGTCGAATACATAAGTGAATCTAAAGAAATCAGAAGTGAACTTATTTATGGTCTATATAAAATAAGACACGCTCACCATTCAATTATTATTGCTACGCCATCTACAATATATCGATATTATCCAAGCGTTGAAACCTTTGACAATAGTTTTATTGATATTCATGTTGGCGATGGTATTGATGTAAATCAATTAAAGAATAAATTATCTGAGTTAGGTTATATTTCTGTTTCTAAAATTGATCAGTCGATGGAATATGCTAGTAGAGGCGGAGTACTTGATGTCTTTTCTTTAAATTATGAAGATCCAATAAGAATTGAGTTTTTTGATACTGTTGTCGAATCAATTAGGCTTTTTAAAATCGAGACCCAAACTTCTTACAAGAAATTAGATAATGCTCTTTTAATACCCGCTACAATCAATTTGTTAAGTCAAGAAGAGAAAGAGAAGGCAAAAAACAAAATTACTTATCAGCTCAACAAAGACATATTAAATAAAAACGAAGAAGAAAAAGAAGAATTAGAAGCTAACGTTCAAGACGATATTGATCAAATTTTAAATAATTCTTTTACAAATAAATATTATAAATATTTATCGTTTTTACAAGAAAAGTTCACAGAACTCCTAGATTTTTGTGATAATTATTCAATTATTGTTGCAAATCAAGAAGATTTTAATAAAGCAAAAGGACTTCTTTTTGAAGAAGCTACAAAATTTTTATTAGACCTACATGCAAAAAATAAAAATATATCACGCCTTTCTTATTTTAATGATCGTGCCAGTATTTTTAAAGGCGCCCTAGAGACAACAATATTAGAACCTTTTTATCACAATAAAGATGATGTTTCTATCCCGCTAAGAAGTTTAGCCTATTTAGATCCAAAAGGCTCAACCTCATTAATTATCCTTGAAACATTAATAAAAGGACGTAATCAAATCTTGATCGTATATCATAGTGAGGAAGAAGGAAAAGAAATAAGAAAAATTCTTGATTCTTTAGAAGTGAAGTATTCTGAAACCGAAAATTACACCTTAGACGAGAATGCAACTATTTCAATATGCCAAGGAAAATTTAATGTCTCTTTTGAATTAACTAACAAGAACATTATTTTATTGGCTAGTGATGATCTTTTATACGACAAAAGAAAAATTAGAGCTTATTCAACACACTTTAAGAAGGGAAAGATTCTTGAAAGTTATGAAGAGCTTGAACCTGGAGATTATGTTGTTCACGAAAAATATGGAATCGGCCGATTTGTAAAAATCGATACTATTGAAGTCATGGGCAAGCACAATGATTATTTAGAAATTTCTTATGCTAATAATGACAAATTATTTGTTCCGCTTTATCAATTTAATCTCATTCGTAAATTTGTTGGTAAAGAGGGGACCACACCCAGGCTTACAAACCTCAACTCCAATCAATGGGAGAAAACCAAAAAAAGAATTAAAGAAAGAGTAAATGATTTAGCAGATAGATTGCTTACACTTTATCAAGAAAGAGCAACTATTGCAGGGTTTTCGTTCAAAAAAGACGATGAAATTCAAAAAGCATTTGAAGAAGATTTTAAGCATCAACTAACACCAGACCAGCAAACTTCTATTAAAGAGATAAAAGAAGATATGGAAGCGCCACATCCTATGGATAGACTCTTATGTGGCGATGTGGGCTTTGGAAAAACTGAAGTGGCTCTTGAAGCTTGTATGAAGGCTATTTTATCTGAAAAACAAGTTTGCTTTCTTTGTCCAACTACAGTACTTTCTATGCAGCACTATAAAGTTGCATTAAAGCGTTTTGGAGATTTTAGAATTAACGTAAAACTTTTAAACCGCATGTGTACGAGTAAAGAGGTTAATGAAACTTTAAGAGGACTTAAAGATGGTAGCGTTAACTTATTAATTGGAACACATAAAGCGCTTAATGATAAAGTTGTTTTTAAAGATTTGGGTTTATTGATAATTGATGAAGAGCAACGATTTGGTGTTGAACAAAAAGAAAGAATTAAAGAAAAGTATCCTAATGTTGATGTTTTAACTTTATCTGCTACGCCAATACCTAGAACGCTTCAATCTAGTTTGATTGGTCTTAAAGCTATTTCTAGAATTGAAACGGCTCCCGTTGAAAGATTACCAATTCAAACTTATGTAATAAATTACGATGAAGAAATTATAAAGGAACTTATTAAACGTGAATTATCACGTAATGGACAAGTTTATTATATTTTTAATGACACTTATCGAATTTATGAAAAGCAGCTCTTATTACAAAAATTAGTACCAGATGCAAAAATCGGAATCATTCACGGAAAGATGGATAAAGAAGATGTTGATATTGTAATGAATGATTTTTATGAAGGTACTATTGATGTTTTACTTGCAACAACCATTGTTGAAAACGGAATCGATGTAAGAAACGCAAATCTGCTTTTAGTTGAGGATGCTGACCATTTTGGCTTATCTCAGCTTTATCAAATTAAAGGACGTGTAGGCCGAAGCGATAAGATAGCCTATGCATATTTAATGATAAAAGGGAACAAATCGCTTACTGAAGAAAGTAAAAAAAGACTAAAAGCTATTCAAGATTTCACGGAATTAGGAAGTGGATATAAGATTGCTCAAAGAGATCTTTTAATACGTGGGGCAGGCGATATTTTGGGAAAAGAACAAGCTGGTTTTATTGATGAAGTTGGAATTGATATGTATATTCGATTACTCAATGAAACAATTGCAGAAAAGCAAGGGAAGCTTGATAAAAGCCCAACAAAAGATATTAAAGCTTTACAAGACTTAGATGCTTATGTACCAAAGGGTTTTGCAAAGAATGATGAAAAGATTGAAATATATCAAAAAATATTAGATTGCAAAACACTAGATAAACTTTATTTATTAAAAGATACTCTTAAAGATCAGTTTGGCGCTTTACCACAAAGCGTTGAACTTTTGCTCTTAAAAAGAGAAATTTCAATATATCTTGAAGGAGAAGAGTATGAAACTTACACTGAGTATCCAAAAAGAATTGACATTGTTTTAAGTAAAAAATTTAGCGATATAAAAGGTATAGGAACGACATTATTTACTAGTTTTTTAAAATTTATTAATAAACTTAAACTTTCTTACCATGATAAATTGATATTTATCAGTATTAATAAAGAGGGGGATTGGATTCTAACCCTTATAGATGTATTAAAAAACGTTTCTAAAATTTATAAAAGTAAGATGAGGGCGATGATAAAAGATGAGAATTGACAAGTATTTAAAACTTACAAGATTAATTAAAAGAAGAACGGTAGCAAAAGAGCTATTAGATAGGGGGATTTTTTTAATTAATGATAGAGTTGCGAAACCATCTTCAGAAGTTAACGAGGGAGATATTTTGACTTTGCAACTTGGTAGGCACAAACTTACAGTTAAAGTTTTAAAAACTGTTAATTATGCAAAGAAAGAGGATTCCAGTAAACTGTACGAGGTTTTAAAGGATGAACTTATTGAAGAAAGTAACGAAACTATCTAAGAAACATAAGTATTTATTAGCTTGTAGCTATGGGCCAGATTCAATGGCTTTATTTTACTATCTATTAGAAAATGGATATAGTTTTGAAGTTGCTCATGTAAATTACCATATTTTGGAACAGGCTGATGATGATGAGAGAGGAATTAAAGAATTTTGCGATAAATATTCGATAACCCTTCATGTGCTTTCTACAAATATGCCTGAAAATGTTAATGAAGAAATTTGGGCTCGAGATGTTCGTTATAATTTCTTTGAGGAAGTTTGTGAAAAAACAAAAATTAAAAACGTTCTTGTTGCTCATAATGAAGGCGACGATGTTGAAACCTACTTATTACAGAAAGAAAGAGGAGGAGTTTTCTTTCATTATGGATTAGAGAAAATATCTAAAAGAGGTAATATTAAAATCGTCCGTCCGCTATTAAAAGTTAAAAAAAGCGAGCTTGAAAAATATTGTGAGGAAAACAATGTTCCTTATTCTATTGATCCATCAAATTTTGATTCTAAGTTTAAAAGAAATAAAATTCGCAAAGAGCTGAGTCAACTAGATGACAGTCAAATTATAAACATTTTAATGGAGAAAAAAATAAAAAACCTTCAAAACTTAGATATTTTATCAAAATTTAAAGATTTAGGTATTCCTAAATATATCAATACAAATTCTAAATTATTTGATTCGATTGACATTAAAGAATTTCATCTATTACTTATTTATTTGCTTAAATATAAAAATGTTTTTACTCCAATTTCCGAAGGAAGATGTAAGAACTTAATGGAGATAATTAAAAACAAAGCGGGAAATCATAAGGAAAAAATCAATTCCGATTATTTTTTATATTTAGATTATGGTGTCATTCAAATTCTTAAAAAAGGGAAACCATATGTTTACGAATTTGATAACCCAGATTCCAAAAACGAAATATTTCACATCAACAAAAAAGCTAAAGAGTTTAAATTGCTAAAGGAGGCTTTTCCAATAACTATCAAACCAGCTAAAGAAGGTAAAACCTATGAACACAAAGGATTTACTCTCAAAGTTAATAGAGAATTTATCTCTTGGAAAATGCCTGCTTATTTAAGAGATGTTTGGCCCGGAATTTATGATAAAAATGGTATATTAATTTTTGTGCCTAGATATCAGCAAAAAATTAAAAAGAACGGGTTAATTAGATTTAAATGTAAACAACTTCTATGTTGATCCGCCATCAAATCACTTTGATTGAAAAAAAGTAAAAGTAATTTACAATTATAAAGATTATATTCGTTCTCTGCTTTATGAAATAAAGCAAATAAGATAAAATATTTTGTACGAACGCGATCTAATTCATTGAAAAGGAGTTATTATGAAAGATAAAAAGAAATCAAAACGGTTTAGTTTCCTAATATATTTCTTCATTCTTGTACTTGCAGTATTTTTGATTTATTTCATTGTTAATCAAATGAATCAAAGATATGTCTCTGTTGCAACAAGTGACTTAGTTCACTATGTTTACGATGAAGAAGATGATTATGATGTTCTTAGTTTTGAAACAGTTCAAAACGGAGATGAAACAACTATTAACCTTCAACTTATAAAAAGATCAAGTGTAACAGAAGGCGCTGATATTAATACTTATGATGTTTACTATTACACAACCACAGTCCTTACTGATACACTTACTAATTCTAATTTTGGTTATGAAGTTGTAACAGGAGGAGAAAATTCAACACCACAACCTGCACCTGTTCTTTTTGATCAATTATGCCAAGAAGTAGATGCAAGTAAAGTTGCTTATCCTCAACTTTCAAGTTACATTGGATATAACACTTATATTTATAGAGAAAATCCAATTTGGTCATGGTTACCAACAATTTTATATGTTGCAATTATCATTATTATTGGTGTCTTCTTCTTTAAAATGCTTTCAGCTAGTGCTGGCGGTAATCAATCTGCTCTTGATTTTAGCAAGTCAAAAGCAAGAAGAATTGATGATAGTAAAGTAAGATTTAAAGATGTTGCTGGATGCGATGAAGAAAAAGCCGAAATGATGGAAATCGTCGACTACTTAAAGAATCCAAAGAAATACACAAAATGTGGAGCTAAATTACCAAAAGGATTCTTACTTGTTGGTCCTCCAGGTACTGGTAAAACTTTATTGGCTAAGGCTGTTGCTGGAGAAGTTGGCGTCCCATTCTTTTCAATTTCAGGTTCTGACTTCGTCGAAATGTTTGTTGGTGCCGGTGCTGGTAGAGTTAGAGATCTTTTTAAAACAGCTAAACAAAATGCACCTTGTGTTATTTTCATTGATGAAATTGATGCCGTTGGTAGACAAAGAGGCGCTGGTTTAGGCGGCGGAAACGACGAAAGAGAACAAACTCTTAATCAATTGCTTGTCGAATTAGATGGCTTTGAAGAAAATTCTGGAATTATCGTAATTGCTGCTACGAACAGAGCTGACGTTTTAGACCCAGCCTTACTTAGAGCCGGTCGTTTTGATAGACAAATTACTGTTAACCTTCCTAATAAAGAAGGTAGAGAAGCAATCTTTAAAGTTCACGCTAGAAATAAGAAGATTGATCCAAGCATTGACTTTGGACAACTTGCAAAACGTACTGTTGGTTTTAGTGGTGCTGATATTGCAAATATTTTAAACGAAGCTGCAATTCTTGCCGTTAGAGGTAATCGTGAGATGATTACAATGGCTGATATTGATGAAGCTATAGATAGACGTATTGCAGGTCCAGCTAAATCTAATAAAGGCATGAATGAAAGAGAAAGAAGACAAGTTGCTTACCATGAAGCAGGACACGCTATTATCGGTTTAACTTTACCTAATGCTGATAAAGTTAGAAAGATTACTATTATTCCTCGTGGTCAAACTGGTGGACATGTTCTTATGGGGCCAGAAGATGACAGATTCTTACTTACTAAGAGTGAACTTGAAGCAGAAATTGCTGGTCTTCTTGGTGGTAGAAGTAGCGAAGAAATATTCTTTAAAGATGTTTCAACCGGTGCAAGTAACGATATTGAAAGAGCAACTCAAATTGCTAGAAGTATGGTTGTTGAATATGGTATGTCTTCACTTGGGCCTATTCAATATGAGAAAAATACTGGTAGCGTCTTCTTAGGTAGAGACTACACTAACGCTCAAAAGAATTTCTCAGTTGCAGTTGCTGATGAAATTGATAAAGAAGTTAGAAAAATTGTTGAAAGAGCACACGCAGAAGCTTTACGTATTATTCAAGAAAGAAAAGATGATGTTATATTAATTGCTGAAACACTTCTTAAACACGAAACAATTAGTGAAGAAGAAATTGCTTATCTCCTTGAACATCGTGAACTTCCTAAAGAAACCGTTACTCAATCTCAAGCAGCTCATGAAGCAAGTTTCCATATTTTAAATAAAGAAGAAGCTAAAGCTGAAGTAGGCGGTTCTGATAAAAAAGATGAAGCAGAAAATGGTGCTAATAATGCTGAAACTCCTATAGTTTCTGAGGAAACAAAAGCAGAAAAAAATGCTGAAGAAAAGTCACAAGAGGCAAAAGAAGAGAATAAAACAGAATAGTTAAGATTGATGAGCTTTTTTATTAAAAACATCGAAATAAAAGAGAATGTTATCCTTGCTCCAATGGCAGGGATAACATCTTTTTCTTATAGGAAATTTATGAATCAATTTCATCCAGGATTAACTTATACTGAGATGATAAGTGATTTTGCTATGATTTATCATAACAAAAAGACATTTGACATGCTTTATACCGACGGAAGTGATCGACCTTTAGCAATACAATTATTTGGCGGAAGCAAAGAGACTATTTTACAAGCCATGGATGTTTTAGAAGATTTAAAAATCTCCTATGACATTTTAGACTTAAATTTGGCTTGTCCTGTTCCAAAAGTTACAAAAAACAATTCTGGAAGCAAATGGCTAACAAGGAAAGAAGAATTGTTTGATATGGTTCAAGCTGTTGTTAAAAAAAGCGAAAAACCAGTAAGTGCAAAAATTAGACTTGGTTATGATAGTGTAAATGTTGATGAAATTGCTCCATTACTTGAAAAAGCTGGCGTTTCATTTTTAGCAATTCATGCTAGGACGAAAAAAGAACTATATTCAGGTAAACCACATTTTGATTTATTAAAAAATATTAGAGATGAAATTAAAATTCCTTTTTGTGTCAGTGGGGATATTTATACGCCCGAAGACGCTATTAACGCTTTAAAACTTACAAGAGCTGACGCTGTTATGGTTGCTCGAGGAGGAATTGGCAATCCTTTATTAATTGAAAACATAAATAGAGCCATAAAAGGAGAATCTAGTTTTATAAAAACTGACTTTGATACACAAGCAAAATATCTTTATGAATTTACTGAGTTACTCGTTAAAGAAAAGGGCGAAAAATCTGCTTTTTCAATACTAAAGGGTATTGCTCCAAAATTCTTTTTAAATCTTGATGTTCAAAACATAAAGACCTTAAGAAGCGCCTTATCTAGAGATATTGACTCATTAAAAACAATGAAAGAAATTGTTCAAAGATTTAAAAATAAGGGAACTTTATAGTTTGTTTTAAATAGTGACATTTTAAATGAATAACTTAAGATTATGACTTATTAAATATAATGAAAATAAGGCTTAATTTTTGTATAATACACGCGATTAGGAGATTTGATTAATATGTTAGAGAAATTAACGGATCAAGAAAAAGCAAGAAGAGAAAAACTTGCTAAACTTGAAGAAATGGGCGTTAATCCATGGGGAGAAGCCTACGAAAGAACAGATACAAGTGAAACTTGCCGAGCAAAAGCGGAAGGCAAAACTAATGAAGAGCTTGAAGCCAGCCCTATTTTTGTTAATGTTGCTGGTAGGATAATGTTTTTAAGAAAGATGGGCAAGGCATCTTTTGTTAGCATTCAAGATAAATTTGGAAAAATTCAAATTTATATATCTATTGATACAGTTGGAGAAGAAGCATATAACATTTTCAAAGTTTGTGATATTGGTGATATAGTTGGTTTTTATGGAAGACTTATGTTAACAAGAACAGGAGAACTTACCATTAAAGCCGAAAAATTTACTTTCTTAACCAAATCTTTAAGACCATTACCTGAAAAATTCCATGGTTTAACTGATGTTGAAGAAAGATGTAGACATAGATATGTCGATTTAATTATGAATCAAGATGCAAAACGTACTGCTCTTTTAAGACCTCAAATCTTAAGAAGTATGCAAAGATATTTTGATTCATTAGGTTTTGTAGAAGTAGAAACAAGTGTTTTACAACCTATTCTTGGTGGTGCTAATGCTAGACCATTTATTACTCACCACAATACATTAAATAAAGATTTCTATTTAAGAATTGCTACCGAACTTCAACTTAAAAGATTAATTGTTGGCGGTTTAGAAAAAGTTTATGAGTTTGGTCGTTTATTTAGAAACGAAGGAATGGATACCAAACACAACCCTGAATTTACAACCGTCGAACTTTATGAAGCTTATGGTGATTTAGAGAGTATGCGTAAACTTTGCGAAGGCGTAATTAGAAACGTTTGTAAAGAAGTTTTACATACAACAAAAATCAATTATCAAGGAATCGATATTGATTTTGAACCTGAATTTAGATGGGTCTCAATGGCAGAACTCGTAAAAGAAAAAACTGGTTTAGATTTTACTCAAGATATTAAATTTGAAGACGCAGTTAAGTTTGCTAAAGAAAAAGGAATTAAGATTGAACCACATTGGACAAGTAATGGTTATATCTTAAATGCTTTGTTTGAAGAGTTCTGTGAAAAAGATTTAATTCAACCTACATTTGTTCACGGACATCCAATTGAAATATCTCCTTTAACCAAAAAGTCCGCAGATCCTAGATTTACTGAAAGATTTGAGTTTTATGTTAATGGCACAGAATATGCTAACGCATATAGTGAGTTAAATGATCCTATTGACCAAAAAGAAAGATTTATTGCTCAACTTAAAGCCAAAGAATTAGGTGATGATGAGGCTAATGAAATGGATAACGATTTTATTGAAGCACTCGAATATGGTATGCCACCAACTGGCGGAATCGGAATTGGCTTTGATAGACTCTGTATGCTTCTTTTAAATCAAGCTAGCATTAGAGAAGTAATTTTGTTCCCATGTATGAAGGATGAAAAACCAGCCGAAAAGAAAATTAAGGAAAAATAATAAAAAATTTAAAAATCAGACCTCTCATAGTAGTTATATTAGTGAGAGGTCTTTTTCGTAAGAGTAGTAGAGTGGTTTTTCTTTACTTTATCGGACTACTTGTATATAATACAAAAGCACTTTAAGTGCTTCTCTGCTCTAACTTGAAACAAAGACTAGAGCCAGATGTCCAGAGGGAGGTAAGGTATATGAAAAAGTACGAAATTATGTACATTCTTAAAGCCGGCCTTGATGATGCTGCAAGAAAAGCAGAAGTTGACAAGTTACACGGAATTATCACTTCAAATGGTGGTAAGATTACTGATGTTAACGAATGGGGACTTCGTGAATTCGCTTACCCTATCAAAAAAGAAACAAAAGGGTATTATGTAGTTATCAAAATCGAAGCTGACAATGTCGCTCTTAACGAATTTGATCGTATTACAAGATTCGACAACAATGTTTTAAGAACATTAGTTACTGTCGATCATCAATAGTTTAAGGAGACAGACATGATTAACAGAGTTATTTTAGTTGGTAGAATTACCAAAGAACCTGAACTTAGAACAACCGCAAGTGGTATTAATGTTTTAAGTTTTACCTTAGCGTTTGATAACAAAAACAAAAACGCTGATGGAACACGTGGAAGCAGCTTTATAAATTGCACTGCTTGGAGAAATAACGCTGACATTATTGCAAAGTATTGCCATAAGGGTTCACAAATCGGAATTGATGGGTCTTTACAAGAAAGAAAATATCAAAGAAGAGATGGAACAAACGCAAGCGTTATTGAAGTAGTCGTTAATGAAGTTGCACTTTTAGGAAGTAAAGGTAGCTCATCAACATATAACTCACAACCAGAACCAGCAAGCCAAGGTTATGTTGCAGATGAAGAACCTGTAGACGATGTAATGGCTGGCGGCGATGGAGATTTAGCAGATGATGATTTACCATTTTAGGTAAATAGAAAGGATTAAGAATGGCAAATTTTTTAAAGAAAAAACCAAAGAAAAAGGTTTGTTATTTTACAAAAAATAAGATTAAATACATCGATTATAAAGATGTTGAACTCTTAAAGAAATTTATTAGCCCAAGCGGAAAAATTAGTGCTAGAAGAATCACTGGAACTAGTGCTAAATATCAAAGACAACTTGCTAGAGCTATTAAAAATGCTCGTTATATGGCTTTATTACCATATATCCAAGACTAATTTAAAGAGTAAATTGTTAGGGGCTAAATCGGCCCCTTTTATTTTTAAAGAATTTATTCTTTAAAAATTTAATTGCTCATTGATAGTGTTTTTAAATACTGCCATTTAAGGTATAATATTTTTAGGTTTTTAATATGCAAAAGAAATTAAAACGTTTAAAAATAGAGGTATTAGTCGTTACATTAATTCAACTTGCTTTTGTTGGTGTATTTTTAACTTTATACCTTTTTGATACATGGAATATGGATAATGTTATTCTTCCAGAAACCATGGCTTATATATTTTCATTTATAGCAATTGCTGATTGTTTTTATATTTGGAGAATTATTTTTGGTATCTTAAATAATCGTCAAAAAAGAGATATTACTACCGGCGATGCAATTGGTAGTGGAATCGAAGAAGCTTATCTTTTTGGTAATTTAGGTTTTATGATTGTTGATGAAACCGGAACAGTTTTATGGGAAAGCGATTTACTTCTTCAAAGACAAGAAAACATTATCGATGAGTCAATTTATGAGTGGTGTCCACAACTTAAAAACTTATTAGATAAAGATGTTGGAAACGTTATAAATATCAATTTAAACGGAATCGCATATTCAGTAAAATTCTTAAGAAATGCAGGGTTATTTATTTTTAAAGACGTTTCTGAATATGAAGATTTAAGAAAAAGTTTTATCAATCAAGCGACCTGTATTGGTATCATGAACATCGATAATTATAACGATGTAACTGCAACCAGTGAGTCAAATACAGACTTAATCGCAAAGGTTAAACTTGAAATTAGTAAGTATGCAAACAAATATAAGTTGCTTTTAAGATCGGTTAGAAATGATTCCTATTTTATTGTTTGTAATTATCAAGATTTAGAAGCAGTTAAAAAAGATAAGTTTTCAATTTTAGATAAGGTAAGACAAATTGGTGAAGAAGATAAAACAAGCGTAACTCCAACCTTATCAATCGGATTTGCTCATGATTTCCCTGACGTTAATAAATTAAACGAAATGGCTTCCACAGCTATTGAAATTGCTATGTCTAGAGGTGGTGATCAAGCGGTTGTTCAAAAGTTCGGTAGTGAAATCGAATATTATGGTGGAAAAACTGAAGCTCAAGAAAACACATCTAAAGTTAAAATTAGAGTTTTTGCTAACTCTTTATTAAATCTTATTAGAAAAAGTAGCGATGTTATTATTATGGGTCACAAAAACAGCGACATGGATTCGCTTGGAAGTTGCTTAGGTGTTAAAGAACTTTGTGATTATTGCGACAAAAAGTCCCGAGTTGTTTATGATTTTCAATCTATTGAAAAGAAAACTAGCATCGTTTTAAAAGGTCAATTTACTAGCGAAGAATTTAAAAATACGTTTATTACTGGTTCAGAAGCTTTAAAAGTTGTTAAGAACACCACACTTGTTATTGTTTGTGATGTTTCAAGACCTAAGATGACTTTGTGTCCTGAACTTTTAGAGAAAACCGAAAAAGTTTGTGTAATTGATCACCATAGAAGAGCTGAAGACTTTATTGAAAAACCAGTTATTTATTTAATTGAAACAAGCGCTTCTAGTGCCTCAGAACTTATTGTTGAAATTTCTAAATATAACAGCGAGAAACAAACAATTAGATTTTCGCCTAAGATTGCCACAATTATGCTAGCGGGTATTTTCGTCGATACTAATTTCTATAAAACAAAAACTGTCGGTGCTAGAACTTTTGAAGCTTCATCAATTTTAAAAGAATGTGGTGCTGATAATGGTGCCGCTGACAACTTCTTAAAAGATGAATATAAAGAATTTGTTACAGTTAATTCATTCCTCAATAATTTAAAAACAGTTTCTTATGGTATTGTTCTTTGCCAAGGAAAAGAAGATGAATATTATGATTCAACAACTATTGCTAAAGCGGCAAATGGTTGCACTCAATTAAATGGAATAAGTGCAGCTTTTGCTTTTGCTAGAGTCAGTGATAATGTAATTCACATTAGTGGAAGAAGCGATGGAACAGTTAATGTCCAGATTCTTTGCGAAAAGATGGGTGGAGGCGGACACTTTGCTATGGCGGCCGCTCAAATTAAAGATAAGTCAATGAAAGAAGTTGAACAGCTTATTACTGAAACAATTTTAGAAAATGCAGATTCTGCGAGAAATTCACGTGATAAAGGGAGGTAATTAAAATGGAAGTTATCTTACTTAAAGATGTAAAAGAATTAGGAAAGAAAGGTGAAAGCAAAACTGTTTCTGATGGTTATGCTAAAAACTTTTTAATTCCTAGAAAGTTAGTTGTTAGAAAAACTGAAGAAAGTCTTGCTGAACTTAAAAAAGAGCAAGCCGAAGAAGAAAAAAGACAAGAAGCTTTGAAAGAAGAAGCCTTAAGAGCAAAAGAAAAACTTGAAACAATTGTAGTTGAATTTAAATTAAAAGCTCATGCTGATCACACTCCAGCTGGCAGCGTTTCAACAAAAGAAGTAGAAAAAGAATTAAAAGATAAATACGGTATCATTATTGATAAACGTAAATTTATTGATAAATATCCAATGAATGCTTTTGGTTATACTAATTTAAAAATTGAGTTATATAAAGATGTAATAGGCACTATTCGTGTTCATTTAGTAGAAGAAACAAAGTAGTTTATTATGGCTAGTTTAAATTATCCTTATGATGAAATAAGTGAAAATACTGTATTGGGCGTTTGCTTGTTAGATTCTAAAAACGCTTCTGAAATTTTAGCAACCTTATCTGAGGATGATTTTTATTTTGACAATAGAAAAAATTCTTTAATTTTTAGAGCGATGAAAATGCTCTATGATTCAGGAACTGCCATCGATATTACAACTGTTGCTAATCAATTAAATAATACTAAAGACTTATCAAGAGTCGGGGGCGTTGATTATTTAGTTAATTTAGCAAAATGTGTTACAACTTTTAAAAATGTCGAATACTATGTAAAAAATTTAAAAGATCAAACTCTTTTACGTAATTTACTTCAAGAAATCGATAGAATTCGTGATGACTATAATAACAAAGCTATTAAAGAAGTTAATTCTTTTGTTGCTGAATGTGAAGCTCGTATTAACAAAATTACTGAGCAAAGAAGAGTTAGTGATTTTATTAGTGCAAAGGAAGCGGCTCGTTTAGTTGGAGCCAAAATACAAGAAAGCCATGGTATTGAAGGCTCGATTACTGGTATTACAACCGGGTTTACTAGACTTGATGGAATTATTAATGGGTTAAATAAAAACGAATTAATCATATTAGCAGCTAGACCATCTGTTGGTAAGTCGGCGTTAGCTTTAAATATAGCTTTTAATGCAGCCTCTAAAACAAATCGACCTGTAGCTATTTTCTCTTTGGAAATGGCAACTGATATGATTATTAAGAGACTTTTTGCTTCACAAAGTTCAATTTCGTACGACAATATACAAAAAGGAATTTTGTCAATTAACGATAGACAAAAATTAAAAGAGGTTGAAGATGATATAGCTTCTGTCCCTTTATATATAGATGATAATAGTGGATCCTCAATTGAAGACATTGTTTTAAAATCAAGAAAACTTAAAGAATCAAGAGGAGATTTAGCTTTAATAGTTATCGATTACATTGGTTTAATTAATGATCCTAAAAACATTTATAAGGACAACGAACAAGCTAAGGTTGCTTATTTCTCCCGTCGTTTAAAAATGCTTTCAGGCGAACTTGGTTGCCCAGTTTTATCTCTTTCCCAATTAAATCGTCAAACTGATGCTAGAGAAAATAAAAGACCACAACTAGCTGATTTAAGAAGCTCTGGTGCTATTGAGCAAGACGCTGACAAAGTTTTATTCCTTTATCGTCCTGATTACTATAAAAACCAAGGTATTTCTGTTGGCGGAGATAAAAAAGGAAAAGGAAGTGAAGGCAATGAACCAACTCCACAAGTTCAAGAACGAGGTCTTTCTGATGACAAAAAGGCTGATCCAGTTGAAGTAATTGTTGCTAAAAATAGAAACGGCCGTACGGGAAGCACTGAACTTTATTTTATAACTGCATACGGAAGATTTTTTACTCCATCAAAAGAACATGCATATACACCTGATATGCCTGGCTCAAACTATTCTGATAAATTCAAAGACGCTGACAACAATGATTAATGCTTATGTTTTAGCTAGCGGCTCAAAAGGCAACGCTACACTAATTTTTAATAATGATACATCTATATTAATTGATTTTGGAATTAGTAAAAAAGAGATTGAAGAAAAACTATCTTCTATTGGTAAAAACATTGCAAATCTTGATTATTTTTTATTTACTCATGCTCATAGTGACCACATTAAATCTTATGAATGCACACCAATTGAAAAAAGATATGCACTAAAAAACATTGTTCCTTTATTAAAAAATCACGAATTAAGTTGTTATAAAGAATACCAATTAGGTAGTTTTTTAATTATGCCAATTAAAGCTTCTCATGATTCTAATCCAACTTGTGGCTTTTTGCTTAAGAGTGATAGTGAAGAGCTAGTTTATTTAACTGATACTGGACAAATCAGCAAAAGAACATTTAATTTAATTAAAAACAAGACCTACTATATTGTTGAGTCTAATCATGATGTAGAAATGTTATTAAATAGTAACCGACCAGCAATTTTAAAAAGCAGGATACTTTCTTATAAAGGGCATTTATCTAATGAAGATAGTGCGTTTTATATGTCTAATTTAATTGGAGAAAATACTAAAAAAATTGTATTAGCTCATTTAAGTGAAGAATGTAATACACCAGAAAAAGCATTAGATACTTATCATAATGTTTTGACTCTTCGAAAGGTTAACTTAGATCATATTGAAATTAAATGTGCCTCTCAGCACGAGGTCGTTGAATTATGATTAAAATAAAATTAGTGGCCGTCGGAACGATTAAAGAAAAATTTTTAAAAGATGGCATAGCTGAATATTTAAAAAGACTTAGTCGTTTTGCTAAAGTTGAAATAATTGAAGTCGAAGAGTCAAAAATTCAAAATAAATCTGAAGATGCGATTAAAAAAGAAGAAGGTGAACGATTATTAAAACGATTAGCTAAAGACGATTTTGTTGTTTTACTAGATTTAAAAGGAAGTTTTTATTCAAGCGAAGAACTTGCAACTCAAATCGATACTTTAATTTCTAAAGGTGTTTCGCCAATTTCGTTTGTTATTGGCGGGACACTCGGTTTAAGCGAAGAAGTAAGACAAAGAGCGAATATTAAATTATCTATTTCTAAAATGACTTTTACACATCAAATGTGTCGAATGATTATTTTAGAGCAAATATATCGCGCTTTTAAAATTATAAATCACGAAGATTATCATCATTAAAAGGAGATTCTTATGGAAATGCATGAATTTGATAAATTTAAAAAAGTAGTAGACGAAAATTACAAAGACATTAATCTTTATGAGTTAGAAGACGGTTCAAGATTTTTTGTTGAACCAAATTTTTACACTCAACTTCAATATGTTAGAGATCATTTTGTAGATCATTATGATGAAATTATTAATAAAATAATCGAAATTGCTAAAAGAAATAAAAAAATGATTTTTACGGCTGATTTTGAAAATCCTGTCGTTTATAAAGATGATTATTATTACAGGGAAATTGGAGATGTGCTAGGAGAAATTAACCTTTACTTTGATAATAAAGGTAATCCTGATAGCGATTGGAAAGATTAAAAAATGGGCTGCTTATCAGCCCATTTTAAATTGTGTTTTATCTTATTAATACATTGGTCTTAATTGTTTCATTGAAAGGAACATAATTCTAAATGCATATAGCATAATGAATAACATCATTCCAAGGCTTGGCATTAAGAAACCAAATAATGAGAGAATTGCAGGGGACAATGAAGCCCAGAAGCCCATTGAGTAAGTTTCCCAAATTTTGAGTTTGTTATTTGGATTGTTTTTACCTCTGCACATAAGCCAAATGATTAAGCCCATTAATAACATGATTGAACCATTAACACCACAATAGATACCAAAAGTAACCCAAGTTGAAGTGAAACGTGCATCTAAATAAGTGTAATCACACCATGTTAAGAAATTGCTAAAGATTGCAGTTTGCATATCAGAAACGCTTAAATTGTCAACGATTTGATAGCCTAATACATCTTTAAATGTATAAGTGGACCCTGTAAAATTGAAAGCTTCTAACATGTGAGCAAAATTTCCAGAGATTGATGTTGAACCTTGTGAAGAGTAATTTACTGCATAGAATCCATCATCTGTAAAAAGAATAAATGGAGTTTGACGAGTATATTTAACATCAGTATTTGTTGTATAACCATCAGCAAAGTTTGTATTGGTTGCTTGAATGTTTGATAACAAAAGGTTTAAGTCTAAAGTGCCATTACTACCAGTGTAATAGACATAAATATCTAAATAATTAGTAGTTGTAGTAAGACCACTATTTTCAACTTGTCTAGAGTATGAATAAAGTGGTTTAGGTGCTCTTGTTCCATCACTTAATGCATAGTCAGCTGTATCATAATAATCACTACTATTTGTAGTTGAAGAAAGTTTGTTTGTTGCTGTATCAAATACAATGTTTGCGTTTTCTACATCACTATTATAATAATCATAAAGACCATTAATATAAGGATCAGAATAACTTGTATTGCTTCCTGATACAAAATTTCTGCCTTGTGCGGTTGCTTGACTTACTGTTGAAGGTAAGACTGAGATAACAAGCGCAAATACAAATACTATAAGTGACCAATACCATTTGGTTGTGGTTGCAACTTCTACAACAGCGTCGTTTTTAAATAAAGTTTTTACAAATTTCCAAACTGATGCAAAGTTGAATTTCTTTTTGTTTTTAATAATTTTTACTTTGTCTTTTGCCATTTAACTATCCTCTAAATCGAATGCATGTATTAGTATAAACTATAAATAGTTTATAAACAAATGAATTTATTAGTTTAAAAATTGACAAAGGAAGTATTACTAATTATTATTATTTCACCTGGGGATGTACTGGTTTCGACATGTATCCTTTGGCATAGATTGCAGTCGAGTTGTGACGTAATCACAAACTTAAAATTATCTGGCAACAGAAATTTCAATTACGCTTTTGCTGCTTAGTCAGTAACTCTATATAGAGTTTGCGTGGGGCTTAATTAATTTACTCCTGGTTAATTAACGCTTCTCAATTTAGGGAGTTAGGTCTTGTTCGATGATTATGGGACAAGAATGAAAAAATATAATCTAGTGGTGTAAAGTTCGTTGAGATTGATAAACCATGAAATTTATAACCTCAAATAAACTGTAGTGGTCTTTGTAGGGGGATATGTGGACCGGAGTTCGACTCTCCGCATCTCCACCAGGAATTTATTCAAAAAAGTCGCAAAAATAAATTATTTTAAGCAAAATAGTTCTTTTACTTATCGCTAAAGTTAAGATTTTGCTAAATTAAATTAAGCAATTCTTTATAACGTTTAGTTTCAATTTTAAATCTTTAACTTCTCAAGCGAGATTTTACTTAAATGATTATTGGGCTTATATACTGATTTGTTATTTGAAGCAATAGAAAAACATCTCCTAAGAATGTAAAATATTTTTAGGAGATTTTTATTTATGGAAAATGTTTATATTGGTGTCGACGTTGGAGGAATGTCTATTAAAGCTGGTTTGGTAAATGAACAAGGCAAAATTTTGCACAAAGGTTCAATAAAGACCAACAGTGTTAATGGTGGCAAAGAAGCTTTATTAAAAGATATTAAGGCTTTAATGGTAGAGATGGTTGATTACGCAAAAGATAATAATATGAAACCTCTTGCAATCGGATTTGGTATTCCTGGCGTTGTTAATAATAAACTTGGAACAATTGATTATGCTTGTAATCTTTATGTTGAAGATGTTCCATTAAAAGATTATTTGAAAGATTTAAATTTACCTATTTTCTTATCAAATGATGCAAACGTTGCTGCACTTGGTGAAGAAAGATTTGGTGCTGCTAAAGGTTATACTGATGTTGTTTTACTCACTTTAGGTACCGGAATTGGTGGCGGAGTTGTTATCGATGATAAACTTTTTGAAGGTGTTGATGGAAAAGGAGCTGAACTTGGCCATACAGTAATTGTTGTCGACGGACACGAATGTGCATGTGGTAGAAGGGGTTGTTTTGAAGCTTATGCTAGTGCAAGTGCTCTTCTTAAACTTACAAAAGAAGAAATGAAAAAGAATCCAAATTCTATTATGTGGGATTATTGTGATCACGATATTGAATCAGTAACCGGATTAACAAGCTTTGAATGTTCTAAAAAAGGTGATGAAGCAGCAATAAAAGTCATCGATACCTATGTTAAATATTTAAGTGAAGGTATTTTAAATTTCTGTAATATATTTAGACCACAAATTATTCTTATTGGCGGTGGAATTTCTAATCAAGGTGACTATCTTTTAGATAAAGTAAAAGCTTATTGTGAAAAGTACCATTACGGGTATCGTCATACACCAAAAGTTGAAATTAAAATTGCTAGTTTAAAAAACGATGCAGGCATTATTGGATGTGCTTGTTTAGCAATGGACAATTTAAATTAAATAGAAAAAATATAATAATTTTTTAAAAAAGCCTGCAAAACTTACATCTTTTAGTAAAATACAAGATTTATACAGGCTTTTTTTCTTTGATTCTTAATGGTTTCTAACTCACTAATTTTTTAAGAAATTAAAGACGCAAATTAAAGAACAAAATTAACAAGATATCGTTTGATATAGGCCGACCTTTCTTTTACAATATTAAGGGCTACCCATTTATATATTTTTAATATTTCTTAATTACGAGGGTTTTAAATATGGAAAAAAAGATGAAATTTATATTTGTTACAGGTGGTGTTGTTTCAAGTTTAGGCAAAGGAATTAGTGCAGCCTGTATAGGAAGATTACTCAAAAGAAGAGGCCTTAATGTTTTTTCCATGAAATTGGATCCATATTTAAATATTGACCCAGGTACTATGTCTCCATATCAACATGGCGAAGTTTTTGTTACTAAAGATGGTGCTGAAACAGACCTTGATTTAGGACATTATGAACGTATTATCAATACTTCCTTAACAAAAGAAAGTAGTGTAACTAGTGGTAAAGTTTATAGTGCAGTATTAGAAAAAGAAAGAAGAGGAGTCTTTTTAGGGGCAACTATTCAAATCATTCCTCATATTACTAATGAAATAAAAGCAAGATTATTTGAAGCTTTTAATGCAAAAGGCGACACCGATGTTTGTATTGTTGAAATTGGTGGAACCGTTGGTGATATTGAATCTCTCCCATTTTTAGAGGCCATTCGTCAGCTTAGAAGAGAATTAGGATATGAAAATACTTTCTTCGTCCACAACACTCTTGTTCCATATCTAAAAACCACTGGAGAAATAAAAACAAAACCAACACAACATAGTGTTAAAGAACTAACGGGTTTAGGAATTCAACCAGATGCCCTTTTATTAAGATGCGAAGTTAATATTGACGTCGAATCAAAAAGAAAAGTAGCTTTATTTTGCAATTTAAGTGATGAAGCTGTAATTAGTGTTAAAGATGTCCCAATCATTTACGAAGTTGCTTTAAATTTACAAAAGCAACACTTAGATGATTTAATCGTAAAACATATGAATTTAGATTGTTTGCCTTCAGCCGATATGAGCGACTGGGTCAAACTTATAGAAAAAATTAGAAGACTTAAAAAGAGCGTAAAAATTGCCCTTGTTGGAAAATATGTTTCCTTACATGACGCTTATATTTCTGTTGTTGAATCGTTAAAGTATGCTGGTTATGCAATTGATAAATCGGTAGAAATTAAGTGGGTTAATAGCGATAACTTAACTGATGAAAATGTTGGTGAAGTGCTAGGTGATGTTCAAGGCATTATTGTTCCTGGTGGATTTGGAAAAAGAGGCGTAGAAGGAAAAATGAAAGCCATTAAGTATGCTAGAGAAAACAACTTGCCTTATTTAGGTCTTTGTTTAGGAATGCAACTTGCTTTGATTGAGTATGCTCGTGATGTTTTAAAACTTGAAGATGCTAATTCCACTGAATTTGATGAAAATTGCAAGAATAATATCATTGATTATTTACCTGACCAATATAAAGGAATTAAGATGGGCGGCACTATGAGGCTTGGTGAGTACGATTGTGCTTTGGTTAAAGGTACAAAAACATATGATTTATACGGTCAAGATTTGATCAGAGAACGTCATAGACATAGATATGAATTTAATAACAAATATAAAGAATTATTCTCTGATGGAAACTTAACATTTAGTGGAGTTAATCCACAAACTAATCTTTGTGAAATTGTTGAGTTAAAAAATCATCCATATTTTGTAGCTTGTCAATTCCACCCAGAGTTTTTATCTAGACCACTCAAACCACACCCATTATTTTTAGGATTTATTAAAGCAGCTAACCAAATTAAATTAGAAGATGAATAAGAATTATAAAGAAAATTTAAAAAATAGATTAAAAGGAAAAAGCTTAGAAGAATATCAATCAAAAAAAGAACTTGATATAAAAGAATTTATTGTTAAAAAAGATTCTGAACTTTTAACATACCTTATTGAAGAACTTCATTTTTCAAGAAATAACGCAAAGGGACTTTTATCACATCATTTGATTTCAATCGATGGAGCGCCAGTTAGTCAATTTAATTTTAGATTAACAAAAGGCGACTCTTTGATTATTTCTAAAAAACCTATTCGTAAAAAACCAAGAAAAGATTTACCGATAATTTATGAAGATAGCGATATTATTGCAATAAACAAACCTTTTGGCTTATTAAGCGTTGCAAGTGATAAAGAAAAATCCTCAACCGCCTATAGAATGGTTATGGATTATGTTCAGGCAAAAGACAAGCATAATCGAATTTATGTTGTTCATAGACTAGATAAAGAAACAAGTGGTGTATTAATTTTTGCTAAAAACGAAAAGTTAAAAGAGGAGTTTCAAAACAGTTGGAATGATCTTGTTTCAAAAAGAGGTTATTATGCCGTTGTCGAAGGAGTAATGGACGAAAAAGAAAAACATATCGTTAATTATTTAAGAATGAACGCCTTAAATTTAATGTATGTTGTTTCCTCTAAAGATAAAAAAGCTCAAAGATGTATTACTGATTACAAAGTTTTAAAAGAAAATGAGAAATGCTCACTTTTAGACGTTTCTATTTTTACCGGTAGAAAAAATCAAATCAGAGTAACACTTGGAAGTTTAGGGCATTACGTTTTAGGCGATGACAAATATGGCGAACCAGAAAACCCAATAGGCAGACTTTGTTTACACGCTTATGAACTAATTATTAAAAATCCAATTAGTGGAAAGACTTATAAACTATCAACAAAAATACCTAATGAATTTGAAGGTTTATTCAATAAATCAAACAAAAAAGGCGCAAAATAAACGCGCTTTTTTCTTTTAATTAACAATTTTGAAATTTTGTAAAATAATTGAGTTTTGCTGAGTATTTTAAAGAAACTGTAAAGAAATTTAATAAATTTTTTATATAAAAATAGTACTCGTTGAATTATAATAATAATATGCTTAAAGAAGCCTGGCAAAAATTATTAGAAGCTGCCATTAGTGTTGTGCCTATTTCTTTGATAGTTATTGTAATTTTTGGATTACAATATTCTTTTTTGATGCCTTCAGAAACCATTTCCGTAAGCATGCTTATTACCTTTTTGATATGTCTTATCTTTTTGATTTTAGGAATGGCAATGTTTTCTTTTGGTAGTGAAATATCGATGAGCAAGGTTGGTCAATATATTGGTTCTAGCATCACTAAGAAACAATCTATATTTTTCATGGTTATAATTTCTTTTTTGTTAGGTTTAATGATAACAATTGCCGAACCTGATTTGACTGTTTTAGGCGACTTATTGTCTTCTACAATTAATCCTTGGACATTAAAAATTTGCATAGGATTAGGCGTTGGAATATTTTTAGTTATTGGCTTATTAAGAATTATCTTTCAACAAAACTTGAAAATATGGCTAATTTTCTTTTATTTTATAGTTTTTGCTTTAGGATGTTTGCTTGATGGAAAAAACGGCGAAGCTATAATTTCGATTGCTTTTGATTCTGGCGGTGTAACAACAGGGCCAGTCACAGTTCCTTTCTTGCTTACTTTTGGAGCAGGTGTTGCTACTGTTAGAGGTGGTAAAAACGCATCAAGTGATTCCTTTGGTATTACTGGAATTTGTTCTATTGGACCCTTGATTAGCACAATGATCCTATTCTTGTGTTTAAGTAGTTTTACTGATTTTAGTCAACTCAAAAATACAATAGATGTAGATACTCCATTTTTTGAAGTCTTAAGTTCAACTTGTTTAGAAGTTTTGCTTGCAATAGTTCCTATATTTATATTCTTTATTATTTATCAATTTATTTTTATTAAATTACCAATCAAAGAGCTTATAAAGATTCTTTTAGGTTTTATTTATACCTACTTTGGACTCACGATTTTCTTGGTTGCGGCAAAGTTTGGTTTAATTCCAGTAGGTTTTTCTTTAGGAAATAATTTAGGAGATCCAGTACATGGGGGAGCCTACAATTATCTCTTAATTATTTTAGCAATCGTAATTGGTTTTGCTGTTGTTCTTGTTGAACCTGGTGTACATATTTTAAATCAACAAGTCGAAGAAGTTAGTGGAGGAACAATTTCTAAATATAAGATGTTAATAACTCTTTGTTTAGGTGTTGCTTTAGCTATTGTTCTTGAGGTTGTTCGTGAATTATTTGGTAGTTTTTCAATTGTTTATTATTATGTGCCTTTATATTTATTAAGTATTTCTTTATCTTTTGCAGTTCCAGATATTTATACAGCTATTGCTTTTGATTCTGGCGGTGTTGCTAGTGGAACAATGTCTTCTTGTTTTGTTCTTCCTTTTGTAATGGGCATTGCTAATATTGTTGGAGAAAATAGTGGATTTGGTGTAATTGGTTTAATTAGTGCTGTTCCTGTAATTTGCATTCAACTTTTAGGCTTACAAGCTACAATTAAAATTCGTCTTAGACACAAAATGGTTCAAAAGCAAGTTAAAGAAACTAACGATGCACAAATTATTCATTTGTAGGTGAAATTATGCTTTTTAAGAAAGAAAAGAAAGAAATAGAAGTCAAAGAAGGCTCAGCAAATTACGATAAAGACTATGAAATAGCAAAATTGAAAATCATGGTCATTATTGTTGATCGTGGTCAAGGCGATTATTTTGTTCGTGCTTTTGAAAAGAAAAAAGTTGCGGCTTCATTTAAAATTTTTGGAACCGGGACAGCCACAAAAGATATTTATGATATTTTAGGTATAGGCGAAACTAAAAAAGATATCGTTATGTCTTTAGTAAAAACTGACGAGATTGAACCTTTAAAAGAAATTATTAAAACTAGATTTGAGGCGAACAAAAAATTAAAAGGAATCAGCTTCTGCATGGATATTGATTCAGTAGCTGGTGTTTTAGTTTATAAATATTTAGCTAATGTTAGAGAAAATAAAAGGAGGAACGATAATGGAAGAAAACAAAAAGAATTATGAATTAATTATTGTTATCGTTAACCAAGGTTATACTGGAGATGTAATGGATGCTGCAAAGGAATGCGGAGCAAGAGGCGGAACAACTTTTGTGGCTCATGGCACAGGAAATAAAGAACTTGGGACCTTTTTTGGAATTGTTATTCAACCTGAAAAAGAAATTGTTTTTATTTTAGTTGATGAAGAAATAAAAGATGACGTTATGCTTAATATATATAAAAAGGTTGGTTTAGATACTAAAGGTAGCGGCATTGCTTTTTCAGTTAAAGTCAGCGACGTTATAGGACTTACACCTTTTGAAAGAGAGGAAAAGGAGGTCTTATCAAATGAAGAAAGCACAAACAGCTAATTTGAATAAAGCCAACAAAGTTGGCTTAAGAATGTGGATAATTGTTATTTTAATTGGCTTAGCAGGACAATTTGCTTGGTCAATTGAAAATATGTATTTAAATACATATATAGCTTATTTGAATTTTAATGCTCCTGTTTCAGAGAAGTTTGATTATAATTTATTAATTTCTATTACAACTGCTTTAAGTGCAGTTACAGCAACTTTGACAACCATTTTTATGGGTGGATTAAGCGATAAGCTTAGAAAAAGAAAAATATTCATTTCTTTTGGCTATATTTTATGGGGTATATCAACAGCCTCATTTGGATTATTAAATGTTTATGGTGCTGTTGAACTTATTCCAATTTCTATGAGTGCGATTACTGCCGCCATTATGGTCATTGTAATTGATTGCATAATGACCTTTTTTGGATCAACAGGTAATGACGCAGCCTTTAACGCTTATATAACTAAAAATATTGAAGACAAAAACAGGGCAAAAGTTGAAGGCGTTTTAGGCGTTCTTCCACTTATTGCAATGCTTATTATTTTTGTTGGGCTAAATGGTTTAACAACGGAAGCTAATGGAAATAGATGGGACTTATTTTTCTATATCGTTGGTGGAATAGTTTTTGTTGTTGGTATCATTTCCTTATTCTTACTCCCTAAAGAAAAGAAGGATGAAAGAAGCGAACAGAAATATTTTTCTTTATTACTTGAAGGATTCAAACCTACAACTATAAAGAAAAATAAACTTTTGTATATCATTTTAATTGCTTATTTTATCTTTAATGTTTCGGTTCAAATATATTTTCCTTATTTAATGATTTATGTAGAAAGAACATGTGAGATTTCTAATCTTGGAGATTCCTTCTTAACGCCTTTTGCAATAGTTATGGCTATATCATTACTATTTGGTTCTGTTTTAAGTGTTTTTATTGGCTTTAGAGCAGATAAAAAAGGCAAAACTAAAATGTTAATCCCAACACTTTTAATAACAGCATTGGGCTTATTCATGATGTTTTTTGCTCCTTATATTGAAAATGATATTGCTAAAATCATCTATGCTTCAATCAGCGGATTAATAATGATTTTAGGTTATGTAAGTTTTCCAGCAATTTTAAATTCCTTAATTAGATCATATATTCCTGAAGGTAATGAAGGAATATTTATGGGCATAAGAATGATTTTTGTTGTTGCTTTACCAATGTGTATTGGACCATTCATTGGTAGCGCACTTAATAATGCTTATGGTGAAATTTATTATGATCAATTTAATTTCCCTAACGCTTTGCCTTCAAATTATGGGTATTTAGTAGCCTTAGGAGTTTTGATGCTTGTTTTAATACCTTTATATTTTGTTTTTAAATATACGAAGAAGTTTCCAAAAAATAATGGTCATCTAGTTAATGACCTTCTCAAAAAACAAGATAAAGAAATTAGAGATGTTAATCAGGTATCTTTTAAAGAATATCCACGCCCAAACTTAGTTAGAGATTCTTTTATTAATTTAAATGGTTTGTGGGATTTAAAAATTGTTAAGAAAGGTGGAGACAAGGATTTTGATAAAAAGGTAAATGTTCCATTTGCGGTTGAATCTCCTTTTTCTAATATTAATCATCTTTTAGAAGTAGACGAGATGCTTGTTTATCGTCGATTTTTAAAAATTGATGATTTTGATAAAAATAAAAACTATATTCTTCATTTAGATGGCGTTGATCAAACATTTGATTTGTTTATAAATGGTAATTTTGTTACTTATCATGATTCCGGTTATACTAAAACTTCAGTTAATATTACTTCTTTTTTAAAAGAAGAAAATGAGATTATAGTTAAAGTTCATGACTTTACAGATTTTCTTTATTATAGTCGCGGTAAACAAGTTTTAAATCCACAAACTTGTTTTTATAGCTCAAGTAGTGGAATTTATAAAAACGTTTGGATGGAAGTTGTTGAAAAAGACTACATAAGAGGAGTGAAGTTTAAAATTCATTACGACTTAAATCAAGTTGGCGTTATTGTAATGACTAATAATACTAGATTTGAACAAGCGACTATTTTCCTTGATGGCAAAGCGTATAATCTAGAAACCAATAAAGAAAATTTAATAACTTTAGAAAATCCAATTTCTTGGTCTTATAAGAATCCTTATTTATATAATGTAGAAATTAGATATAAAAAGGATGTTGTAAAATCCTACTTTGGATTTAGAAAAATAGAAATTAAAGAAGAAAATGGCAGTTCTAAAGTGCTTTTAAATAACAAAGAGGTAATTTTAAATGGTTTATTAGACCAAGGATATTATTACCCTAATTCATTAACACCAAGCAGTTATGCAGATTATGAAAAGGATATTTTAAATTTAAAAGGCTTAGGATTTAATACGATTCGTAAACATATAAAAGTAGAAATGGACTACTTCTATTATCTTTGTGATAAACATGGAATGCTTGTTATTCAAGATATTCCAAATGGTGGATATAAATATAAGTTCTTTAATACTGCCTTCCCTAGATTTAACATTAAACTATTTAATAAACTTAATTTGATGAATGAAGAGAAGCTTGGGCGAAAAAACGAGAAATCGAAAAAAATGTATTTATGGGAACTTCAAGAAATTTTGACTGAACTTTATAATTATCCATCAATTATCTGCTACACCTTGTTTAATGAAGGATGGGGAGAATTCGATCCTGATGCAGTTTATGATTTAGCAAAAGAATGTGATGATAGTCGTATTTATGATTCAACAAGTGGTTGGTATATAAATAATAAGAGAGACCTTTACTCCATTCACGCTTATATATTCCAAACTAGAGTTAGAAAAGATAAAAAGCAAAATAAACCTTATATACTTTCTGAATGCGGTGGACGCGGTTTAAAAGTAAAAGGACACTCACTATATAAAGGTTTTTTCTCTCACTCAGTTTCCTTTACAAGCGCCAATTTAACAATTCACTATGAAAAGCTTTATAAAAAATTTATTGAACTTATAGATAAGGGAATATTAAAAGGAGTTATTTATACTCAACTAGCTGATTGTGAAACTGAATACAATGGTCTTTACACTTTTGATCGAAAAGTATTAAAAGTTAATCCAGAGATTATTAAAAAGTATAACTATTTGATTGAAAAATATAACGATTAATCCTTAATTAATTCTTTATATATTTTGTTTTTATTAACTTTATAGAAGGTTGATAAAATAGAAGCGATATCTTTTTTTGAATACCCAAGTTTTTCAAATTCTTTCGCTTTAAGTAAAAGTTCGTCACTTATTTCAAAATTCTTCTCTTCTTTTTTGCCTTCTAAAACTATTACGAGTTCGCCTTTATATTCTTTATTTTCTTCGACTAGTGTTTTAAGGTCGCTACGAATAAACTCTTCATAATATTTAGTTAGTTCTCTAGCAATACAAATTTTTCTATTACCTAAAACTTTATATAAAGAAGATAAAGTTTCGTTAATTCTATGAGGCGCTTCATAAAGCAAAATTGTATATGGAAATTTTGAAAACTCTGCAATTTCAGCTTCTTTTTTTGAAATTTTAGCATCTAAAAAACTATAAAACATGAAATGAGTTGTATCTAAGCCGCTAGCAATTAAAGCTAAAAGAGCTGCATTTGGACCGCTAATAGGTACGACCTTGATATTATTTTTTATACATTCCTGAGTTAATAAAAAGCCTGGATCGCTAATACAAGGATAGCCAGCATCACTTAAATAAGCAGCATCTTCGCCATTTTGAATTTTTTTGATTATCTTTAAACTTTCTTCTTTTTCGTTATGTTCATGACATGAAATGCAAGGTTTAGAAATTCCAATTAAACTTAAAAGTTTAGAAGTATTTCTTGTATCTTCGCATGCAACAAAAGAAACAGAAGATAAAACCTCTTTTACTCTTGGTGAAACATCATTTAAATTTCCGATAGGAGAAGCGACTAGATATAAAGTATTAGGCATTTTTATTTACAGGTTTTGTTGGTTGCTTTTTTTGAGGAAACTTACCACTTTCCTTAACGTATTTATTAACTTCATCTAATGGCAAAAATTCAACATTTTCAGTGCTTACACATTTAACAATTTTAGTTAAGATGTTATAACTTGAAACTTTAAATTCTTCACCATTATATTTAAATGTTGTATTGATTGGTGGAAAATCTTTTTTGGCTTCAGTATAAAAATCATCTTCATATTTTAAACAGCAGAGCAATTTACCACAAACACCGCTTAGTTTAGGGATATTAATTGTAAGCATTTGATTTTTGGCTTTATTTAGAGAAATGCCTTCTTGATTGGAATACATATATGAACAACAAAGTGGCAATCCACAAACACCATAACCGCCAACTAAAGCGGCTCTTTCTCTAGCTGTTATTTGTCTTAATTCAATTCGACATTTAAGTAAAGAGGCTAAACGCTTTAATAATTCTCTAAAATCTACTCTTTCTTCGCTGAAATAGGTAAAAAGAATTTTTTCTTTATCTAAAGTGTATTCACTTTTGACTAACCTCATATCAAGGTTTAATTCTTTGGTTAGTTTTTCAAAAATTTCGCCTGCTTTAAGTGCACTTTCTTTATTTTCTTTGAATATTTGAAGATCTTTTTTGGTCGCTTTTCTTAAAATAGGCTTAATTTCTTTTTCAAAGGTCATTTTTTCTAAATCTTGTTTATTTGAAACAACTTGGCCAACTTCTTTACCAACAATTGTTTCAACAACAACAAAATCATTTAACGAAATAGTTTCGTCTTCGGTTTGAAAAAAGTAATTTTTCTTTGATTCGTCGAATTTTACACTTATACAATATTTCATATTAATTTCCAAAAATTTTATTAAAAGTAGAATAAGTTAATAAGTTTAAATTTAAATTAAAATTAATCTCGTTTCTGGCATCCATTAAAGTCAAAACCTTATCTTCGATGTTATTTAAAGATATTAACTTATTTAGTATTTTATCATAATTTGATAGGACTATTTGCGCTTTATATTTAACTTTTATTGTTTCTTTAAAAATAACAATTAGTAAATCATAAAATTGTCTGAATTCTTCTTTTCCTTGAAGAGTTTTAAAGACTGTATTCAATAAATAATTAAGTAGTTCAGGATAAGAAGAACAAGAAAGAGTGTTTAAACCAAGTTCAATTATTTTATTAATTTTATTGTTATCTTTATTTTCTTTTATTAATTCGGCATCGTTATAGAAAAAAGATAAAATTTCGGCTTCTTTTTCATCAACTTCAAGAGACAAGGCTTGATGAATTAAATCTTCTTGTGGGAGCAACGAAAAATGAACCGTTTGAACCCTACTTAAAACTGTCGGAAGAATTCTTTTATCGTTTTCAGTGGTTAAGAAAGCATAGGTATCAGAAAGAGGTTCTTCCAAAAATTTTAATAAAGCATTAGTGGCATCAATTGAAAGATTTTCTACTAGGTTAATAATGTAGACCCTTTTTGAATATTTTTCTGAACTTGTCTTTGCAAAGTCAGTCTCAAGCTGACGTATCTCATCAATTTTAATTTGGCCTTTTGTAGAATCAAAAACTCGCAAATCGACATAATTTTCATTAAAAATTCGTTCAAAAATTAAAGAATTTTGATCTGCAAAAGGAGAACTTTTTGGATCAATAATACTTGCTGCTAAAAACTTGGCAATGTTTAAAAGTGGAGTGCCTTTTTCACCAACAAGTAAATAGGCATGAAAAATTTTATGATGCTTAAAAGCATTTTCAAAAATTTGATATGGAATAGGTTGATATGTTTTTAAGTAGTTAATGTAATCCATTTAGTTTTTCTTTTATAGTTTTATATGCACATTCAGTGACTTCTTCAATAGATTTTGAAGCGTCGATTGTAATTATTCGTTGCCTATTTGTATTAACTATTTCTTTAAATGTTGAGTAAACTTTTTCATGAAAATTTTCATTTTCATTATCGAGTCTATCAGCAACTCTTTTTTTATCTTGGCTGACTCTTTTTAATCCAAGTTCAGGATCAATATCAAAGAATAAAGTTAAATCAGGGTAGGTGTTTTCTGTGGCAAATAAATTAATATTTAAAACGTTTTGAACGCCTAAATTTCTGCCGCCACCTTGATAAGCAAGACTGGAATCTAAAAAACGATCACAAAGTACAATCTTACCTTCTTTTAAGGCAGGCCGTATTTTCTCAACTAAATGTTGCCTTCTGCTTGCAGCATAAAGTAAAGCCTCGGTTCTAGCGTCAAGTGCAACATTAGAATTATCTAAAATAATATCTCTAATTTTTTCAGCAATAGGAGTACCGCCAGGTTCTCTAGTTAAAACAATATCAAAACCATCATTAATGAGCTTTTCATATACTTTTTTGATGATTGTTGATTTTCCACTACCATCTGGACCTTCAAAAGTAATAAACATAAATTTTCTCCTATTTTAATTTTGTACGACCTTTTAGAGCTTTATCTAAAGTAAGTGAATCGATATAGTCAAAAGAAGCTCCAATAGGCATTCCATAAGCAAGTCTTGTAATATTTATATTCTTTTTTTCTAAGATTTTTGAAAGATAAAGAGCTGTTACTTCGCCTTCAGGAGTAGCGTTAGTAGCTATAATTAACTCTTTTATTCCCTCATCTTCAATTCTTTTTTCGAGTTCTTCTATTTTTAAATTTTCAGGTGTTAAATTTTTACTTGGGTTTATTAATCCACCTAAAACATGGTAAACCCCATTATATGTACCAATTTTTTCAAAAGGTAAAACATCTTTTGAATAAGCTACAACTATACAATGTTCATGATTTCTATCTTCGCTAGCACATATTGAACATTTATCTTCTTCGGTTAAAATTCCACAAATTGGACATGGATGAATTTTTTCTTTAACTTCTTCGATGTTTTTGACAAGAAGTGAAACATCATTTTCATCCATATCTAAAAGAGCGTATGCCATACGCTCCGCTGTTTTTGCACCGATTGAAGGAAAAAGTGAAAATGAATCGGCTAATTTTTCAACAGCTTTTAGATCCTTCATTTAGAAAGGAAAGCCTCCCTTACGGTTAGCTTGTTGAAATTTACCAGCTAATTCTTCTTCGGCGTCGTTAATTTGATCTTTACAACCGTTATAAGCAAGTTTAATCATCTCGATTAAATCTTCTTTTTCTTTTAAAAGTTCCTCATCTAAAATTTCTACATCGACCATCTCTAAGTTGCCTTTTAAGGTAACTTTGATTGCGCCATTAGCAGTGTAAGAGAACTCTTTTTCTTCTAATATTTTGTGTTCTTTTTCATATTGTCTTTGAAGCTTTTGCATAGCTTGGACCATTTGTTGCATGTTCATAGTGTATTTTCTCCTTAAAACAATTTATTATCTTCAATTTCTGTTTTCTTTGGCAAGTGATTAAGTTCTTGAAGATTACGATATTTTTTAATAAGTTCGGTAGACTCATCTCTATTTAAAGCATATAAGCAAACTTTTCTACCTAAAACTTTTTTAACTAGTTTATTTAAGCCTTCTTGGTTAGAAATAATATTAATTTTCTTTGCGGTATTTTTATAATCACAGATAAGAATTAGATTTGAGTTAGTGACAATATAAGGACGAGAATCGAGAAGTAAAGAAGCATAAGGGCCTTCGTTTGGATCGTTGATTAATTGCTCGAGGGCGTTCCGTCTTTCACTAAGCATCTTTCTTTCATCGCGATTAGAAATAATTGTTAATTTAATTAATTCGTCCATAGTGATTTGTCTTATATCGCCTTCAGTTTCTAAAACTGCAAACTTAGTGTTAGAAGGTTTTAATTTAAGACTTGCTGCTGGTTTAGGTTCATTAACTTTTTCCTCTGGAACAGCGTTAGTTTTCGCAAAATCTTGGGTTTTTGCAGTGTTATTTGTAGAAACAGGAGTTTGTTCTTGAGGAAGAGGGGCTGTAACGACAGGCTTTTTGATAGGCGTTTCAACCTTTGGAACAGTTACTTCTTGAGAAGTCCCAACCTTTAAAAGTTTTAATAAATAAATTTCAAAAAGGAAGTTTGGATCGCTAGTTGTCTTAAATTCATTTTGACATTTAAGCAAAAGGTCAATATAAGAAAGAAGTTCACTTTCATCAAATTTAAGCATTATTTCTTTAGCATCTTCTTCTTTAGAAGAAGTGATAAGTGATTTATCTCTAGTTTTTAAATAAACTAACGAATCTTTTAACAAAGTTAACAATTCATTTACTAAACGAGAAAGATCAATATTTCGGATTATAAATTCATCGTATGTTTTTAATACTTTTAAAGTATTTCCATCTTTTATGTTTTCTAAAAGTCGAATCTTGTCTTGGCTAGAAACAAGTCCAAACATTTTAATAACATCTTCTTCTTCAATGTTACTGCCAGCATAGGATATTACTTGGTCTAAAAGTGATAAAGAATCACGTGCGCCACCGTTTGCAAGTTCAACAATTAGGTTAATTGCATCGTTTGTAGCACTAACACCTTCTTCTTTTAAAACATGAGTAATTAGTTTTTTCAGTTCAGCATCCGTAATCTTTTTAAACTCATATCTTTGACATCTACTTAAAATAGTAGGTAATAGTTTATAAGGTTCAGTAGTGCAAAGAATAAAAACAACATAACTTGGTGGTTCTTCTAGTGTTTTTAATAAAGCATTAAAAGCACTATTTGTCATCATGTGAACTTCATCGATTATGTAAACTTTATATTTTCCTTGGATTGGAGCGTATTTAACTTTTTCAATTAATTCTCTGACTTCATCAACGCCGCTATTACTTGCAGCATCTATTTCGATAACATCAGGGTGAGAACCTTCGTTTATTGCACGGCAATTAGAACATTCATTACAAATTTCTCCGTTTCCTTTTTCGCAATTTAAAGCTTTTGCAAAAAGTCTAGCAACACTAGTTTTACCAGTTCCACGTGGACCACTAAAAAGATAAGCGTGTGAAATCTTTTGAATTTTTAAAGAATTCTCTAATGTTTGTTTTATTGCTTCTTGTCCAACAAGTTCATCAAAATTTTTACTTCTATATTTTCGATAAAGTGCTAAATACGACATGAATAATACCTTTATTAATTATACACGTTAATTAAACTGTTAAAAAAGATAAAAGGAAACATTAAAGAAAAAAACTTGAACGAACTCATTTTTATTAATAATTATAATCGGTTAAAATTTATTAATTCATAATATTCAAAACCTAAAATTCATTTGTTAAAGGAACAAATTTAATAAATTTATCAGGATTTTTCTTAGATTGAAAAAAGGACATATATTTGCGAAAATACTTAATTTGATAGAGAAAATTTAAAGAAGAGGTTGCATATGAACTTACTTAAGCGATTTATAAAATACTATAAGCCACACAAAAAAATTTTCGTTGCTGATATGGCAGCTTCATTTTTGGTTGCTGTTATAGGGATGGGCTATCCAATAATAACCAGATACATGTTAAATGATTTTATTCCAAACAAGAAAATTGATTTAGTATTGATTTGTGGTTTTTCTTTACTTGCTGTTTATATTATTAGAATGTTTTTAAGATATTTTATCCAATATTACGGCCATACAATGGGAGTTAGGATGCAAGCCGAGATGAGAAGTGATATGTTTAATAAGTTAGAAAAACTACCTTACACATATTATGACGAGCACAAAACAGGAAATATCATGTCTAGAATGACTAATGATCTTTTTGATATTTCAGAACTTGCTCATCATGGTCCTGAAAATATCTTTATAGCTGGTTTTACTCTTCTAGCAAGTTTAATTTATTTAGCGATTATCAATTGGATTTTAGCTCTAATTATATTTGCTTGTGTACCTTTGCTATTTTTTGTTACTTCACATTTTCGACATCAGATGAGAGTGGCCATGATGCAATCAAAAATTGCAATTGCTGATGTTAATAGTTCGCTTGAATCTTCAATTTCTGGTATTAGAGTAACAAAAGCTTTTACAAACACTAAAAAAGAACAAGAGAAGTTTGAAATTACTAATCAAGAATTTGTAAAAGCGAGAAGTTCGGCTTTCGATGCAATGGGTAAATTTTTCGCTTCTTCACAATTTATTACAGATGTTTTTAATATTATTGTTTTAATTGCTGGTGGCTTGTTCTTATATAATGGGCAAATAGATTTAGCGGATTATTCTACATTTATTATTTCAGTAAACATGTTTATTCAACCTATGAATCAGTTAATTAATTTCGTAGAGCAATTTCAAAACGGAACAACTGGTTTTAAAAGATTCCTTGAAATTATGGATGAAGAAGAAGAGACCTTGCATGAAGGCACTAAAATCTGCCATAAATTAGAGGGCAATATCTCTTTTAAGAATGTAAGTTTTCATTATAAGAGTTCAAAAGGAATCTTAAAGAATATTTCATTTGATGTTCCTCATGGAGAAAAAATTGCATTAGTTGGACCAAGCGGCGGTGGAAAAACAACTATTTGCCACCTCATTCCTAGATTTTATGATGTTACAAGCGGAGACATAACTATCGATGGAGTGAATATTAAAGAATTTACCTTGGATTCTTTAAGAAAACAAATCGGAATTGTTCAACAAGATGTTTTCCTTTTTGGTGGAACAATTAAAGATAATATTTTATATGGAAATTTAGACGCGAGTGAAAGTGAACTTATTGAAGCTGCTAAAAAGGCAAATATATATGACTATATTTGTTCTTTACCTAAAGGATTTGAAACAGAAATCGGTGAAAGAGGTGTTAAGCTTTCTGGAGGCCAGAAACAAAGACTTTCTATCGCAAGAATATTTTTGAAAAATCCTTCAATACTAATTCTTGATGAGGCAACAAGCGCTTTAGACAATACGACCGAATTGTTGATTCAAAACGCATTAGACGAGTTGTGTAAAGGACGTACAACAATAGTTGTTGCCCACCGTCTTTCAACTATTCGTAATTCCGACGAAATTATGGTTATTTCAGAAGGCCAAATCAAAGAAAAAGGAACTCACGAAGAACTTATTAAAGAAAATGGCGCTTATAAAATTCTTTATGATCTCCAATTTAGAGATAGTGAAACACATGAGGAGCAGAAGTTAGCAGAGCAGCTTAAAATTGTTAATTAATGCTTGTTTTGCATGGTTTTAGCACATTTTAAGTTGTTTTTTAGTGGGTGAATTGTGATAAAATAGTAAACGAAAAATATAAATTACGATATTGCTACTATTTTATATAAGTTCGTACTTGTTTAAATGTGACTGATTATTTTGTATAATTTTTTGACTTAAGGAGGTATCGGTTATGGATAAGAGCATGCGTGATAGATTATTAACTAGTGAAAAAAGATTAAATGAAATTGATGAATTGTTGCTTCAACCTGATACCGCTAGTGATATGAATTTATTTAAGAAATTAAATAAAGAAAGAAGCCAACTAGATCCTATTGTTGAAAAATTTCATGAGTATACTTACGCTGAGCAAAACAAAAATGATGCTTTATTAATGTGTAGTGATCACGATCCTGAAATTGCTGCGATGGGAAAGGAAGAATTAAAGAGAAATGACGCTCTTCTAGAAGAAATTGAAGAAGCTTTGAAAATCTTGCTTATTCCTAAGGATCCAAACGATGGAAAAGATATTATTTTTGAAATAAAAGGCGCTGTCGGAGGAGACGAAGCTAATATTTTTGCTGGCGATTTATTTAGAATGTATGTTAGATATTGTGAAACTAAAGGTTGGCACGTCAAAATCTTAGACGAAAATCCAACTGGAGTTGGCGGTTATTCATATGTTTCATTTGTTGTCAGTGGAGATGATGCTTATTCAAGATTGAAGTTTGAAAGCGGTGTACATAGAGTTCAAAGAGTTCCTAAGACTGAGGCTAACGGAAGAATTCATACTTCCACAGCAACAGTTGTTGTTATGCCACAAGTTGAAACAAACGAAATAAATATTAATCCTGCTGATTTAAAAGTAGATCGTTATAGATCACAAGGTGCAGGCGGTCAAAACGTTAATAAAACCGAATCTGCTGTTAGAATCACACACATTCCTTCAGGAATTGTTGTTTCTTGTCAAACCGAAAAATCACAAATTCAAAACCATGAAATTTGTATGCAAATGCTTGCTTCTAAATTAGCTCAACTTGAAGAAGAAAAGAAAGAGAAAACAGAAGCTCAATATAGAAGTAAAATTGGCAGCGGCGATAGAAATGAGAAAATTAGAACATATAACTACCCACAAAATCGTGTAACTGATCATAGAATTGGTTTTACTATTCAACAACTTGATAGAGTAATTAATGGCGATTTAGATCCTATTGTTGATGCCTTAATTAACTACGATCAAGAACAAAAAATTGCTGGCAATCAAAATGGAATTAACTAATCGAGAAGCTTATTTTCAGACCAAACACGCCATAGAAAAAGAAGGTTTAGATATTTCAAATAACGAAATTTGCCAACTGTTAGAAAAGGCAAATGGTTTTAATTCTTATACTGAATTAACTCTTAACTTTGATAAAAAGCTTGCAAATCCTGAATATTTTGAGGAATTAAAATCAAAATTGTTTAGTGGAGAACCAATACAATATATTTTAAATGAAGCTCCTTTCATTGATTATACTTTTTATGTTGATAATAGAGTATTAATCCCAAGAGTAGAAACAGAAGAGCTTGTTATTAGAACTATAGATTTATTAAAACTCTTAAAGATAGAACCAAAAAGCATCTTAGATATGTGTACAGGTTCTGGCTGTATAGCTATCTATTTAAAAAGTAAATTTGAGAATTCTGAAGTTTATGCTAGTGACATTTCAAAGGATGCACTTGATGTAGCCAAAAAGAATGCTTTGCACTTTTCATCAAATATCCATTTAGTTCAAGGAGATAAACTAGAGCCATTTTTAACGAATGGGCAAAAATTTGATGTTATTATTTCAAATCCTCCTTATGTTCAAAACAAAGAGGATATTGAAGAAAAAGTTAAAAATCATGAGCCGATGAACGCAATATACTCAGAAGACGGCACAGCTTTTTACGAAGAAATTTTTAAACACTATAAAGAAGTATTAAACGAGAAATTTATATTAGCTTTTGAAATTAATTATGACCAGCAAGATAGATTAACTGAATTGATTTCGAAATATTTTGAAGACAACATTAACTTCTCCTTTGTTAATGATATTTATGGAAGAACTCGTTTTCTTTTTATAATAAGAGGCTATATTTATGAAAATATTAACTAAAAAAGACATTGAAATTTGTGCAGAAATTTTAAGAAATGATGGTGTTATTGCTTTTCCTACTGAAACAGTATATGGCTTAGGAATAAAAGCAACTTCAAAGGAAAATTACGATAAACTCGTGAAGGTTAAAAATAGACCAAGCGACAAACCTTTTACTTTAATGTGTTCATCGGTTGATGATTTTAAAAATATTGTGGAAATTAACGAATGGACTAAAAAAATTATTGAAAAATTCATGCCTGGTCCTATTACTTTAATTTTAAAAGTTAAAACAGAAGTACCTGAATATATTGATTTAGGTACTGGATTTGTTGGAGTTAGAATCCCTGATGATGATTTTGTAAGAAATATGATTAAAAAGGTTGGTGCTCCTTTACTTGTTCCTAGCGCAAACATCTCTTCATTCCCTCCAGCAAAGACTTATCAAGAAGTTATTAGATATTTTCATGATAATTTAGATGCTGTGGTTAAAGGAAAGTGTGAAAGTAATGTTCCATCGGCTATATTTAAGATATATGATGAAAATATAATTCAGATTAGACCTGGGGAAATTAAACTTAGCGAACTTGTGGAGGTAGTAAAATGATAATTTCTATTGGAAGCGACCATGCTGGCTTTAAATATAAGGAAGAAGTAAAAAAGCATTTAGAATCTTTAGGGCATAAAGTAATTGACGAAGGAACTTATTCATTGGATTCGTGTAACTATGCAGAATTTGCATTAAAAGCGGCTGAAGATGTTTCTAACAGGAGAAGCGATTTAGGTATTCTTGTTTGTAGTAGCGGCGAAGGCGTTTGTATGGCAGCAAACAAAGTTAAAGGTATAAGATGCGGAATTGGATATAACGATGAGGTTTCGCATTTGGTTAGAGAACATAATAATGCAAACATGATTACCTTTGGTCAATCTTTCATGAGCTTAGAAGATGTTTTAAGAAGAGTTGATATTTTCTTAAATGCCAAATTTGAAGGTGGAAGACACGAAAAAAGAGTCAACACTATTATTGATTACGAAAAATAAAAAAATAAAATTCTTTTTAAAAAAAATAGAATAACCTCCTTTATATTAGTGAAAGGAGGTTTTTTAAATATTTAAGTGTTCTTTATGTGGTAACGAAGATGAAAAGTATATCGGATATAAAAATGGAGTACCTTATTGCAGAAGATGTATTTCGTTTAGAGGAGAAGCTGCAGATGAATTTGAATACCGTTCAACAACTGGCTATTTAAAAATTGATTATGAATTAAGTGATGATCAAAAAAGAGTTTCTAGTGCGATTTTAAGTAATTATCAAAAACATATTAACACTCTTGTTTATGCCGTCTGTGGGGCTGGCAAAACTGAATTGGTTTATGCTGTGATTGAATATGCTTTAAAAAACAAACTACAAGTTGGTTTTGCAATACCTAGAAGAGATGTTGTGATTGAATTGTCATTAAGATTACAAGATGCTTTTAAAAAGTACAAAGTTGTTTGTGTATATGGTGGTAATACATCGGTTTTAGAGGGGGATATAATTTGTTTAACAACACATCAACTTTTTAGGTATGAAAAATATTTTGATTTACTTATTTTAGATGAAGTAGATGCTTTTCCTTATAAAGATAATGATGTTTTGGAAAGTTTTTTTAACCGAAGTGTTCGAGGTAACCATGTTTTGATGTCGGCTACACCTTCTGACAATTTGCTTTCAAAGTACAGCAAAGAAGGTTTTGGAATTGTTACTTTATTTAAACGCTATCATGGCAAAAAAATCCCAGAGCCATCGATTTTTGTTAATCTAAAAATCATAAATTATATTTATCTTTTTTATAAGTTCAAACAATTTATGAAGGAAGAAAAACCGCTCCTAATATTTTCTCCAACTATTGAGGAGTGTGAAAATTTATATACGCTTATGAAACTCTTTAGGATTAATGGAAATTTTGTTCACTCTAAATGTAAAGATCGAAGTTTGCGTATCGAGAAGTTTCGAAAAAACGAATATAAATTTTTAGTAACCACAGCAGTTTTAGAAAGGGGCGTTACTTTAAAGAATTTACAGGTAATAATTTTTAATGCTTCATCTTTTATATACACAAAAGAAGCTTTAATCCAAATCTCTGGACGAGTTGGAAGAAAAAAAGATGCAACAGATGGAGAAGTTATTTTTATCGGGAGTAGAAAAACTAAAGAAATGGTTGAAGCCAGACAAACCATTATCGACGCCAACAAAAATTTGTAAGATATGTTTTAAAGAGATAAAAAACGGAGCATACCATGATTTTTTAAACAACGGAATTATTTGCTATAGTTGTTTAAATCAGCTAAATCCTAGCTTTATTGAATTTAAAATTGATGATGTTGAATGTTTAGCTATTTATGAATATAGCGATTTTGTTAAAGAGAAAATATATCAATATAAAGGGTGTGGAGACTTTGAATTAGCCAATGTCTTTGTTGGCCCGTTTGCTCTTGAACTTAAAACTCTTTTTCGTGATTTTGAGATTGTATTAGTTCCTTCGCACAAAGAGGAGAATCATGTTTCATACATGTTTAATTGCCTTGGTTTAAATATGCATGATATCTTCTATAAGAGTGAAAATCACAAGCAATCTGATCAAAATTATCATAAGAGGCATGAAGTTGGTAAGTTTATAAAATTTAAAGAAGGAAAAACTGATCTTGCTGGTAAAAAGATTCTATTAGTAGATGATGTTTGTACAACTGGCTCAACCTTAAAGGCATGTATTAAAAAGATTAAAGACCTAAATCCTTTAAATTTAAAGGTGTTGGTAATTGCAAAACGTGTTTTTAGCGAGGAGGAGTTAAACGAATTAACGAAAAAAGAAGGAAGTAAAAATATAGAAATTGTATAAATAAGTTAAGATTTGCAATGTTTTTGACCAAATCATGGGTTTATTTTAAGAATATTTAATTCTTCTAAACAATTGATTTTGAATTTAAAGGAAGGAATTTTTCTTAAGTTAGAACTTTAAAATGCAAATTTTAGAGATTTTAAGGTTAGAAATTTGCTTTCATAACATTATATATAATGTTAAAATCTTTAAATGCGTAGGAAATAAATTATGGGAAATGTTATTGAGAAAATATTTAGAGTAGATCAACACATCTTAAAAAAGTATGTAAAAGAAGCAAAAAAAGTTTTATCTCTTGGTGAAGAGATGAAAAAACTTAGTGATGATCAACTTAGAGCAAAAACAACAGAATTTAAAGACAGACTTAAAAAAGGCGAAACTCTTCAAGATATTAAAACAGAAGCTTTTGCTGTTTGTAGAGAAGCTGCACGCAGAGTCTTGGGCTTATATCCATTTGAATGCCAAGTCATAGGTGGCCTTGTTTTAAATGATGGCGATGTTGCTGAAATGAAAACTGGTGAAGGTAAAACTTTAACTGCAACAATGCCAGTTTATTTAAACGCTCTTGAAGGTAAAGGTGTTTACGTTGTTACTGTTAATGAGTACTTAGCACAAAGAGACGCTAACGAAATGGGTCAAATTTACCGTTTGTTAGGCTTAACTGTTGGTGTTAACCTTCATAGTTTAACAACAACTGAAAAACAAAAAGCACATCAATGTGATGTTACATATACTATTAACTCTGAACTTGGTTTTGACTACTTAAGAGATAATATGGCTCCAAGTAAAAAACAACGTGTTTTAAGAGGCTTAAATTATTGTATTGTTGACGAAGCTGATAGTGTTTTAATCGATGAATCTAGAACCCCACTTATTATTTCTGGTGGCGCAAAAGCATCAATGTCTCAATATCAAATCGCTGATAGATTCGTAAAAATGCTCAAAAGATCAACTGATGTTGATGAAGATTATAAGAGAAAACATCCTGAATATGTTCCAGATGGAGACTTTGTTGTTGATATAAAAACAAAATCTTGCTCTTTAACTGATAAAGGTGTTGATAAAGCTGAAAAAATGTTTGGTATTGCAAACCTATATGCTCCTCAATATCAAGACTTAGTTCATAGAATTCACCAAGCTCTTAAAGCAAACTATATTATGGCTAGAGATGTTGAATATCTTGTTGACCAAGACAATACAATTCAACTTATTGACCAATTTACAGGCCGTGTTTTAAAAGGAAGAGAATATAGCGATGGTTTACAACAAGCTATTCAAGCTAAAGAAGGTGTAAAAATTAAAGAAGAAACTGTTACTTTAGCAACTATTACTTATCAAAACTTCTTTAGATTATTTAAGAAAATGGCTGGTATGACCGGTACTGCTAAAACTGAAGAAGAAGAATTTAGAAAAATCTACAACATGAAAGTTGTATGTATTCCACCAAATAAACCAGTTATTAGAAAAGATGAATTAGACTATATTTTTGCAACAAAAACAGCAAAGATTAAAGCTTTAGTTAAAGAAGTTGTTGAAAGACATAATCTAGGGCAACCTATTTTGATTGGTACTCCAAGTGTCGAAGCTAGTGAAGAAGTAGCAAAATATCTTGATGAAGTTGGCTTAAAATATGAAATGTTAAATGCTAAAAACCATGCTAGAGAAGCAGAAATTATCTCCCATGCTGGTGAAAAGAATCACATTACTCTTGCCACTAATATGGCTGGTAGAGGTACTGATATTAAACTTACTCCTGAAACAAGAGAATTAGGTGGACTTTGTGTTTTCGGTCTTGAAAGACATGAATCTAGACGTATCGATAACCAATTAAGAGGTAGAAGCGGACGTCAAGGTGACCCTGGTTTTTCTAGATTCTATGTTTCATTAGATGATGAATTAATGGTTAGATTTGCTAGCGATAATTTGAGAAAATCTTTTGCAAATTATGGTGATGAAGCAATCGAAAGTAGACTTTTAAGTAGCGCTATCACTAGTGCTCAAAAACGTATTGAAGGCCAAAACTTTGATGTACGTAAGAACTTGCTTGATTATGATGATGTTTTAAGTAAGCAAAGACAAATTATGTATGCAAAGCGTGACCAAATTATTTTTGCTAGTGATATCAATGATTTATTATCCGAAACATTTAAAGATTGTGGTGTTGCTCTTTGTAAAAGAAGTGTTTATGACGAACAATCAAATAGAACAGTAAGTGCAAAAAAATTACATGATTTATCTGTTCCTAGATTTCTCGATGATGCAGCTATTAATTGGGATTTATACGATGAGGCTGCTCCTGAAGAAGCCGGAGAAGATATTGGCGAAGTTTTAGCTAACGCCTATCAAATTAAAAGAAGAGAACGGGACAAAGAAACTGCTGATCAAATTGAAAGACAAATTACACTTAAATGTATTGATAGAAACTGGACGCAACAAATTGATAACATGTCTAGATTTAGAGAGTCAGTTTCATTAAGAAGTTATGGACAAATTAACCCACTTCAAGATTATGTTAATGAAGGCTGGGCAATGTTTAGAGATATGCTTGAAACTATTTCACTTGAAGTTGTTCTTAACTTATTAAATGTTAAGGTTCAAAAGAAAGCAGACGAAAAAGATACGTATGCTGTAAATACTCAAGCTCAAAACGAAGTTCATAAACAAGCTGAAGCTCCTGCTGAAGAAACAAAAGATATGAAAGTCGTTACTAAAGAGACAGGTAAAGATTTAAATATTACTGATATTGATAAGAATGCTACAGCAGCAGTAGATCATGAATATGATGATATCCACACAAATTAAAGGGGTTGTCTATGATTGATTTATATGAATTTAAAAATGAATTAAAAGAGGCTACCGAGCAAATTGAACAGCTTGGTAGTTCACTTTGACTTAGATAAATTATCTAAAAAAGCTGAAGAATTAGAGGCTTTATCTTTAAAAGACGACTTTTGGAGTAACCAAAGGGAAGCCTCTAAAATTATCGATGAGAAAAACGATATTCTATATAAAATTCAACTTTATAAAAAACTAGAATCCACAATAAAAGATTTAAATGAACTTGCTGATACACTTGATGTTAATGATGAAGAATTATCAGATCTTTTAGTGTCAACTTTTAAAGATTTAAAAAAAGATTTAGAAGAATTGAATACCTTAGTTTTATTTAGTGGCGAATATGATAATCTTGATTGTGTTATTCAAATTCATCCAGGAGCAGGCGGAACTGAAGCGTGCGATTGGGCAAATATGCTTTTAAGAATGTATGAAAGATTTTGTGAGCTAAAAAATTTCACTTATAAAGTTTTAGATTTTTTACCAGGCGAAGAAGCTGGTGTAAAAAGTGTTACGCTTCTTATTGAAGGAAAATATGCTTATGGGATGTTAAAAGGTGAAAAAGGTGTTCATCGATTAGTTAGGATTTCACCTTTTGATGCAAATGCGCGTCGACATACTAGTTTTGCTAGTGTGAATGTAATTCCACAATTTGATGATTCAGTTAATGTAGAAATTAACCTTGCCGATTTAAAAATTGATACTTATAGATCTGGAGGAGCAGGTGGTCAAAACGTTAATAAGGTCGAAACTGCGGTTAGAATTACACACATCCCGACAGGCATTGTTGTTTCTTGCCAAGTCGAAAGAACTCAACTCAAAAATAGAGAATTAGCGATGAACATGCTGAAATCTCAACTTTTTGCTCGTCAAGAAGAAGAAAGAAAAAATAAATTAAAAGGAATTGTTGGAGAACAAAAGAACATTGAATGGGGGTCGCAAATTAGAAGTTACGTTTTTTGCCCATATACTTTAGTTAAAGACAATCGTACAAATTACGAAGATACTCAAGTAAGCAAAGTTATGGATGGATATATTGAAGGATTTATCTTTTCATATCTTAAAGAGGAGGCAAAAAAGAGTGCTTAATTACCTTAAAGCCTTTTTTAAAAAAGAAAATTTAAAGAGAAACATCCGTAGCTTAACTTTAGTTCTAATTGGTACATTTATTGTAAGTGCTGGTAATGCTTTTTTCTTAATTCCGTTTTCTATTATTAGTGGTGGAGTAAGTGGCATTACAATTTTAACAGCCGAATTTATTGCTCCTGATATCATGAGCTATATATTAAACTGGGCGCTATTTGTTCTTGGGTTAATTTTATTGGGCTTTAAATTTACAATATCCTCGCTGATCTCAACTATTTTTTATCCTATTTTTATTTCTATATTTTTGAGAACTTCGATTTTGCCTGAATTTTTAAATGTTTTATTAGGCGAAGGGAGTGGTTTTGTTTTAGAAAACGGAATCATTACAAATTTATCTCAATTATCGATGGTAGATGGTGGTTTCTTACTTGTTATAGGTTTGCTTGGTGGAATGATTCTTGGTGTTGGTTGCTCAATTACATTTCATGGAGGCGGTTCTACCGGAGGGGTTGATATTTTAACTTTCATTGTAAGTAAATTTACAGGCATTAAAGAATCTATTCCTTTTTTCTTATTTGATGGTGGCATTGTTTTAATTGGTATTATTATTGATTTAACAAAAGGGAATACGATTTCATTAATTGGTGGACTTGTTGGTATTATTTCTGCATTTATGTGTTCATTGATGGTTGAGATAATATATAGCGGACAAACAAGTGCTTATTGTGTTGATATTGTTACCAATAAAGTTGATGAAATTTGTCAATTTTCCATTAAAGAACTTGATAGAAGTGCAACTGTTTCAAAGGTAGTAGGCGCCTACTCAAAAGAAGAAAAAACAATGGTAAGAATAGTTTTTTCTAGAAGAGATTATAACAAAGTAAGAAACGGAATTGCTAAAATTGATCCAAAAGCTTTTTGTACTTTTTATCAAACATTATTTACAGGTGGAGAAGGCTTTGAAAATATAAATATTAATAATTCAGAGCGCTATTTAAAATCATTAAAAAAGAAAATTAAGGCTAAAAATAAAGTAGAAACTCAAGAAAAAGATGTTGTTTCTAATGATAGCTTAGAAAATTCACAAGATAATCATGAACGAGAGTAAACCATTTGTAATACATAGTGAGTTTAAACCTACTGGCGACCAGCCAACTGCTATAAAAGAATTAGTAAAAGGACTAAATGATGGTAAGCGTTACCAGGTTCTACTTGGTGCAACAGGTACCGGCAAGACTTTTACTATGGCTAATGTCATCGAAAAAGTGCAACGTCCAACCCTAATTCTTGTGCATAATAAAACTTTGGCCGGCCAACTCTATGCTGAAATGAAGGAATTATTTCCGGAAAATAGAGTTGAGTATTTTGTATCAAACTTTGATTTTTATCAACCTGAAGCCTATATTCCATCAACAGATACTTATATTGATAAATCAGCTCTTATGAATGAAGAAATTGAGATGATGAGAGTAAGTGCTGTTAATTCGATTGTTAGTAGAAGAGATACTATTGTTGTAGCCTCAGTTGCTTCAATTTATGGATTAACTGATCCGGATGAATATAAAAAACTTGTTTTTGATGTTAGAGTTGGCGAGGAAATTAATAGAAAAGAATTCTTTGGTAAACTTTTAAATTCACAATATAAAAGGAATGATATTGAACTTAGTCCAGGCAGATTTAGAGTCCACGGAGATTTAATAGATATTATGCCTGCTAATAGCGATGATTGGTATATTCGTTTAGATTGTTTTGGCGATGAAGTTGAAACAATTGCTAAATGTAATTATCTAACTGGCGAAATTATCGAAAAATATCATTATTATGATTTATTTCCAGCTTATGATCACGCAGCCACTAGAGAAAATATCTTAAGAGCCTGTAAATCTATTCTTGCTGAACTTGATGAGAGAATGGCTTATTTTGATAGAGAAGGGAAACCTTTAGAAAAAGAAAGAATTGAGATGAGAACTAAACAAGATGTTGCTTCTCTTGAAGAGTTTGGAATCTGTCCAGGTATCGAAAACTATTCTCGTCATATTGATAACCGTAAGCCTGGTCAAAAACCATTTTGTTTAATGGACTATTTTCCTAAAGATTATCTTTTGATTGTTGATGAAAGTCACGTTAGTTTTCCTCAAGTAAGAGGGATGTATAATGGAGATCATTCTAGAAAAGTTACTTTAGTTGATTATGGTTTTAGATTACCTAGTGCTTTGGATAACCGACCACTTAATTTTGAAGAATTCGAAGGAGAAATTAATCAAGTTATTTGTACAAGTGCAACGCCTGGAGATTATGAACTTGGAAAAACAAACGGTGAGTTTGTCGAGCAAATTATACGTCCAACCGGACTTTTAGATCCTGAAATTGAAGTAAGACCAACTTTAGGTCAAATTGACGATTTAATTAGTGAGATTAAAGATAGGATTGCAAAAAACGAAAGGGTAATGATAGTAACTTTAACTATTAAAACTGCTGAAGATTTAACTGCATATTTAAAAGATAGGGAAATTAAAACAGTTTATTTACATAGTGAATGTAAGACGCTTGAAAGAAGTGAAATTATTTATCAATTAAGAAAAGGGAAGTATGACGTATTAGTGGGTATCAATCTTCTTAGAGAAGGCTTAGATATTCCAGAAGTCAGCTTAATTGCCATTCTAGACGCTGATAAAGAAGGATTTTTAAGAAGCACAAGAAGTTTAATCCAAGTTGTTGGTCGTGCAGCTAGAAATAGTCATGGTAAAGCAATTATGTATGCTGATAGTGTTACTAAGTCGATGAAAGAGTGCATCGATGAAACTAATAGACGTCGTGAAATTCAGGCTAAATACAATGATGAGAATGGCATTATACCAACTACAATTGTTAAACCAATTCAGGCTCCAATTCACAATACAGAAACGGAAGCTGAAGAAGTTCTTAACTCTAAAGCAAAACTTACAAAGAAAGAACTTCAAAGAAAAATTAAAGAAGTTGAAAAAGAAATGTATAAGGCATCTAAAGAATTTGACTTTGAAAAAGCTATTAAGCTTAGAGATATTATGTTTGAATTGAAAGCCGAATTAAACTAAAAGCCTGCAAAAATCGACTATTTTATTTAAAAATGTGGTTTTTATAAAGACATAGATGATTATTTGCTGGTACAAATTATTGGTTGAAAAAGGAAAAAATTAAGATAAAATCACTTTATTGTGTTTTTTGTATATATGTTTTAACATATATACATCGTTCGGAGGAAATGTTTGATGCAATGGTATGATTATGTATTCTGGGTTATTGCTTTTATAGTAATTGTTCTTGGACTTCTCCAAGGTGGTAAGAGTGAAGGTGCCTCTGGTGCTATTACTGGTGGCGGCTTAAATGTCTTTGTTAAAACCAAAGAAAGAGGTAGTGAGAAAATTGTTTCTATGCTTACTTTAGGGTTTGGTATTGTTTTCTTGTTCTTAGCTTTATTATCCACATCTTTAACATCTGCTCCTGCAACCGACGATACAACTACAGAAGGTACAACAACAGCGATTGCAGTTGTTACAAACATTCTCCAATATTTCTCAATTTTCTAATATTGATTTATAGAATTATTTTTTCGTATTAAAATAAATATATAGATTTTCTATAAATTTTTTTGTGAATAATTTTTTGACAATATGATTACAATTAAAGAATATGTAGCACTAAAAAAAGAAGAATTAGCTAAAAAAATTCTTCAAATGAATAATAAGCCTGTTATTAAAATCATTCAGGTTAATGATGACTATGCTTCTAATTCTTATATTAAAGGCAAAATTAAAGATGTTAACGAAATTGGAGCTAAAGCTATTTTAGAAAAATTGCCAATTGATATAAGTGAACAAGAATTACTTAAAGAAATTCAAAAAACTAACGAAGATCCTAACGTTAATGGCTTTATTGTTCAACTTCCTTTGCCAAAACATATTTCAGAAGAAAAAGTTAAACTAGCAATCGATCCAAAGAAGGATTTAGATGGTTTTAATGTCTTATCTAAATTTAAAAGTGCAACACCAAATGGAATTTTAACCTTCCTTGAAGATAATCGTTATGAATTTGAAGGCAAAAACGCTCTTGTAATAGGTAGAAGTAATATTGTTGGGAAACCAATGGCTAAATTACTTCTTGATAAAAATATGACTGTAACGATTGCTCATTCAAAAACACCAAATAGTGAGCTTAGAAATTTTGTTAAAAATTCTGACTTAATTATTGTTGCAGTTGGAAAAGCAAATTTTATTGATTGTTCTTATGAATTTAAAAAATCTGCTTTTCTTTTTGATGTAGGCATAAATAGGGACAAAGATAATAAATTAACCGGAGATTGTGAGAAAGATTTACCTGTTTCTTTTCAATCTCCTGTTCCTGGAGGAGTTGGTCTTTTAACAAGACTAGCTTTATTACTTAATTTAATGGAGGCGTGCGAGTAATATGGATTTTAGCATCGGGAAAACAAATGTATATGGATTGGAATTTGCTGTTAAAGCTAGTGGTAATCCAATGAGAACTGTTCTTGATCGTTCAGAAACTAACGATAAGGATTATTTAAGGGCCGAAAAGCTTGGAAAATGTCATCCTGGAGAAGGGCACGACAACTTCTTAAAAGGAATTGTCGTAGAATTCGATATTACAGCCCCTTTATATTGGTGGAAACAAGCACAACGTTATCACTTTTTTGAATATGTTTCTTCTCAATCAACCATGCATTGTTTATTAAAGTTCGACATTGAGAATCAATGTGTTAGCGAAACAAATAAAGAAGTCTTAAAAATTGTTGAGAAAATTAAAGAAGAATATAATGCTATCTCAGATGAAGAAACGGATAAAAAGAAAGCAAAATGGAGAGAATTAGTTGCTTCTACTCCATGTGGTTTTTGTTTAGGCGCAACTATGGTAACAAACTATCAGCAATTAAAAACAATGTATTTACAAAGAAAGAGCCATAAATTAAAAGAGTGGCATGAATTTTGCAAATGGTGTGAAGAATTACCTAGATTTGTAGAACTTACAGGTGTTTCAAAATGAGAATTGTTTTATTAAACGACTTATTAATTAATCCAGGTCTTTATGAAGGGATAAAAAAAGACCTTGCGTCTTTAGGTCATACCTTTGTTTATTATTTAAGAAAACCTAGAAATAAGGAAGACCTCATAAAAAGAATTAAAGATGCTGACATTTTAATTACTGATAATACTAAATTAGATGAAGAAGTGTTAAAAGAAGCACAACATTTGAAATATATTGATGTTGCTTTCACTGGTTATGATCATTTACCTATAGAATATTTAAAAAGCAGAAAAATTACTGTTTCAAATTGTAGTGGGTATGCAACAGAAGCAGTCGCTGAGTTGAATTTAAGTTTTATTTTAGGGATGATTAGAGACTTGAAATCTAACGATACAAAAGTTAGAAGATCGAAGACTCATAACAATCAATTAGGTGAAGAGTTAGATACTAAAGTTGTTGGAGTTATTGGGACAGGTAAAATTGGTGCTAAATTAATTGACCTTTTAGAACCATTTAATTTAAGAGTTTTAGCCTATAGTAGAACGATTAAGAAAAGCATCGTATCTAAAGGTGTAACCTATGTAGATCTAAAAGATATAATGTCCAAAAGCGATTTTATTTGCTTAACCTTACCATTAAATGAAGAAACTAAAGGTTTGATTGGCGAAAACGAAATTGCTTTAATGAAACCTAGCGCTTATTTAATTAACACTGCTAGAGGTGGAATTATTGATGAAGGTGCTTTATTTAAAGCTTTAAAAGAAAAGAGAATTAAGGGAGCAGCTCTTGATGTTTTTTCAGTTGAACCTCCTTTAAGTAAAGAGAATGAACTTCTAAAACTTGATAATGTATTATTAAGTCCTCATATTGGATATATGACAAAAGAAGCCATGAAAAAAAGAGCGGAGATTGCTTTTTCTAATCTCTACTCTTATTTAGATGGAAAAACTAAAAATAAAATTATTTAATTTCAGTTAATTCGTTTTTACTTTCTTCCTTTTCCTTTTCGTCTTTTTTAGGAAGTTTTTTAGATTTTGATTTTGTCTTTACTGGGTAAACATCGCTTTTTACAATAGTCACTTTTTGTGTTCCGTCTTCTGAATAAATTACCTTTTGATCAATTTTAAATTTTGGATTAGCGGCGTAATAGAAAATCAAAAGACAACCGGCAATTATTAAAATTACGCCAATTAAAATTATAAGAATCATTCTTAAAGTATCGTTTGATGATGAATAATTAAAGTATAAAGTAGCTGCTCCTAAACTAATAAAAAGTATTGCAGCAATAATATCAATAGCAAGCATTAACTTGCCTGAATTTTTTGAAATCCCTGCAATAACGGTCTCAATTGTAAAAATTAATCCGAAAACCAAAAGCATTGTTCCAGCAAACACTCCTAAATATTCTAGAACAATTTGAGGATTAACATAGATTAAAACAGCTAAAGATATAAGGGCTGCGCCGGTTACGTTTTCTATACTTAAAATACCTTTAGCAAAAATCATCCCAAAGCCGATAGTTAATACACCATATAACAAAACAATACTTGCTGCTATATAACCAAGTGCGTTTTGAACGTCGGTTGAGTTTGAAAAAATACACAAGACCAAACCGAAAACAATCAACAATCCAGATTGGATTATTTTAACCCATTTGTAAGAAGTAACATCTTTTTCAGAAACTAGTTTTTTTGCCATAGAGATTAAACCTTTCGCGTATTATTATATTATAGATTAGAAAGAGAAATAGAGTATGGATGAAGTAAAAATTAGAAATTATGCTAAGTTAATTGCTACAGTTGGAGCCAACATTCAAAAAGGCCAAGAAGCCTTTGTTATTGCAAATGTTGAAGTAGCACCATTTGTTGAAATTTTAGTAGAAGAACTTTACAAAACCGGTGCAAGTTATGTTGAAGTTCAATGGCAAAATAATAAAGTTAATGTTTTAACAAATAATTTTGCTTCTTTTGATATTATTTCGCATCTTAGAGATACTGATAAGGCTTTTCATGAACATAATATCAAAGTTAAACCGGCAAGAATTTGGATTGATAGTGATGATCCTCATGCTTCAGATGGAATTGATTTAAAAAGAAGAAATGAAGCACTCGCTATTAGAGGAAAAGAAGTTAGAGCCTATAGAGATCAATATGATGATGAATGTCAATGGTGTATAGCTGGCGTTCCTTCTAAAAAATGGGCAAAAACAGTTTTCCCTAATTTAAAAGAAGAAGAAGCCATTGAAAAGCTTTGGGAGTATATCTTGATTACAAGTAGAGCTTACGAAGGTGACCCAATTAAAAATTGGGAAATTCATGATAAAAACCTCGTAAATCACATGAATTTACTTAATAATTTAAAATTACAAAAGCTTCATTATACAAGCAAAAACGGGACTGATTTATATGTTGAATTACTTGATGAAGTCATTTGGGAAGCCGGAGGCGAAAACACAAAGACTGAAAAGATAAGATTTCAACCTAATATTCCAACTGAAGAATGTTTTACTTCACCTAACAAATTTAAAACAGAAGGAATTGTCTATTCGACTAAACCATTAAATTATAATGGAATGTTGATTGAAAACTTTTCTATAAAATTTAAAGAAGGAAAAGCTGTTGAAGTACATGCTGAAAAAGGAGAAGAGGCTTTAAAACAAATGATAAGCCTTGATGAAAATGCTTGTTATTTAGGCGAATGTGCATTGGTTGCTTATCACTCTCCAATCAACGATTTAAATACAATTTTCTTCTCTACTCTTTATGATGAAAACGCTTCTTGCCACTTAGCTTTAGGCAACTCTTTCCCTAATTTAATTAAAAATTATGACAAAATGAGCAAGGAAGAGATAAAAGCTTTGCCTTTAAATAATTCTATTGTTCATACCGATTTTATGATTGGCAGCAAGGACTTAAATATTATTGGTACAACAAAAGATGGTCAAGAAATTCAAATTTTTAAAGATGGAGATTGGTGTATTTAACGGAAAGGAAAACTATGAAAAATATTAAAATTAAAGACTTTGAAATTAATCAAGATGAATTTGAAAAATTAGAAGAAAACTATAATAAAGATTCTAAAAATTTAGTTATTAAACATGCCTTAAGCAAAAATCCAATTTCAGAAATTGTTTATGATGCCAAAAACGAAATCGATGTTATCAATGATTTTTCAATTGAGATTAAAACTTTACCTGTTTGTAATCAAAAGAATAGTGGTAGATGTTGGATCTTCGCCGCTTGTAATTTTTTAAGAGAAAAAATTGCTGCAGAATTAAAAGTTTCAAACTTTGAATTATCTCAAAACTATATCGCTTTTTATGACAAACTTGAAAAAGCTAATTACTTATTATCGTCAGTAGCTGATTTAGTTGCAAATGATCCTGACGAGAGGGTATTAATGCATATTTTGACCAATGGCGTTGGTGATGGCGGACAATGGGATATGTTTGTCAACTTAGTAAAAAAATATGGTGTTGTACCAAAGAATGCGATGAAAGAAACATTTCAAAGCAGTGCAACTAATGAATCAGACGCTTTAATCAACTCTTTATGTCGACAATTTGCTGTTAAGGCTCAAAAATTATTTAAAGAAAATAAGACGGATAAAATAGTTGATTTAAAGAAAGAAACAATGAGACTTATTTATAATCTTTTAGTTAACTGCTTTGGTATGCCACCAAAGACTTTTGATTTTGAATATAAAGATAAAGATGGTGTATTCCACTCTTTAACATCATTTACTCCAAAATCTTTCTTTGATAAATTTGTTAAAAATATTGATGATTATGTCTCAATTGTTAATGCTCCAACCCCGGGTAAACCATTTTATAAAACTTATACAATTTCGTATTTAAATAACGTGATTGAAGGAAAAGATATTATTCACCTTAATTTACCAATGGCTAGAGTAAAAGAATTAATTATCAATCAGCTAAAAGATGGTGAAATTGTGTGGTTTGGAAGTGATGTTTCTAAGTATAGAGATAGAAGCACTGGACTTTGGGATGATTTATCATTTGATTATACCTCTACTTTTGGCTTTGACTTAAAATTTAACAAAGCTGATATGCTTGATTATCATGAATCTGCGATGAACCATGCTATGTGTTTAACTGGCGTTAATATTAAAAACGATAAACCAAATAGATGGAAAGTAGAAAACTCTTGGGGCAAAGATGTTGGCAATGATGGTTATTTTATTATGTCTGACAGTTGGTTTGATACTTATGTTTATCAAGCAGTAGTTAACAAAAAATATCTTAATGAAAAAGAACGTGAGTGCTTGAAAAAAGAGCCAATTGTTCTTGCCCCTTGGGATCCGCTTGGCACACTTGCTGATTAAAATTTAGATTTATAATCTTTTTATAAATTGAAAAAAATGCGATAATTTTATTAACGATTGAAGACAAAGTTTTCAAGATTTAATAATTTTAAAAATAAGTCGATTTCGCGGGTAATTTCTCTAAATTATCTAAATAAGAGGTGTAGTTATGTGGCGGATTCATATTATTGCTAGTATTATCTTCGTTGTTGTTCTTGTTGGTAAACTTATTCATCACCATGCAAGAAAACAAAAAGTTATTAAAATGGAAGCTAGTGGAGAATTTAAGAAATTTTTTAAACTCCATTTTGTTAAGGTTCCAGATAATAGAGGAGTAATTTATTATTCAAATGGACCAATGAATATTAAATATGATCCTTCAAATTTTGATTTATACCGTACACGTTTAACCGAAATTCCTTGTTATTCTTATGAAGATAAAAAAACAAGAAGATATGGAAGAGGATGGAGAATTTGCTATTGGCTAATTTTTGCTGTTGCTCTCGTTTGCTTCTTGCTTTCTTTAATATGGCAAATCTTATTAAAGTTTGCTCCTGATTCAGTTGAATTTTTAAACATTGAAGCCTTAGAAATGACAAAAGAAGTTTTCACTCATCGCGGTTTTGGTTTTTCAATGGGTTTAATTGCAATTCTTGCTTTAGTATTTATCCTTATAAATCTTAATTATAGAAAATTGTTTATTTGGTATATTCCAATTTATTTGAAGAACGTAAATACAGAAGTATATAAACAAGCGATGAAACCAATTTATGTTAAATTAGATTAATGATGAAAATTGAGAAACTTAAAGAAAATTCAATAGACGAAATCTTATCTTTTGCTTCTGAGAACAAAAATTTAGTTATAGGAAATAACAATACATTTTCTAATGACTTTAAAAATTTATTAACACGTTTTGCTGCTAGCCGAAATAAAGTTAATTCAGAACTTCTTTGTTATGCTTTAAGAAACGATAATCGTGAACTTGTTGCCGCTATGGTTTTTAATGCTAGTGGTGAGATTTTGATATTTTGTTTAAAAGATTCATCAAATTTTGAATGCGGAAATGAACTTTTAAAGCATTTAGCAAGCGTAATTGATACTGATAAAATCCCATCTTTAACTGCTAAGGTAAATGATGAAAATATTGGGAAATTTAATGAAATTGGGTTTAAAAGCGTTTTGTTTAACTCAACAATTGACGATGCAAACACTTACACCAATTATTATTTTTTAATTAGATATTCTTTTCCTAAAACTAAAGAGTAATAATGTATACTCTTAATATGATTTGAATATTAAAAATTGTATTTAAAAAAAGCGATTGTTATATAGAAAATAATTTTCTAGGGCTATCGCAAGAAAGTAGAAAATTTTAAAAACACACAGTTTTGAGAGGTAAAGCTGTGTGTTTTTTATTTTATGTATTGTACAAATAT
>UQFQ01000003.1 GCA_900540395.1 uncultured Mollicutes bacterium | reverse complement strand
AACGCCATTTTTTTAATCAACTTGAACGAGTGATGTTTTCTTGCGAACGCCCTATAATTTTCCACAATCGCTTTTATTTTGTTTATACCTTGTTTTAAATTAGGTATAATAAGTAAGGTCGTAAAGGAGATTAAAAATGTTAGAAATTATTGATGTTTACGCACGTGAAGTATTAGATTCCCGTGGAAACCCAACTATTGAAGTTGAAGTTACACTTGATGATGGTACAGTTGGTAGAGCTATTGTCCCAAGTGGTGCATCTACTGGTGAAAACGAAGCTCTCGAATTAAGAGATGGAGATAAAAAAAGATATCAAGGTAAAGGCGTTTTAAAAGCTGTTGAAAACGTTAATGATATTATTGCTCCAGAAATTATCGGAATGTATGCCGATGATCAAGTTGGAATTGATAATGCTTTACTCAAACTTGATGGCACACCATTTAAGAAAAAACTCGGTGCAAATGCTATTTTAGGTGTTTCTTTAGCAGTTGCTAGAGCAGCAGCAGAAAGCTATGGCATGCCATTATATAGATATATTGGTGGTGCTAATGCAAAAGTTTTACCTACCCCAATGATGAATGTTGTTAACGGTGGTGCTCATGCTGATTCAACCGTTGATTTCCAAGAATTCTTCATCATTCCTGCAGGATTTGAAACTTTCCATGAAGCATTAAGAGCTGGTGTTGAAACATTCCATTGCTTAAAGTCTGTTTTAAAAGCTAAAGGTTATGAAACTGGTGTTGGTGATGAAGGTGGATTTGCTCCAAGCTGCAAACACGGAAATACTGAACCACTTGAACTTATCATGGAAGCTATTGAAAAAGCAGGCTACAAACCAGGAAAAGAAATTTTCTTAGGTATGGACGTTGCTTCTAGTGAATTCTACAATGCTGAAAAGAAAGTTTATGAATTAAAGAAGAGCGGTGAAGGAACCAAAACAAGCGAAGAAATGATTGCTTGGTTCGAAGAAATGATTAAAAAATACCCAATCATCACAATCGAAGATGGATTAAGTGAAAATGACTGGGAAGGTTGGGCAAAATTAACTGCAGCCTTAGGCGATAAGATTCAACTTGTTGGTGATGATTTATTCGTTACAAATAAAGACTTCTTAAGAAAAGGTATTGTTAACCACGTCGCTAACTCTATCTTAATTAAAGTTAACCAAATCGGTACTTTAACAGAAACATTAGATACCATTAGAATGGCTCAAACAAATGGTTACACAACTATGGTTTCGCATAGAAGTGGTGAAACAGAAGATACAACAATCGCTGATTTAAGTGTTGCTGTAAATGCTGGACAAATCAAAACTGGTTCTGCTTCAAGAACTGACAGAATGGCTAAATATAACCAACTCTTAAGAATTGAAGACGAACTCGGTGATGAAGCTATTTTTGAAGGATTACACGCTTTCAAAAAATTCAGATTTGAAAAATAATCAAACTGAAAAAAATAAAAAAAATAGGCCAGGTCAAATCCCTGGCTTTTAAATTTGTACTAATATATCTTAAATCAATTTCTAACATTGCTTTATTATAGTATTAATGTGTTATTTTGAAAAAAACATTGTTTTTGCAAGGTTTTTCGATAAGAAACAAACAAAATTGTGCTTTTTCTTTCATTGGTTATAAGAATTTTTACCAAGAAAATCTACTAAATATGCTATATCAAAACAAATACAAAATAATGCGATAACCAAGCAGTTTTTTATATATAATTCACCTCTTGTTAAGTATAATTATAAGAAAGAGGATAAATATTATGTTTAAAAACAAAACCTTTGAAGGTGAAAACGTTCCTAAACTTACAAAATGGTTATTTTGTAGTAGCGGAATGTTCCGTGATCTTTGCTACCAATTCGTTAGCATGTTTTTATTAATGTATGCTCAATATTGTGGAATTGGTGGAGGTGATGGAGGCGATTATATCGCAATGTATAGTACCATCACAGTTATAATTATCGTTTTAAGAATTTGGGATGGATTTAATGATCCTATCATGGGATTTATTGTTGAAAAAGTAAATCTTAAGCGGGGAAAATACCGTCCTTGGATTTTTATAGGAGCTCTATTAAGTAGCATAGTTACAATATTAATGTTCTGTCTTCAAGTTCATGGTTGGGCTTATGTTGCTTTATTTGCCGTTTTCTATTTCTTATGGGATTTTACCTATACGATGAATGATATCGCGTTTTGGAGTGTTCTGCCTTCACTTTCACAGAAAGAGAAAGTAAGAGCTAATTTAACAACTCTATTATCTATTTTTGTTTCAATAGGTAGTTTTACAGCTGGTGGATTAGTTCCAATTTTATCTTCAAGTTTTGGCTATACAATTTCCTACATGTGGTTTGCTATCATAGCTTCTGTTTTGTATTTCCTCAGTCAATTTATCTTAGTTATTTTCATGAAGGAAAGAAAAAGAGCTGATGAAGTTGAACAAAGCAGTGAAAAGATGAAATTTAAAGACATCTTCAGTGTTTTAGTAAAAAATGATCAAGTTAGAAGCTCAATTGTTGGAATTTTACTCTATTATACTGGTTCAAGTATTCTTGTAACTTTAGGTCTAAATTATTTCTATTTTAATTTTGGGTATTCTGCTGCAGGAACCTATCAATTGGTATTTACTGTTGTTTATGCTCTTGCAACATTATTGGGTTAATTTATATATCCTGTTTTAGTTAATAAATTCAAAATACATAGAATGAAAATTTTTAATATAGCAAGTGTTGTTACATTTACTGGATATGGTTTCTTATTCCTCTATGTTTTCTTAAATCCTGTTACATTTTTCCCATTATTGTGCGTATTAGGGTTTATTGTTTTCTTTGCACAAACTTTAATCAGTATGATTTTATACATAATGATTCAAGATTCGATTGAATATAATGAATATCATTTTAAAGAAAGAAGAGAAAGTTCAGTTTTTTCTCTTAGAGCATTCACTGCTAAACTTGGCTCTTCTTTACAACAAGTTGTACTTTATGTCTCACTTTTAGCTGGCGCGCTTTATTCAATCTCCAATCAAATTAGCCAAGCTGAAATGGACGCTATTGCTCAATTTGGTGATGATGCAGTTCATGTTGGGCAATATGTTGGTAATATTGCAAACGCTTTAACAGGATATGAAAATGTTGAACTATGGCAAAGAATTGTTTATCAAGTTGGATTTACAATTGTTCCAGGTTTATTAATGCTAGCTTGTTTTATTTGGATTAAATGCACATATAAAATCACTGAAGAAAATCATGAAATTATGGTTTTAGAGATTGAAAAGAGACGTCAAAATGAATCAAAGCAATGAGTTTAAAAAGAGAATAGTTTATCAAATCTACCCATCAAGCTTTAATGATGCCAATAATGATGGATGGGGTGATTTAAAAGGAATCACTGCAAAACTTGATTATTTAAAAGATTTAGGAATAGGAATTATCTGGTTATCACCTATATATGTTTCCCCAATGGATGACATGGGATATGATATTGCAGACTATAAAAATATTAATCCTCGTTTTGGAACAATGGCGGATTTTGATGAACTTTTGTTAGAGGCTAACAAAAGAGATATTAAGATTGTCATGGATTTAGTAATTAACCACACATCGACTGAACATGAGTGGTTTAAAAAAGCGATTGAAACACCAGAAAACAAATATCGTAATTACTATTTTATTAAAGAAGGTAAGGGCAAAAACCATAAAAAGGAGCCTAACAACTGGCAAAGTTGTTTCACTGGAAAAGCTTGGGAGAAAATTTCTAGTTTACCTGGCTACTTTTATATGCACTTATATTGCGACACTCAAGCTGATTTAAATTATTCTAATCCTGAAGTTATAAAAGAAGTCGAAGATATTTTAAAGTTTTGGCTAGATAAAGGTGTTTATGGGTTTAGATGTGATGTTATTAACCATATTTATAAATCTAGCCTTAAAAATGATTATTCACATATTCTTTATAATAAAGGACTTAAATATTATTCTAACCAAGAAGAAATGTTTAAAATCCTTACTAAGTTTAGGACAGAAGTTTTAGATAATTATGATACTTTCTTAGTTGGTGAAACTGGCGAATTAGATAAAGAGAGTGGAAATCGTTTTTTAAACGAACGTTGCTTAGACATGTTCTTTGAATTTGACCATGTTTATGCAGACAAGAGTAAATTAATTCCTGTTTTTAAAAGAAAATTTAATGTTAAAAGATTAGTAAAACCTATTTTTAAATGGCAAAAGGATGTACCTTGGATTGCAAATTATCTTGAAAACCATGACCAATTAAGAAGTGTTAATCGTTATGGCGATGCGACAAAGTATCATAAAGAAAGTGCAAAAATGCTTGCTATTTTTCTTTTGAGTTTAAAAGGAACCCCGTTTATTTATCAAGGTGAAGAAATAGGTTCTTTAAATATTCCAAATGCTAGCTTAAAAGATTGCAAGGATGTTGCAGCAATAACCACAACTCAAACCGTTAAGCGTTTATTAAAGGTGAGTGAAAGTAAAGCTTTTAAGATGGTTAATGAAACAATAAATAGAGATCACGCTCGTACTCCAATGCAATGGGCAAATACAGTTAATGGCGGATTTAATGCTGGTTCTTCAACATGGCTTAAAGTTAATCCTCTTTTTGAAACTATTAATGTTGAAGGCGAACTAAAAGATCCTAACTCAATTCTTAATTTTTATAAAAAGATTATTAAGTTTAGAAACGAAAGCGATGTTTTAAAATTTGGCGAATTTAAAGAAGAAGCATTAAAGAAAGATATTGTGAGTTTCTTTAGAGTTTATAATGGAAAAACTTATCAAATAATTCTTAATTTTTCAGATAAAAAAGTGAAGTTTGACGAGATTTTAACTTTAAAGTGCTTAATTTCTAACTATGATAATGATGTTAAATTAAATGAGCTTCCTCCATATTTTGGTGGTATTTTTGAGGTGTTATAGATGATTAAATTTGATGCTAAAAGAAAGATCTTTCATTTATCAAATGATAATTATTCATATTATTTTTCAATTAACAAATTAGGCTATTTAATACACCTTTATAGTGGTAAAAAGTTAAATGATATTACTTTAGAAAGAGTCAATGAAAGATATATTGAGCGCTACGCTTACTTAAAACAAAATTTAGAAATATGTGATGAAGGTTATTATTTTAGTGAACAAGGCGGACTTTTTGAATGCGGAAGTTATTTAAAAAGCGATTGTCGACCACCTTTTGCAATTATTAAGCATGCCGATGGTTCAGAAATAACAAATTTTAAATACCATTCGCATTATATTTCAACTTCTAAGGTCTCTCCAAACGACCTACCTCATTTTAAAGTAAATAAAAAAGATGATGCAGAGACATTAGCTGTAACATTAAAAGATGAAACAGATGATATCTTTTTAACTCTTTATTACACCATTTTTAAAAACTTGAATGTTTTAGTTAGATTTTCTCAAATTAAGAACCTATCTAAACATGAGATTAAAATTAAAAGACTTTGTTCTTTAGAATTAGATTCTGTAAATAAAGATTACGAGTTAATTTCGGTTCATGGGCAATGGGGTGACGATAGAGAATTAGAGAAAATCAAGATTGGACACAGCCTCACTGTAGTTAATGATAATCATGGCGCTAGAGGATTTAGACAAAATCCAGCAATTATTATTAAAGAAAAAGAAGCTAATTATGATTATGGCGAAGTGTATATGTGTTCTCTTCTTTATAGTGGAAATTTTAAGTTTGAAGTTGGTTTAGATGAATACGATCACTTTAGGTTAAACGCTTTAATTAATGATAATTGTTTTGAATTTACTTTAAAAAACGGAGAATCATTTGATACACCTGAATGTGTACTTGTTTACTCTAGTGAAGGAATAAATAAAGCTTCTCAAACAATGCATGATTTAGTGCGTCAATATCTTTTGCCAAGACAGTTTGCTCTAAAAGAAAGACCAATTTTGATTAATTCGTGGGAGCCATTCTTATTTGATTTTGATACAGAAAAAATCAAAAAACTTATTCTTGATGCAAAAGCACTTGGAATCAAACAGGTTGTTTTAGATGATGGTTGGTTTGGGAAAAGGAATAATGATAAATCAAGTCTTGGTGATTGGGATGTAAATAATGAGAAAATTAATCTGAAAGAAGTCATCGACTTTGCTCATGCTAATGATATGTTTTTTGGATTATGGGTCGAACCTGAAATGATATCTCCAGACTCTGAGATTTTTAAAAAGCACCCAGAATATGCTTTATATGATAGAAAACAAAATCCAACGTTATTAAGACATCAATTAGTACTCGATTTAACTAATCCAGAAGTAATTGATTATATATTTGATAAGTTGTCTAACATATTTGATAAATATAGAATTGATTATTGTAAACGGGATTTTAATCGATATTTATCGGAAATTTCTTCATTATATTTAACTGATGAAAAACAGGGCGAAATTTTTCACAGGTTTGTTTTAGGCTCATATAAGCTGCTTGATAAGTTTACTAATAAATACCCAGATGTATTATTAGAAACTTGTGCAAGCGGAGGTGGTAGATTCGATTTAGGCATGCTTTATTATTCGCCTCAAATATGGGGAAGTGATGAAACAAATCCTTTTTCAAGAGTAATGATTCAATTTGCAACTAACATATTTTATCCTTTATCAACAATAGGTGCTCATGTTAGCGCAGCAAATTCTTTATCAATGCAAGATAAAATAATTATTGCCGCTTTTGGAACTTTTGGATACGAACTTGATCCAGCTAAACTTACTGAAGAAGAAAAGAAAACAATTGTTTCATTAAATGAAATCGTGAAACAATTTCATCACGTAGTTACTCTAGGTGATTATTATGTTTTAAAATCACCTTATGAATCCAATTTTGCTTCTTGGATGTGTGTAACTAAAGATAAAAAAGAAGCATTAGTATTTAACTTTAATTTTAAACGTGAACAAACTAAAGGTCGTTTTATACGTTTAAAGGGGTTAGATCCTGAAAAATATTACTTTAATTCTTTAACTAATGATGTTTATAAGGGCGATTTTTATATGAACATCGGAATTAATATTAGTGCTCCTTTAAAAGAGGGCATGACAATGTTATTTGTAATTAAACAAGTTAATAAAATTGTAAAAACAGTTTTAAATAACAAAGCACAAAAAGCAAAAAGGGAAAAATTGTTATAGTTATGGCAAGCGTTATTGATTTAACATTTTTAAACAATCCAAGTATTACTGAAATTAATACTTTACCTAATCATTCTGACCATAAAATTTATTTTGATAATCACGAAAATAAGGTCTCGCTTAATGGAAAGTGGCGTTTTGCCTTTTTTTCAAGATTTTGTGAAGAAGCAGAATATTTATTGTCACCAAATTTTGATATTAATTCTTTAAATGAAATAAATGTTCCTGGTCATTTTGAATTAAATGGATATGGTCAACCTCAATATGTTAATCAACAATATCCTTGGTTTGGAAAAGAAGATGTTAAACTTGGTAATGCGCCTATCAATAATCCTTTAGGAATCTATTTCAAAGATATAGAAATGAATAAGCCGCTTTCTGAAAGAATTATCTTAGAAATCGGTGGATTTAATTCAGCTTTATATCTTTATTTAAATGGCTATTTTATTGGGTATTCCGAGAAAAACTTTACTCCAACAGAGTTTGATTTAACAAATTATTTAGTTAGGGGAGTCAACCGAATTGCTTTAATCGTTTTTAAATATTCCAAACAATCTTGGTTTGAGGATCAAGATATGTGGAGATTTGGCGGAATATTTAGAGATGTAAATCTTAAATTTATCCCTTTTACTCACATGGTTGACATTGATAATCGTTCTTTTTTAAGTGAAGATTATTCAACTGGAATTTTAGATTTAACAGTTAGAGTAAAAGGAAATTTAACAAATTCTTTTTTAAAGTATTCATTAAAATTTAATGGTAATAAATTATTTGAAGAACAAAAGAATTTAACTAATGAAGAATTCTTAATTAAAAAAAGTATTACGAATATTAATCCATGGTCAAGCGAAGTACCTAACTTATATCAATTAGATATCTTTTTAGTGAAAGATAATACCTTAATTGAAGCAACAACTTTTGATATTGGCTTTAGGTCAATTGAAATTAGAAATGGGATAATGCTTATTAATGGACAAAGACTTATCTTAAAAGGTGTTAATAGACATGAATTTGAGATGCGAGTTGGCCGTGCAATAAGCGATGAAACAATTAAAGAAGACCTGCTTCTTTTAAAAGCTAATAATTTTAATGCGATTAGAACATCTCATTATCCTAACAAAGAATATTTTTATGAACTTTGCGACAAATTAGGATTTTATGTTATAGATGAAGTAGACTTAGAAACTCATGGTACATGGGGAAGTTTACAAAAAAGAGGTGGGTTTAGCACAGTTTTACCAGGAAATCATGAAGAATTTAATGATTTAATTATGGCGAAAAACGAAGCTATTTATAAAAGAGACCATAATCATCCTTCTATTATCATTTGGAGTTTAGGCAATGAAAGCAGTGTTGGAAGCGTTCTTAAAAACTCATATAAATTCTTTAAGGAAATCGACCCTTTAAGACTAGTTCATTACGAAGGATGTTATTATAAAAAGAAATACGCTGCGTTAACCGATATTGATTCAGGAATGTATGTAACAGCAGATGACATTTCAAAAAGATTAAAAAATAAAAAAAATAAGCCATATATTTTATGTGAATTTGAGCATTCAATGGGTAATTCAACTGGTAACTTTAAAGAATATATGGATTTAATTGATAAGTTTGACAATTATCAAGGCGGATTTATTTGGGATTTTGTAGATCAAGGAATAGTTGATGAAGTATCAAAATCAATTAGATATGGAGGAGATTTTAAAGACCAACCAAACGATGGTGTTTTCTGTGCTGATGGTTTACTTTTAAGTGATAGAAGTAAAACTAGTAAGCTAGATACTGCAAAATATTATTATCAAGATATTAAGTTCGAAGAAGTTCCAGAAGGCATCCTTATTAAAAACACAAATTTATTTAAAGGAACAAATGATTATTATTTTAAATTAGCTTTTTATGAAAATGGAGTCTTAGCAAGTGAATCTCCTTTCGACTTACAGATTGCTCCACAAACATCCTTTGAACTTAAGCTAAATAGAGAACATTTATCTTCTAATAAAGAACTTTTAGTTAGAATTAGTTACCACTTAAAACAAGATCAAGTTTATGAAAAGAAAGATTATGAAGTAGGTTTTTATGAACTTTTAGTAAACTCAAAGTTAGAAAAAGCCCCTTTATATGTTCTTAATGAAAATAATGTAAATTTAGAGTTTATAGAAAGCGGCTATAATTTTGGTGTTAATTCTTCAAATGGTGTCTCCTATTTGTTTACTGGAATGGATAATTTTCATGGTGGGCTCTCTTCTTTAAGAATTAATAATGAGGAGTTTATTGCTGAAGCTGTTAAATTGAGTTTATTTAGACCAACAACTGATAATGATGAAAATATAGCTCGCTTCTTTTTAGATAATTATATAGGAGCAACTAAAGCTAATTTCTTAATTCCAAAATTTGCAAAGTTTATGCAACCTAAAATAGGCAAAAATACTGCAAAACTAAGTTATTTTTATAGATACTTATATGGAAGTAAACCTAAGAATGCCAAAGTTAGTTATGAAGTTTTAAGCAATGGAAGTTTAAAAGTTGATTTATATATTAAGATTTCTTATCTCCAATGTGCTCCTGGAGAAATCGGCTTAACCTTTAAAATACCAGAAGTAATAGAAGAATTTACCTATTATGGTCTTGGAGAAAAAGACAATTATATTGATCGCTTTGAAAGTCAAAAGCTTGGAAGATATATTTCTAATCCAATTAATGAATATGTAAATTACGCAAAGCCTCAAGAATGTGGATTACATCTTTACACAAGAGAATTAATCATAAAAGGAAAAGGCGGAAATAAACTCGGATTCTTTGCTTTAAATAATTCTTTTGCTTTTAAAGTTTTGCCTTGGAGCAATTTAGAAATTGAAAACGCCCGTCATTTAGATGAATTACCAAAAATCAATTCCACTTATGTAACTATACTTTGTGCAACAAGAGGAGTAGGTGGAGACAATTCCTGGTTTAACCCTGTACACAAAGAATATCGAATAAAAAATGGTGAACATTATCATTTAGAGTTTATAATTAAGAAAGTTGACTAAATAAAAGGACTTTCTATATGAATTTTGAAGATTTTAAAAACAAAGTTAGAAGAAAATTACGCTCATTCCATATTGGAACATTAGGAGCTATTGTCTGCTCAGTTCAATTACTCCTTGAACTTTATAATTTTGCGTTAAACTTATTTTTGGGAAGTGGAATAAGTGATATTTCAAGTATTATTTTCTTAGTTATTAATTGTTTATTTGATTTATATCTAGTTAGATATTTTATAACAGCAAAAGAGAATAATTCTTTAGCTCCTGCAAGAACTGGTATTGTTTTACTCGTTATTGCTAATTATGTTATTCCAGCTATAAGATCAATCCTTACATCAGTCTTTACAAATAGTGTAGGAATTACCTTATTTTCAGCAATCATATCTGGCTTAGTTTTAGGGATTATTTATTTTATTCTTTTGATATTAGAATTTAATCATAAAGGAAAACATAACCATTTAATTATGGCCATTATTGCTGGTCTTATGGTTGTTTTTTCATTATTACAAGCCGGAACACTTATCGCTATGGGAGCTTTATCTTTTATTAACGCAGCCGATATGCTTTATACTTCATTAAGTTTTATCTACTTATTATTAAGTGGCTTTGTTACTATTGGAACATCGGTAATTTTTCTTCTTTATCCAATTTTTGCAATCAGAGAACAAAGAAGAGGATATTAACAAATATCAGCAAAAGGATTTGGGTTTTCTATATCAATAATGTCTCTAATTGGTAGAAAAAACTCGTCAAAATAAACTAATTTTTTATTTTTATCTATTTTTAAAATTTTGCCAACATAGGTATATAGATAACCATCAATATATAGTTCAAAGTTTAAAGTTGTATTAGGATAAAGTTTTAAAATAGTATCTATTTTTCTAGCACGTTCAATGCTTACTAAAGGACGTGCTATTTTATTTTTCTCATATAGCATCTTATTTAAATATTCTTGTTGCTCTACAAGAGAAGCAAAAGGAAGCCGTTTCTTCATTCCTCTATCTGCCATAGTGAAGAAATTATAGTGGAAAAATTCCTAAAAGTTTAGACTGGAATTTAAATTATTTTTGTAATTTGAAGGTAGTATAACATGGGGCGATTTTAAGTTTAGACATAACTACAAGATTTTAGCTTATAAGAGTAAAATTCCTATTTGTTTTAATTTTCAATTAAGAAATTTTCGATATAATTAGAAACGGTATGAGATTATTTGTTTTTGATATTGATGGCACTTTAATTAACAATCATAAGATTCAATTAAAAGAGAATTTAAAGAATAGATTAAACGAAATATTAAAAAGAGGGGATGTAATTGCTATTGCTAGTGGTCGTCCATATGCAGGGATTATTCAAATTATCAATCAACTTGATGAAGGCAAGAAGTTTTTGTTATGTGCAAACGGAAATTTAATTACTGATGTAGATGGTAATGAACTTTATAAGTGTGGAATAAAAATTGAAGAATATTATAAATTTGTCGATAGACATCCTAAAATTTTTAATAATCGAGCATCTAATATTTATTGTTATACCAATAGTCATATTGGGTATTTAAAAAATAATTTATGGATTAAAGCTGAAGAAAAGGCTAATGGAAATTTTAAAGGGATTAATTTAAAGAAACATCCTCTACCTAATGATTACTTAATTTTAAAATTTATGATTGCTTCTCTTCCTAGAAGAAGTAAAAACTATGATGAAAAAGAAATAACCGAAGAAGAAAGATCAAAGTTTAATGTATTAAGAACTTCAGAGCTCTTTTTAGAGTTTATTAATAAAAATAGTGACAAAGCTAATGCTGCTGAGTTTTTAAAAAATTATCTTGGTATTGATGATAAAGATGTTTATACCTTTGGCGATAGTGGAAACGATGTTGAAATGATTAGACGTTTTAATGGCGTAGCTATGGGAAATGCAAGTCAAGATTGCAAAGCTGTGGCTAAATTTATTACAAAACATGTTGATGATGATGGAATAATTTACGCACTTGATAATTTTGTTAAATAGTTTTGATGATTTAACTATTAATTAATTTTTAAGTTTTAAAGATATTTATTTCAAAATCTATCAAAGTGAATTAGTAAAACTTTCTAAAAAAGATTTTTATTATTTTGGTTGATTTCGATAATTTAAAATTTTATGCCACAAAATAGACTTTTTTAAAAATAAGTAGATTTTGCAGAGATATTTTGTAGTTTTAAGCCGCTTTGAATCAATTAAAAAGAGTCTTTTCGTTTGTTGAAAGACTCTTTAATGATGTTTGTTAATAATTCTTATTATTAGTTAGTATCTTTGATCGATTTACTAACTGCGGCAGCTAAAATACCAGGGCCAACATGAGTACCTACTGATAAAGAAAGTGGGTTTATCTCGATGTTTTCTGAATTCACACCAATTGCTGCACCGAATTCTTTTCTAAATTCAATAGCCTCTTCAAGATTATGACTATAGGCAACAGCAAAGGCAATTTTATCCTTTGGAACATCCTTAAATTTATTCTTTAAATCATTTAGCACAGCATCAATAATAATTTGTTTAGCTTTTTTAGTTCCGATAGCCTTTTTATAAGCATCGAGTTTTTCTCCATAAATACTTAAAACTGGCTTTATGTGCAATGCTGAACCTAAAGCAGCACCAGCAGGAGTGACTCTGCCGCCTCTTTTAAGGTATTTTAAGGTATTAACCATAATGTAAATTGTTGATTCATGGGCTTCCTTTTCAAGAATTTGAACAATTTCTTCTGCGGTTTTTCCTTCTTTTAATAAACGAATAGCATCACGAACTGATGCTTTTAAAGTGACGCTAATACGATGGTTATCAACAACAAATACTTTTCCTGGGTATGATTGAGCTAGACTTTTTGCATTATTGCATTCTTCGCTTAATCCGCTACTCATTGGAATTTGAATAATTTGGTCGTAAGTTTTTAATAATTCGTCCCAAAGTTCAATAAGTTGTCCTGGGGCTGGTTGAGAAGTGTGGACTTCTGCATTACTTTCTAATAATGTATAAAATTCATCTTCGGTGAGATCGACCCCTTGAAACTTAGTTTCACCGTTAATGATAACAGGCATTTTAACAATAAAGATGTTATACTCCTTAGCTTCTTCTTCGGTGAAGCCGGCATTATCATCTGTTACAATTGCGATTTTCATGAGTTCCTTCCTCCATGAAAATGAGTTTAACATAACGAAAATGAAAGATAAATCTAGTATAAAAAACTAGATAAAGGAACAATGTTGACTATTTTAAAGAAAAAATGGTGTTTAATTGATAGTTTACAATGTTATAATTTTTGCGAGCAAAAAGGAGAGAAAGTATGCCATTTTATTTTAAAAGAGGCGATTTAGTTGCAACAGAATGTGATGCAATTATTAACGCTAGTAACGTAAATTTAAAAATGGTCGAAGGTGTCGGGAGAGCTATTTTTCATAAGGCTGGCGATAAGGAATTAACTAACGCTTGTAAACAAATTGGTCATTGTGACGTTGGCGCGGCAGTGATGACTCCAAGCTTCAATTTAACAAATGCTAAAGCTATTATTCATGCAGTTGGCCCAATTTATATTAATGGAAAACACGGTGAAGAAAAGAATTTAAGAAAAGTCTATCGCTCAGTTTTTAAGATTGCTCTTGAAAACAACTTTAAAACTCTCGCTTTCCCTCTCTTAAGTGGTGAATTCAATTATCCTTTAAGAGAATGCTATGAAATTGCTGAAGACGAAATCAAAAACTTCTTAAAGGATCATAAAGACTTTAAGATTTATATGATTTTGTTTAAAAATTTCCCTGAAAATGTTAGCGAAGATGAACAAACTCGTTTATCTAAATTTATATTGAATAATTTTAAGACAAACGCTAACGTTGGTTTAAAAACGATTAATAAAAGCAACGAAAGCTTTGTTAATGTAATCCGTGAAATTCAAAAAGAAAAGAACATCAGTGATGAAGATTTAGCTTATAAGAGCAATTTCACTCCTGAAGATTTAGAAAAAATATTAACCTTACAAAATATTTTACCTACAAAGAATATTTGTTTTGCTCTATCGGTTGGACTTGAAGCTAATAAAGAAGAATTTATTAGAATAGTTAATTCTATTGGATTTGATTCAATTAAAGATGATATGACAGGACTTGTTACTGCTTATTATTTAGATAAAAAAGATTATGATGTTTTTAAGATAAATCGAGTCTTGTTTAATTATGATGTCAAACCTTTAGGGTTATAAATTATATTTTATTTATAAAATATAAATAGAGTGGTATTTGGTAAAAAATACCATTTTTATTTGCTTGTAATTTATTAACAAAGATATCTAACTTTGGTAAAATAAAGAAGCCGATAGGTATATAGGAGGATATTATGGCAAGATTTACATTACCAAGAGATGTCTACTATGGATGCGGTTCCTTAGCAGAATTAAAATCTTTAAAAGGTAAAAAAGCTATCGTCGTTACTGGCGGTCACTCTATGAAAGCAAGTGGCTTCTTAGACAAAACAGTAAATTATTTAAAAGAAGCCGGATTTGAAGTTGAAACATTTGAAGGTGTTGAACCAGATCCATCAATCGAAACAGTTATGAAGGGTGCAGAAGCAATGAGAAAATTCCAACCAGATTGGATCGTTGCTATTGGTGGAGGTTCCCCAATTGATGCTGCAAAAGCTATGTGGGCTTTCTATGAACATCCAGATACCACATTTGAAACTCTTTGCACACCATTCTCATTCCCACATTTAAGAGAAAAAGCAAGATTCTGTGCTATTCCATCAACCAGTGGAACTGCAACCGAAGTTACAGCTTTCTCTGTTATTACTGATTATGCAAAAGGTATTAAATATCCTTTAGCAGATTTTGAAATTACACCAGATGTCGCAATCGTTGATCCAGATATCGTTAGAGGCTTACCACAAAAACAAGTCGCTTTCACTGGTATGGATGCTATGACACATGCTATCGAAGCTTATGTCTCAACACTTGCTACACCATTCACTGATCCATTAGCACTTAAAGCTATTAAAATGATCAACACATCATTAGTTGATTCATACAACAATCCAAATGGAAAAGGTAGAGAAGATATGCACTATGCTCAATGCTTAGCTGGTATGGCTTTCTCAAATGCTTTACTTGGTATCGTCCACAGTATGGCTCACAAGACTGGTGCTGCTTTCTCAACTGGTCATATTCCACACGGATGTGCTAATGCAATGTATCTCCCACACGTTATCGAATACAATGCAAATAATGAAAGAGCAAGAGATAGATATGCTCAAATCGCTCAAACATTAGGTATTGAAGGCGAAACTGCAAGAGAACAAACACAAGGTTTAATCAACAGATTACACGAATTAAATCATTTATTAGGTATTCCTCAATCAATGCAAGAATTCGGTGTTAAAGAAAAAGAATTTAAAGAAAAACTTAAAACAATTGCTCACAACGCAGTTGGTGATGCTTGTACAGGAAGCAACCCAAACCCAATCGATGATGAAAAGATGGCAGATCTCTTTGAATGCTGCTACTACAATAAACCATATAAATTCTAATAAGATTTATTGTTAATAATTGAAGTGTCGGATTTATTTCTGACACTTTTTGTTTGGATTTTTTTCTTAACTATTTAAATAATAAAAATTGTTATAAAATTTAAATATGGCAAAAAGAACTATAAAAGTTGGAAATATAGTTTTAGTAAAAGACGATAGTGGAAACGAGAAAATTGCTCGCGTTTTAAATATATCAAGAAGAAGCGAAAGTGCGATTGTAATGTTTTTAAATTCAGCTTTTGAAGATTTAAATATGGAAACTGTTAGTTTATTAAATTGTTCTTTATATGAAAATAGAAAAGTAGAATAAAAACGGGTTTCTGCAAGGTTTTTTATTAAAATTCAAGATATTGGAGGTATAGAAATGATTGAATTTAGATATGACACACAATTATTAATTGAAGGTAAAAACTTAAGCGAAGAAGCAATTAACGAATATTTTAACACTCATTTTAAAGGTGATTGTTTGCTTGCGGTTGGTGATGATACTTTAATTAAAATTCACTATCACACCAATGAACCATGGAAAGTTTTGGAATACTGCGCTAGCCTTGGTGAAATTTATGATATCGTTGTTGAAGACATGGATAGACAAGCAAGAGGATTAAAAGGATAATTTAACATTCATTGTTCTTTAGAAAAACTTGTTTAATCTTTTTTTGTGTTTTTTTATTGTATGAACTAGGCGAAAATAAATTGGCAACTTCACATTTTTTACAGTTTAAAATATTGATTCTTGATATAATAAAATCAACTGGAGGGAAAATTCATGAATAATATTTTAATTGGCTTGAATACTATAGCGGCATGTTTAGGCTATAATCGTTTTGACAATTTTCTTTTTACTCAAAATGATATGGAGAAAATTTCAGATTTGACAGGTATTATCCTTAATGATGAAGGGGCATTTGATGAACTGCTTTATAATGTTGACATATATTCTATTGAAGGTGCGAATAAGTTTGAATTGCTTCAATTTGAAAATGAATATGTTATATATGATAAAGAAGATGATTTAATTGTTGAAAATAAGACAGGGTTTTCTCCCTATAATAATTATTTAGATGAATTTATAATTTATCTCAATACAAGCGAAGAAGAAACACACTATTTATATGCTAACGAAACATCAATTTATGATTTAAATTATTCGAGTGTTCTTGATAAGAATCAAGTTGAGACGTTTGCTCAAGACCTCTCAGAAGAATCAGGAAAATATTATTTATTTGATGACTATGGTGATAATGCTGTTTTAATCAAAAATAGTTTTTATTTTGAGCATTTAAGGGGTTTACATGGAAATAATACTGATGGAACTTGTGGTTTGGTTGCTGCACAAATATTGCTTAGTTATTACGATACATTCCAAAACGATAATATAATTGCTGAAATATACGACGTTACAACTAATTTTTATGAAGCAATAGGCCGCGATTCAGTTGATTCGCCAGGCACAGATCAGAATTTTTATAATTATCTTGAAGATTTTTTAGTAAATAATGATATAGCTAATAGTGCTATTAGCATGAACATATATAGCGAAAAGGATTTGATTTATAAATATGTCAGATCGAGAGGCATTGCTTTTACTGAAAAATGGGTTGAAGGGAATTATGGCGATGCAATGACTAATGCAGCAAGTAATAGTATTAGAGATGCTGTAAACAATGATAGACCAATTTTTGTTGGAGCCCAGGGCCATGCTACAGTTGCTTACGGGTATGATGATAACTATATATATCTTTATGATGGATGGGGAACCGTGAGAAGAACCCCTTGGTCTACTACTGACACAAATATGTTCAACACCAATAATTCGCCGCATACTGTTGATATTATAAATTGGACTGGGCATGTGCATTCTGATAATTATTATTATACAAAATGGGGTTGTGCGTTTTGCCCTTGTGGGTATATTTGGCCAGCTGATTAAAATAATTTATGATTGAGATTAAGAATTTAACAAAAATTTATAAAGTAAAGAAGGGGAATGATGTTCAGGCATTAAAACACATTTCTTTAAACTTTCCAGAGAAGGGACTAATTTTTATTGTTGGGAAATCCGGTTCTGGAAAATCTACACTTTTAAATTTAATAGGCGCGTTAGATTCTTTTGATGATGGCGATATAATTGTGAATGGCCAGAGCATTAAAAATTTAAAAGAGCCTCAGTTGGATTCTTATAGAAATACTTGTCTTGCCTTTGTTTTTCAAGAATTTAATCTTCTCAATGAATTTAATATTAAAGAAAATATATCTTTACCACTAGAATTACAAAACAAAAAAATTAGTGATGAGGAAATAGAAAGTTTATTAAAAAAAGTAGATCTAGAAAACTATTCAAATAGAAAACCAAACGAATTATCAGGCGGACAAAAGCAAAGAGTAGCCATTGCTAGAGCCTTAGTTAAAAATACTAATATAATTTTAGCCGATGAACCTAGTGGATCTTTAGATAACGAAACTGGGAAACAAATTTTCCAAATACTTAAAGATTTAAGTAAAGAGAAATTAATAATTGTTGCCTCCCATAATATTGAATTTGCAAATTTATATGGTGACAAAATTATTGAATTAAGTTTTGGAGAAATAAAAGAAATATTCGAACCTAATAAAAAAGAAAAAGTTTTATTATCAAAAGGAGAATCTTTTAATATTGAAGATATTCTTAAATTAAAGGAGCAATTTAAAGATAAAGAGCTTGTTCTTACTGAGAAAGGTGTAGTAATCAAGGAAGAAAAGATTGAAGAGGAAAACGGTGAAGAGGTACTTGAAAAAAACGAGACAAATACAGGCAAGGTTTTACAATTTATTAAATCTAAATTGCCTTTAACAAAAGCAATTAAAATTGGCATAACTTCTTTTAAAGCTAAACCTATTAGACTTGCATTTACTGTTCTTCTTTCTTTTTTATCGTTTTCGCTTTTTAGTTTTTCTAGTGCTATAGCCAATTTTAATAAAATAGATATTGTTTATAATAATATAGTTTCAGACAATATTAGTTACTTTCAAATAGATAAGGAAATAAATAGCTTTGACTCCTATATTTATTCTGACCTTAATAATTCTGATATAGATAGGTTAAATAATGATTTTGGGATTGATAGTGATGCAGTTTTTTCTTTTGATCGTTTTTTAAATCAGAATTTGCTATTAAATGAGTTACCTGGAACACGCTCCTTTAATGGTTTTGTTTATGTGAGCAATGAAAAACTATCTGAGTTAGACTTTTCTATTTTGGCAGGCAAATACCCAAGCGAAAGTAATGAAATTGCCATCACTGACTATGAGTTTGAGTATTTTAAAAAAGTTGGAATTATAACATATAATGAAGAGTACGAAGAAGCAGTATTAAAGAGCGAGTCGATTAACAAACCATCAGATGTTTTAAATAAATTAGTTGATTTTGACGGGGATTTTTATAGAATTTGTGGAATTATTAATACTAATGTCACTACTAAATATCCTGAACTAATAAATGATGTCTTTAACTTAACATCTGAGCAAATGGCACTAATTGAGGAAGACTTTGAATTGTCGAGCATGCTAAACTCATACCATGATTTGATAAGTAATACATATGCAAATAGCATATTTGTTTCAAAGCAATTATATGAACAATATTTAGACTATTATGGATTTAATGGTGATGTAAGCGGCTTTACTATTCAATTAGACGATGAAGATAATGAAAACAAAATTGGAATTTATTCTTTTGCTTCTAGTTCTAAAAGCAAAGAAATAATCCATTTTTTTGATAATCAAAAACAATCAATTGATCAAGGCGAAATTGTTTTGCCAATTTCGTTTAAATATATGTACGCGAAATTTGATGAAAATTTGCCATTGAAAGATAAAGATAAAACGAGAACAATTTTTTCTTACCAACTAGATAATAACAATGCATGGATTAAACACTTAGAATCAATTAGTTTTTCGGATTTATCAGATTTTAAGGAACAAGGCATAAATTCATATATTTTTACATACGCTACTGAGAACTTGCCTACTGGAAGTCTTTTTGAAGAATTTTGCATTGATTTTTATAAGATTAAAAATGGGAACTCATTTATTGAATATGAAGGCGCTATTGATGATGACATGAAAAGATATGCATACTATGTTTTTGTTGCAGACTTTGGAAGTATAGATATAAATAAATTTGATGGGAGAGTCAAAGAGGAAATTCTAGATTATTTAGGTAGCAGCGGAACTAGAAATTTGTTTGGTGGTTTGACTTATTCAGATTTATTAGAGGATTTCAATAACTATTTAATTTCTAATTACGGTATGGATGAAAGCATAGTGATTAATATATCTGCACAAAAAAATCACAGCAATGTTGAAGTGCCAGATACATTAACTTTAGTTGGCTATTATTTAGATAATGAGAACGAAAAGGGAGTAATTGTCTCTGATGATTTCTTCGATACGTTTGTAATTCCGGAAGAAAGAAATTTTGAATGTGTTTATGCTCAAATAAATGATAAGAATTCTCTCAAATTGTTGATTGAAGATTCTTACAATCAAGAGATTAATGAACGCTTTTCTTTAGTTAACAGTGCAATGCGTGATTTAAATAAATATGATGGTTTGTTTAATTTACTTAAGAATATTTTCATAATTGTAGGCGCAGGCTTATGTATTTTCTCATTGTTGATTTTTATGAATTTCATTTCAGCTTCAATTGTTAATAAGAAAAAAGAAATTGGTATTTTAAAATCACTTGGAGCAAGAAACTCGGATGTATTCAAGATCTTCTTTGTTGAAGGATTTGTGGTTGCGATTTCGAATTTTGTTTTAAGTGTGATAGTAACATCTATCGCAATTTTATGCCTAAATATGTATTTATCCTCGATATTAAATATTTCTGGTAGTATTTTTATTTTCGGGTATTTAGAAATTTGTATTTTAATTGCTCTTTGTCTAGTTAGTTCAGTTATAGCCACTTTATTACCAACCTATTTTATTTCAAGAAAGAAACCTATTGAAGCAATAAATGATAAGTAAATAAAGGTCTTTAAATTTAATTAAAAATATATAAAAAACATTAATTTTTTACTTTTAAAATATTTATTTTTAACGACTAAAATACTATACTTTTAACGTAAAAAGGAGAAATAAGGATTATGTATAAGATTGTTAGAAAGCATGTATTCAATCCTACTGAAACCTTACTTGAGATCGAAGCTCCAGCTGTTGCAAAAAAAGCACAACCAGGACAATTTGTCATCTTAAGAGTTGATGAAATGGGAGAAAGAATACCTTTAACTGTTGGCGGATATGATAGAGAAAAAGGAACTGTTACTATTATTTTCCAAATAGTTGGTGCTTCCACGTTTAAATTAAACCAATTAGAAGTTGGCGATTGCTTACACGATTTTGTTGGACCACTTGGTAGACCAACCGAATTAACTGGAGAAAAAGTTTGTGTTGTTGGTGGTGGTTTAGGAACAGCTATCGCTTATCCAATTGCTAAAGCTTTCCACGATGAAGGAAAAGATGTTACAGCAATTGCTGGATTTAGAAATAAAGATTTAATCATCTTACATGATGAATTTTCTGCTGCTGCTCCAGACAAATATATTGAAATGACAGATGATGGAAGTAACGGAAACAAGGGAAATGTTGTTGTACCTCTTGAAAAATTACTTTCTGAAGGAACAAAGTTCGACAAAGTAATTTGTATTGGACCTGTTATTATGATGAAATTTGTCACTGAATGCTGTAGAAAATATGGCGTTCCAGAATGTGTTTGCTCAATGAACCCAATTATGATTGATGGAACAGGTATGTGTGGTTGCTGCAGACTTACTGTTGGTGGTGAGACTAAATTTGCTTGCGTTGATGGTCCTGATTTTGATGCTTATAAAGTTGATTTTGATGAAGCAATGCAAAGAGGCACTATGTATAAAGCATTTGAAAAGAAAGCTTACGAAGAAGCAAAGTGCAATCTTTTCAAAAAGGAGGCTAAATAATTATGTATAAAGAATATAAGCCAAACATGGCTCCTAAGAAAAATCCAATGCCATCTCAAGATCCAAAAGTAAGAGCACACAACTTTAAAGAAGTTGCTGAAGGATATACTGCAGAAATGGCAATCGATGAGGCAAAAAGATGTTTAGGATGTCCAAATAAACCATGTGTTGCCCATTGTCCTGTAAATATTAATATTCCTGATTTCATTCACGAAGTTGCTTTAGGAAATTTTGAAAGAGCATACGAGATTATTTCTGAATCAAGTTCTTTACCTGCAGTTTGTGGTAGAGTTTGTCCTCAAGAAACACAATGTGAAATGAAATGTACAAGAGGGTTAAGACCAGGAAGTGAACCTGTTGCAATTGGCCGTCTTGAAAGATTCGTTGCAGATTGGCACAATGCTAACTTCAAAGGTGAAATTAAAAAACCAGTCTCTAACGGACATAAAGTTGCTGTCATTGGTTCTGGCCCATCTGGCCTTACCTGTGCTGGCGATCTTGCTAAAAAAGGTTACGATGTTACTGTTTTTGAAGCATTACATTTAGCTGGTGGCGTTTTAGTTTATGGTATTCCTGAATTCAGATTACCAAAATCAATCGTTCAAAAAGAAGTTGATGGTCTTAAGGCTTTAGGCGTTAAAGTTGAAACAAATATGGTCATCGGAAGAGTCATTACTATTGATGAACTTTTAAAAGAATATCATTTTGAAGCTGTATTTATTGGTAGTGGTGCTGGCTTACCAAGATTCTTAGGAATTCCAGGCGAAAACCTTAAAGGTGTTTACTCAGCAAATGAATATTTAACAAGAACAAACTTAATGAAAGCATATCGTGATGATAGCGATACACCAATTGAACATGCTAAAAATGTTGCTGTTGTTGGTGGTGGTAACGTTGCAATGGATGCAGCAAGATGCGCATTAAGACTTGGTGCTGAACACGTTTATATTGTTTATCGTAGAAGTCTTGAAGAACTTCCAGCAAGAAAAGAAGAAGTTGAACATGCTATGGAAGAAGGCGTTGACTTCCAACTTTTAAATAATCCTGTTGAACTTATTGGAGATAAAGAAACTGGTTTAGTTTCTAAGATGAAAGTCGAGAAAATGGTTTTAGGAGAACCAGATGCAAGTGGTAGAAGAAGACCAGTTGGAACCGGTGAATATAGAGAAATTGAAGTTGATTGTGTTATTGATGCAATCGGAACAACTCCAAATCCATTAATTAAACATACAACTGAGGGATTAGAAACAAACCCACATGGATGTATTATTACAAAAGGCGAATCTGGTTTAACTTCTAGAGATCACGTCTATGCTGGTGGTGATGCTGTTACTGGAGCTGCAACTGTTATTCTTGCAATGGGTGCTGGTAAACATGCTGCTAAAGCAATTGATGAAGAACTCATGGGCAAATAAACTATTGTAAATTAACATAAAAATTTAAAATTAAAGGCGCTCAACTATGAGCGCCTTTTATTCTACTTATTTGGCGGAGAAAGCGAGATTCGAACTCGCGCTAGGCGTTAACCTACTTTCAGTTTTCGAAACTGATCCCTTCAGCCGCTTGGGTATTTCTCCGTTGCTTTTCAATTATACATTTAAGATTAATTCATTTCTATTAAATATTGTTTTTTGACGAAGCATAAAAAGGAATAAAGAACACTTTTTAACAAAAACAAACAATGAGTTTTTCATAAAAATTAATAAAGATAAGTGCTTATAAATTTCATTTTTTGATACTTAATATATACTAAATAAGTACTTAAAAATTACTTTTTAAGAAAATTTAATGGAGTTTTGCAAGGTTTTTTAAATTTTTGGGCGCTTTTCAAAATTTTAAAAATCTTTAATTATTATAACATGGTTCAATTATAATTTTTTGCTGCTTTATTACTATGTTGCTTACTAAATTTTTACAAAAACATCGTCATGTAAATAGGAATATAAGTTACATTACCTTCAACATAAAGATCTTTAGCATAAATAACATAAGATTCATTTGCTTTTATACCTTTATACTTTTCTATAAATTTATCTAATGATCTATGATTTCTGTAAGAAGATGATTTAACCTCTATTGGTACAATTTTACCTTTTCTTTCGATAAGAAAATCTATTTCATAATTATTAGTGCAATCTCCTTTATTTTCTTTAAATTTATGGAAGTATAAGTTGTGACCACTTGCAACTAAAGCTTGTGCAACTGCATTTTCAAATATCATCCCATTATTAAGTGACAACCTATCGATAATTAATTTCTTATAAATATTTTTGTTTGCTTCTTTGTTATTAGACAATATTTGAGTAATTAAAAGACCAGTGTCTGCTTGGTAGATTTTCATCTCGTTTGGTAAAGCATTTAAGGAAAGGCCGATTGATGGTTCGCTTACATTTTCACAAATAATTGCCACCATCGATTTCTTTATTCCATCAATTGTAGACACTAGATTTTGGTAACGATAATTTTTATTAAAATCAGCAAAAGTAACTAAACCATTTTTATTTGTCAGAAAAGAAGGAATTTTTGAAAAAACTTCACTAGTAATTGTCTTACATTCAAGATCATATTTTTTAAGGTCAGAAGTATATAAATCTAAAATTCTTCTTTTTATTGCATCAACCTTTAATAGATTAGTTTTGTCTTTTATGTATTGGTCTATAGCTTGAGGTAAACCTCCAACGGCTATATATGTTCTATATTGAGTAAGGATTTTATGATGTAATCCTTGACCAAGTGGTATTTTACTATCGAAGTGCTGTTTTATTGTAGGAATCGTTATATTGTCATTTAATGCCCATAGGAATTCTTCAAAATCCATTGGATACATGTAGATATTTTCAACTTCACTAGGTAAAGTTATTTCTTTTGTTAATAGCTTTAGCGTAATCAAAGAACCTGTTTCTATGAAATCATATCTTCCATCTTGTACAAGATATTTAATTCCTTCATGAGCACGAGGGAACTTTTGAATCTCATCAAATATGATTAATGATTTTCTTTTATATAGAGGAACATTATAGTAAGCACTTAAACTCATAAAAAAAGAATCTAAGTTTCCGAAGCCATGTGAAAAGATTTCTTTTAAATCATCTCCTTCTTTATCAAAATCTACCAATATAAAAGATTGATATTCGCTTTTTGCAAACTCTGTAACTATAGTGGATTTTCCTACACGTCTAGCTCCTTCTATTAAAAGAGCTGTAGTACCATTAGATTCTTTCTTCCAATTCAAAATTTGTTTATATATTTTTCGTTTAAACAGCATTTAATAGTTCCTTTTTCTAAGATTCTTACCTCTTAAATTATATCTAAAAAATACGAAAATGAAAAATCTTTTTGCTTATTATTATGCGAAAACGAAAAATCTTTTTTGTCAAAATTATTCGAAAACGAAAAATCTTTTTGGTCAAAATTATGCGAAAACGAAAAATCTTTAAGTATGAAGCTTAATGAAACTTGGCGTTTAATTCTTTTATTTTATTTATATCTGCTTTTGGCTTTCTATTAAAATTAAATAAGCCATTTACTTCTTGCTCAACATCTGTAAGTTGAGTTAAGCAATAACCTCTAATTTCTTTTAGATCATATATAGCATCCATTAGAGAAGATAACTTTTTAAGATATTCTTCTTCATTAAGAACGCTATTGCCATAACCCCAACCTTTGTTCTTGTCTTTATCGTAAGCGATTCCACCAAACTCAGTAAGCATAAGTGGTGCATCTTGATTAACTTCAAATTCTGTAGCAAACATAAGTTTTGTTTCGTTTGCTTTTACTTTTGTGTAATCCTTTTTATTTATCAAATTGATACTTTCTTTATATAGATTATAGATTTTATCATATGTTTCTTCATAATTATGGAAAGATATTATGTCGCTTGTTGTATGTTCCCATCCATCATTAGAAATAACTAAGCGAGAACCTTTTATATGATTCTTAACTAGTTTATATAAAGAAGTAACTTCGCTTGCCTCTTCTTTATCTCTTGCTATTTCATTAACTCCCCAAGATTCATTAAATATTACATACGCAACTATAGAAGGCGAGTTAAAGTGGTCATCAATTTGATTAATAAGCTCTCTTTTTGCATTTGTAATCATTTCATATGAATAAGCGTGAGGAGAAGGCATTTCTTGCCAAAGCAATAAGCCTAATACATCACAATAATAATAAAAGAGTGGAGATTCTATTTTTTGGTGTTTTCTTAATCCATTAAAACCACATTCTTTAATTAATGTTAAGTCATTAATGAACTCGTCTTCGCTTCCTGTGTAATATGTTTTTGAAAAGTATCCTTGATCAAGAACCAATTTAAAGTAAGTATCTATATCGTTCAGATATACATGCCTATTTTTAATATTAATTTCGTTAAAACCAAAATAAGTTGTAACTACGTCTGAGCTTTTGTTATCAACACTAAGGGTCAAAACAACATCATATAAAGAAGGAGAATATGTTGACCATGGGTGAATATCTTCATGGCTTAAGTTTAAAGTTAAAGATGAAGACGTATCTTTAAGGCTGAAATCATTGTTAAATATTTCTTTTCCATCAAACAATATTTTTACATTTAAGTTGAGCGATTTATTGGCTGAGAAATTATTCAATAAAACATCAAGTTTAACTAAATTCTCTTTAAAGCTAGGGTAAAATTTGAAATTTTTAATATAGAAGTCATTAAATGATTCTAGATAAACATCTTTCCAAATTCCGCTTGTCTCTTCATAAAAACATTCAAATGGATATTTCTTCCAAGTTTGTTTTCCTCTAATTTGATCTACGTTTTGTTTGTCAACAATCCTTAAAGTTATATTGTTATCACCAACTGCAACATAAGGAGCAATATCTACATTAAATGAATCATAAGCACCTTTATGATTTGCAACATATTTCCCATTAATAAATAAGTTACACTCATAATCAACACCTAGAAAATGAAGAAGAAGATGTGGCATAACTTTTTCTAGCTTTATAGTTTTGTGATACCAAATGACGTCACAATGTTTTTTATTATTGATTCCTGAAGCTTCTATTTGATATGGGTATGGAACTATAATAGTGCCTTCTTTTGGAAAAGATTGGTACCACTTTTCAATCATTCCTTCATCAAAAAAGTCAAAAGCAAATTCCCATTTACCATTTAATAGTTCATATGAAGAACGATAGACTTGTGGATTAGGATGATTTTTATGATAAGAAAGTGTGTGTTTCATATTATGCCTCTGGATTATTTACGTATTGATTTGTTGTTTTTCCTGTATGTTTTTTAAACCATGAATAGAAATATTCTTCAGTAGAAAAACCTAATATCTTAATGATTTCAGTTGATTTAACTCCATCTAAAAGAAGTTTCTTAACTAAATTTAAACGAGCATTATCTAAATCTTTGATTGGATTAACAAAGAAGAACTGCTTATAAAGAATATTAAAGTAACTTAAAGAAAAGTTTGCTTTTTTAGCAAGTTCTTGAACTGTAAGATGAGAAGGATCTTGATACATATCATACCTAATTTGCTCAAATTTATCTTTAATATCATTAGTATAGTTAGTATTTGAACCGAGTTTTTTATGATGGATTAAACTACTTAGTTTAATGAATAGACCAAGCATTTTATAATCCATTACTGATTCTAATTTAATTGGATTACGATAGTAGTCATATATCTCTTTAAATAAATCACCTAAAACTTTAGAATTTGTAGGTTGCATAATTGAATTTTGAGGAATTTTTAATTCTTCGAATAAAGAATTATCAAAACACTCAAAGTCAATGTAGTCGTGATTGATTCGCATCGTGTCGCTTTCAAAAAGTTGAGGAGTTTTAGGAGAATACAAAATGCAAGACCCCGGCGTTGCATCAAAAACCTTGCTATTTATAGTTATTTTTACAGTACTGTAAAAATGAAATAGAATGTAACGAGGACTCCCCTCTGGCCTAACTATTGAGAAATCTCCCTGTTCAATAATCTTGCTTCCTGCGTAATGTAATTTAAAATCCATACTTTACAGTTACTATTATATATTTTTATTTTATATATGCGAATTTTTAAATATAAAAAAATCATATATTAAATTTAAAAAAACATATCATAGTTCTATACTATTTATATATATAAAAGGTTAAATTATGAAAGCGCTTTCAAGAATTTTGTTTTAAGACTTAAAAATCACAAAAAGAAAAATAACATAGACAGCGAAAAATTGCATAAACGACTAAAAATGATTGCCTTATAATAAAATCAACCTTAATGGAGGTATATCAATAAATGAAAAGAAAATTAGCCTTATTAATAGCTTTACCAATAACTTTATTAAGTTTAGCAAGTTGTGGAAATCAGGGTGGCGATCCAACACCAGATCAAGATGATGATTTAACAGGTGAAGGTGCTAATATATCTTTCTTTGGGTGGGGAAGTAATGAAGAGCAAGCTAATTTTAAGCAATTAGTTAATTATTATAACGAGCATAACGATAAGGATATACATGTAACTTATAGTGCGACAGATTCTAGTAACTATTTAGTTACGTTACAAAATAGAGCGGAAAACTTACCTGATGTTTTCTATATGCCAGATTATGCTTTCTATACATGGGCAGCAAGTGGAAGATTAATGAGACTGGATGATTCCACAAGTAAACTATCCGTCAGTGAAAATGAACTTGAACCTATTTGGGACAAAGCTGTTGATATGTATAGATTCGATAGAAATTCTTTAACTTTAGGAAGTGGAGACCTTTATGGCTTACCTAAGGATTTAGGTCCTTATACTCTTGTATATAATAAAGATTTATTAGAACAATGCATTGAATCTAGTGGTGGAAAGCTTTCTTTACCAAGCACAACTAAGCCAATGACATTTACCGAATTTAGTGAATATTGTGCTGCAATTCAAACAGAACTTGATAAAATTTCACCAGATACTAAAAAATATGCAGTAAGCAGCTATGAAATTATGCCTGCTGTATATTCTAATAATAGTGATTTCTATAAAGGTGATGATAAACGTACTTCTAATGTTTCAGATCCTAATTTTTATAACGCAATTCAATTTATTGCAGATTTAAATTTGAAATACAAAGCTATGCCTTCGGCAGCAGAACAAACTTCAACTAATGGATTTGTTAGGTTTCAAAGTGGGAACTGTGTTTTTACGAATATGGGTCCATGGGATATGACAAGCTTCTGGAATCTTGATTTCGATTTTGATGTTATTCCTGTTGCAAAAGGTGATGGAGCTGATGCAAAATCAACTGCTTGGGTAGGTAGTGTTGCTTATTGCGTTTCTGCAAAGTCTAGAAACAAAGCAGCATCTTTAGACTTTATTAAGTTCCTTTCATTAAGCGAAGAAAGTAATAGGATGAATTATGAACTCGGTCAAGCTATGCCTAATATTGAAGAAATGGCAAAAAGCGATTTTGTTAATAATGTTGGAGTAGATGATACTGCAAAGCAAAGACCAGCTAATAAACAACTTTTTGTAGATATAGTAAGTGGAGATAACCCAGAGATTGGTGGCAATAACCGTGCTGCATATTTCTGCCCATCATCTGCACCTTATGACAACTTGCTTGATAGTTTGAATGATGTTTGGACTGGCAAAGAAACAGCACAAAAATGGGCAAGTCATTATGATGCAACCTTTCAAAAAGATTTGGATGATGCCTACGAATTCTTTTAATATTTTATGAAACAAAATAAAATAGTTGAGTTTTGCAAAGATTTTAGTAGAAAGAAGATTTCTTTAAGACAAAGAGAAGAGTTTACTGCTTATTTATTTGTTCTTGTTCCAATTATTGGCTTTTTGATTTTTAGCTTAGCTTCAATTGGCTATAGCTTCTATTATGCTTTTACAAACTTCAATCCAATTCTCGGTATTAGTAAATGGGTTGGTTTCGATAACTTTGTAGATTTGTTTCAAGATCCTAAATTTATTGATGCTTGCATAAATACAGTCATTTTACTTGCAAGTATTCCTATTGGAGTGACGCTTGGTTTACTTTTAGCTGTGTATCTAAAAAAATTGGCTCATGGCTCGATGCTATTAAGTTTACTTTATTACTTACCAGCTGTTACAAGTGCAGTTGCAATAAACGTCATCTTTAATTACATTTTTAAAGGCGACTTTGGTATTTTAAACGAAGTTTTAGGAATTAATCTTTATTGGATATCTGAAGATGATGGCGGATTAGTCAAGATAGCTATAATTATCAAAAATGTATGGGCATCTATCGGAGCAACTATGATCTTATATTTGTCAGGTTTAAATAATATTCCTAATGAATATTATGAAGCGGCCGATGTAATGGGTGCGTCTAAACGGCAACAATTAGTAAACATTACAATTCCTATGTCTAATCCAACAACTTTTTATGTTCTTGTTACAGGAATTATTGGCGGACTTCAATCCTATGCAGATTCACAAATTCTTGCACAAGGTGTTAGCGGTGGGCGAACAATAGTTTACTATATTTGGACTTATGGAATTGGCGATAATGCTGACTATGGTTTAGCCTCAGCAGCCAGTGTATTTTTAGCACTTATTATCATTGCTTTAAGCATTATTCAATTTTCGAGAAATAAAATGTTTAAGAAGGTTAGGTAAAAATATGGTTAAAGAGATATTAGAAAATAAAAATAATCAGATGCCTTCAAATATGCCTAACTTTTCTAGAAAGAAATATTTGGCAGAAAAATATGGTGGGAAAGTTTGGTTTATAATTTGCACTCTTATTGTTGTTTTTGGTGCTTTTATAATGGTTTTCCCTTATTTATGGATGTTTTTAAGTGCGCTTAAAACGCCTTTAGAAGCAGTTCGTGTTCCTATGACTTTCTTCCCGACAGATCCTAATTGGGGAATATTTACTGAAGCTTTTACTGCTGAAAAGTTAAATTTTTTCAATAGTATGAAAAACACTCTAATTATTGAGGTTTTAGTTATTACTGTAGGAACTTTCTTCTCAACGTTATGTGCATTTGCTTTTGCAAAGATGAATTTTAGATTTAAGAAAACAATTCTTATTATCTTAATGACATCGATGATGATTCCTTATGCAGCGGTTATGTTGCCTCAATATCGTACTTTTATGAGTATGGGATGGGTTGCAAGTGATAATTGGTTTATGAACTTATTGCCACTTATTGTTCCGGGTTTATTTGGAAATATTTCAATGACATTCTTCTTAATTACCGCAATGCAAACAGCAATTAATGATGCAATTATTGAAGAAGCAAAAGTTGAAGGATGTTCATGGTTTAGAATTTATTGGTCAATTGGTTTACCTTTAGCACGTCCAGCAATAGCTGCTCAAATAATCTTTTGGTTTGTTGGTATTTGGAATGACTACTTTGCACCATCTATTTATCTAACAAGTCCAGATAGTTGGACACTTCAAGTAGCTATTCAACTTTTAACAAGTGGCACTGATAATTCAGATTTACCTTTACTTTTTGCTAGTTCCTTTTTAAGCTCAATTCCTACAATTATCATCTTTATACTTTGTAGAAAGATGTTCATAAATATGAATGCAAATAGTGGAATTAAGGGGTGATTCATATGTATTCAAATCCACTAAAAGTTAAAAATGCTGTTTACAATAAATTTGGTGATCCATTTGTTTTAAGATTTGATGGAACATATTATCTTTACCCAAGTGGCGATAATACAACAAATGAAATCTTTTGTTATACATCTAAAGATTTAGTTCATTTTACCTTTGCTGGAAGTGTTGCAAAAGATGATGTGCTTCATGATGCTTTTGCTCCTGAAGTGATATATAAAGATGGAACTTTTTATTTAATTACTTCTCCTGGTGGTAATGGCCATTATTTATATAAAGCTTCATCGCCATTAGGACCTTTTACAAGAGTTAGTGACAATATCAAAAACATGATAGACGGCTCATTCTTTTTAGATAAAAATGACAATTTATATCTATTAAGAGCTAATCACTATGGAATATCTTTTTTAAATATTAATGAAAAAGGTGAAACAAGTGGGAGAGTCAATTTAGATGCGAGAATGAATGGACGGACTGAAGGCCCTGGAATGTTTTATAACGATGGTTTCTATTTCTTAACTTACACTGGGAACGATGTTGCAAGTACTGGTTATAGAGTTAATTATTCCTATTCTAAAGATTTTAATAAGAACTTTATCGATGGATTTAACAATTCAATATTAATTTCAACTGAAGGAAAATATCGTCGTTTTGGACACTCTTCTACTGTGTTAGGTCCAAATTTAGATAACTATTACATTGTTTATCATTCATTAGATATTAATAAAAAAGGCGTTCATCAACCACGTAAACTGATGATTGATAGATTAAATTTTAATGGATCATTAATGTGTGCTAATGCGTCTTGTTTTAGTGTTGATTCACCTTCTAAACCAGATTATGAAAGTTATGGTGTAAGTAAGCTTACTAAAAAGAGCAATTTTTATTTCTATCCTAAAAAATTTGATAAGTTCACTTTAGAAGCTTTCGTTTCTTTTAAAAACAAGATTGTTTTAAGTTATATTGATGAGAATAATTACACTTATCTAACAATTAATGGAACTATCTCTATTGTTGAGAAAAAAGGAAACGAAGAAAAAGAATTATTTTCTTATAAAAACATGTTTAAAGAAAATTGCTCTCACACGATTAGAGTAATCTATAAAGATAGTACTTTAGAAATCTATATTGATGGAGCATTTATTGCTAGAGTCAGTCTAACACTTAATCCAAGTAAAAAAGGTTATTTAATTGAAGATGTTGATGGGCTAAGATTTAATGCAATATCTCATAATGCCTTTAATGATTCAACAAGTGAAGAAAGAACAATTGCTCCAGGAATCATCTTCCTAGAAGGTAATGAAAATAGAATATTTTTAGAAAAATATGAAACCTTTGCAGGATTTTTAAAAGTAAATGAACCTATTTCTATTAAGTTAAATAATGAAAAAGGAAAATATTTATTAACTGCTTTAGTTGAAAACAGTTCAGATTTTAAAGTAGAAATAAATGGAAAAGTCGTAAGTCACGATAAAGAAAAAAGCGAGTATGACTTTAATGAAAGAGTTTTAACCTATATTTATTTAAATGATAACGATACTTTAACTTTAAATTTACTTGAAGGAGAATTTTCCTATATTTATTTAAGATTACAAAAGTTAAATAAATATAAAGCGGTTAATACGTTAAAATCTAAAAAGTATCTTGATAAATATTATTTAAATGATCGTGACGTTTTAACTAAAGAAATTGAATTTTCTTTTGAGGTTGATAAAGAACACTTATATCAAAAATTTGGAGTGTTATTTGAAGCTAGTGATTATAGTGATGGAATCTATCAAGCACGTTTTTCAATTAAAGCAATCTTTGTTGGTATCATCTCTAATTTACTAGTTGTTTCTTACTTCAATTATGGTGAAAAACGAATTTATGATGTTCCAATTAAACTTGAAAAGAATAACAAGATAAAACTAACTACTAAAGACAATCTAATTAAGGTTTACTTAAACGATGAATTAAAAATTGAAACGATAATTCCGTATATGACAACTTATGGAAGAGTTGGCTTATATAAATCTAGTGAATCTTTAATTAAATTCAAAAGTTTTAATTTTGTTGAGGAAAATTTATGAATTTCAAAAGTAAATTGGTATTAATTCTGTGGATAGTGCTTGTAGTAGCATTAGTCCTATTTGGAATTATTTATATAATCGTCGCTGCTACGAAATCTTCTCAAGATACCAGCGCGTTAATCGATGTTTTACTTATAACGAGGAATTTGTTATGAAAAAGAATCTTTTATTGATATCTAGTTTATTTTTATTAACAGCTTGTGGTTTGTCATCTTGTGGAAATAATAACGAGAATAATCAAGGTGGTGGAAATGAGTTAGATGACTTATTAGATAAGCATAATCCATTTGATTATCCAGGAAACTTTGAAGCTCCTGAACTTGCAGTGGATGGAATTAAGGATGAAGCTTATGACCTTTATGGATCTGAACCTCTTTATATTAATAAGGGATCAGATAATGAGATGAAAGCTACTTTCTATCGTGGTAATAGTGGTCTTTATGTCTTTTTTGAAGTTAAAGATAAGAACTTATTAACAGATGGAAATAATGCGGGAGACGATGTTACTCATTCTGACTCTTGTGAACTTTATCTAGATACAAAGAATGATGGTGGAAATAAACCTCAAACTGACGACTTCCAACTTAATTTTGGAATTCACAACAAAACTAGAATTATGCAAGGTAGTGGTCAACAATGGGGCAACTGGATGGGTCTAGTTCAATATGAAAACGTAATTCACGGCACAATTAACGATGATAGTGATGAAGATGAAGGATGGGAACTAGAAGTCATGATTCCTTATAAGGAATTGGGTGTAGCAAAAAATGATCCAATTGGTGTTGCTTTAGGTAGAGTTGATAAGGTTGATTTTGGCTCTCAAGTTAATAAAGATTATTTTTGGTATGGACTTACTTTTAATGGTGTATCTATAAACCCACAAGATATTAACCAGTATGCAGTGTGGCTAGGAAATGAATTCTATTCGAGAGATGACGTTCCTGAAGTTAAAAACGTTTTTGGTGTTATCAAAGATAGTGCTGGAAATGTGTTAATGGACGTTAAAGTTAAGTTAAATGGAAGCGAAACAACTTCAGATAGTAATGGTTCGTATCGTTTCTCTAGTGTCCCTTTATTTAACACAAATTCATTAATGTTTGAAAAAGATGGATATTTCTCAAAAACTGTGACCTTCTCTAATACGGATGTAGGAACAAATACAGATTATGAAACAAACGTTACATTAATTAAAACCGATGAAACTATTAATACAACATTTAGTGGAACTATTGAAAACGTTAAAGATGGTTTAATAAGCGGCGCAACAGTTTCATTTAATGGAGTAAGCGCAACAACTGATGAAAATGGTAAATTTTCACTCAAAACATCTTTTTCGACAAGTGCAACACTTACTGTTACAAAAGATGGCTATGAAACAAACGAGTACGTTGTAGATTCTAATCTTTTTGTTCAAAACGGCACGACAAATGTTGGCACAGTTGAACTTTATAAAACAGCTTCAACTTTATCTATGACTAATGGATTAACTTTATCAGTTACAAAAGGCATGAATGATTTCCGCTTTGTAATTGATAAATCTAAAGCTACAACTAACTTACTTGGCAATGTAAATCTTTATATTGATGCTAAAGCTACTGGAGTAACTCCAAGTAATGTAAATGATTATGTGTTTGGTTTTAATCTTGCAAGTGGAGCCATTATGAAAGCTCAAACTCAAGGTAGTGGAGCTTCTCCTGTTAAAAATGGTGATTACTCTTATTCTTTAAGCAGTGATAGAAGACAAATCTATTTAAATGTTAAATATAGTGCTTTAAATGTTGAACCTCTTGAAGTCATAGGCCTTGCTTTAGATTATAAAGATGCTGGAGAAAGTGATGCACAATATCTAACTTTTGATAATAATGAAGTTAATCCAAATAATCCAACAACGTATGTCAGAGTTGGAACAGATAATACATTGTATTCTGGTACAAATAATATTGGTGGAGATGTTGATCCATTCAACTACGCTGATTTAGGTAGCATTAAACTTAGTGATGGTGAATTTAAAGCATCAATTACTCGTGATGATTCTAATAGTATCTTCTTTAAGTTTAACTATGACTTTGATTTCATGAATGATAAAGCAGCAATTTATATTGATACAAATTCTTCCTTGCTTACTAAGAGAAATGAAAAAACATTTGAAGTTGTATTTAACGGAAAAGGTGAAGTAGAAAGCTTAGCTAATTATCAAGAAGATGGAAACAGTAAAAACTATCTTAATGATATGATAAGTAAAATATTAGTTACCTATATAAATGGGCAAATAACTTTGCAAATTCCAAATGAAATTTTAAATATTCGTTCTAATGCAACAGTTGGTGTTTCTTACACTTTAACTACAAGTGATGGAACCACAAATGTTTGGAGATTTGATCATGATTTATTTGAGAACAAAGAAATCATGCCTACTGACCCAAGTCAATATGTAAGAGTTGATGTTAATAATACTATTAGCAAAGATCCACTAAGTTATGCAAGCTTAGGTGAAGTTGGAGGAAAGAGCGATAATACAACAACATCGTCTTTACTCTCTATGCAATTATCAAGAGATTTAGAAAGTGGAATTACTCTTAAAGTAACCAAAACTAATGGCACATTTGATGACAACTTAAAGGATGTTGAAAACTTAGAGTTCTATTTTGATACAGGCGACAAAGCTCGTTTTGGAACAGATGCTTATGGCGATGTTACTGGAGCATATCGTGATGATAAGACATTCTTCTTCCAACTTGGAGGAGATGGCGCGTTTAAGAGCAAAGGTAGAAGATATGAGGACGGTGGCGGTTACGAGGAATTTGATTACATACCTAAAGGCGTGACATTAACTAAAAATAGTGCTAACTGTGTTTCAATATTTGTGCCATACTCTCTATTTGGAATTGATTCAACTGCTGAAATCGGTTTCTCCTGTGGTGTATTTAACTACAACTTAAATGGAGGAAAAGGTGATTGGTGTCCATACACCTATAGAGTTGATAGATTTACTGAAAACGCATCACGTTATTTAAGAATTGATCAATATGGAGACATTATTGATGATAGTAACTTATTCTAAGTGAGGAAATTCTTATGAAGAAAAATAAATTAATCTTATTAGGTTTATTAAGTGCAGTAACTAGTTTAGGAATGGTTAGCTGCACTGGTTCTGAAAATAATACTGAAATAACTTCTGGTTTAAATGGAACAATTAGTGATTTAAAAGATGATGATCCTGTTCTAAAAGAAACAGAAACTTTAAGTGATGATGATTTCTATACAAACGATTTCTCAGATGAACAAATAGAGAATCAATGGGCAGAATATGGAATTGGTGATCCATTTGTTTATAGATGGAATGGTACTTATTATCTTTATGTTTCAACAAAAGATGGAAATATTGGTGTAAGAGGTTATAAATCAACTGATTTAGTACATTATGAACCAATTACAGGTGAAGGCTTGCCTTATGGTTATGTAAGTAACGATGAAGCAACATTAAGTGCATATGCGCCTGAAGTAATGTATAAGAATGGTACTTTCTATATGATTCTTTCTCCTGCAGGAAGAGGCCACATTTTGCTTAAAAGCGATAAACCAGAAGGTCCATTTGTAACTTATACTGATACATTAGATACAAACATTGATGGTAGCTTCTTTTATAGCAATGATGAACACGTTTATCTTTTAAAAGCTAATTCTTCGGGTATTGTCGGTAATGAACTCAATGATGATATGTCTGGCTTTACTGATAATAGTACAAGATTTGATAACACAACCATGGGTTCATGGACAGAAGGTCCTTATTTACTTGATAGAGATGGGATTTACTACATGACCTATACAGGAACTAACGTTGCAAGTCCTGCTTATAGAGTTGGTTATTCAGTGTGCACAAGTGATGACTTTTATAAACCAAGCGCATTTACTAAAGAAGATAATATCCTTTTAAATACAAGTGATTCCTGTCAAGGCTTAGGCCACTCCTCAACAGTTTTAGGTCCAAATATGGATTCTTACTATATCGCTTATCATAACTTAAGAAGCAGTGGCGGACCTATTAGAGGTTATAACATTGCAAAATTAAACTTTAATGGAACATTAATGAGTGTTGATCATCCTGAACTTGAAAATAATATTAATCCTGAACTTCCTACTTTCTCTTCATATAATGGAGAAGGTTTAACTGAAGAAGATGGGTTTAAATTAACAAACGAAAAGACAAGTGACACATTTACAGTTGAATATAATGTTACTGGAACAGGTGCAAAAATGGTGTTTGGTTATCAAGATAGCAATAATTATTCATATGCTACTTTTGATAACAATGAGATTAATGTTAAAACTGTAACAGGCGGGCAAGAAACAACTGTTTTAACGAAAAAGCTTGCAAATACCTATGATTATTCAAAATTACATACATTAAGACTTTCATATAAAGATGGTTCCTTCGATGTAAATTTTGATTCAATGCTTCTTGTGAACGATTATGAAGCAACTTTTAAAGGTGGGAAAGTCGGATATAACGATTCAACTTCCTTTACTATTGGTTTCACTGGTTTTTCTAACTACGCTGAAGGCTCAAGTGAAAACAATCATATCTATCAAGATTCAATCAATGCAGCTGCATATAATGAAGAAAAATCTAAATTAAACGAAAGTGGTCTTAAACTTGTTGAAAAAACTTCGAGTGAATCTGATCTTTATGAAGATAATGCAGTTATTGGAAGTTATTACATGGATTTAAAATCCGAAGGTGATAGAGCAACTTATGAAATGTATTTTAATGAAGATGGGGTTAAAGGTTTTTCATTAAGAGTTCCTAGAAGTAGTTTAGGTAAGAAAATAGGTATAAGAGTTAATGATGGTGATATCGTTGAATACACTATTCCTAACTATTCTAGTACTGAAGTTGCTGAATTTTATGTTGAAGTCGGAAACATTAAAGTAAGTAAAGGCGTAAACAATATATCTTTTTATAGTGTTGGTGATGAAGTTGAATTCTTGTATGCAGATTTTTATAACACTAGCAACTTAGTAACAACTTATGCTAACGATTTAAGTGATTATATTGATACAGGCGCAACTTATGTAAACACTTGGAAGATTAAAAATGGTGGGCATTATGCTTTAGCTGGTACACGTCAACTTGTTTATTTTGGCGATGAAACATTAGGAGATGTTGATGTAGAAGTTACGCTAAATTTTGAAGGTGAACTAATTACTGAAACAGCAGGAATTGTTGTTGCTGGTAAAAACGCTTCCTTCTCAATTTGGGATGATTCAAACTCAATACAAGGTTATTATTGTTTTGTAAATAATATCGATATAGGCATTAACGAAACTAATTACAACCACTCAATATCATCTGTAGCATCTAACTATAGAGATGATGGATCTTTAGATAGTGGAAAAGATATCAAGCTTAGAGTTACAAAAATAGGCAAAGAAATTACCTTCTATGTTAATGATGAATTTGCTTGTTCTTATATCTCCCCACTTGGTAATACAAGAGGATATGTTGGTCTTTATACCGATGGTGCAGCAGTAACTTATAAAAACTTAATAATCAAGACTTTATAATATGAAATTTTCTAAAGAATGGGGTTTTGCAGAGATTTTTAAAAAAATTGGTGCTTATTTCTTCGATGCACTATACATTTTAATATTAACTGTTGTTGTTAATTTTGTAGGAATTGCAATTGTTAAAAATACATCTTTTTATAAAGAAGATACAACAACAGTTAATCAAAATGTTGATGAACTTTATTCTTTAGAAAGTGATGCTAGATTAATTGACTTATATAACTTAAATGAAGTAAAGCAAGATGAACCAATTAGCCAAGAAACTCAGTTTCAAAAATATTTATATCGTCATTTATTAAGATGTGACGATATAAATGATGGAGCTTTATTAGGCGAAAATAGATATCAATATATACCTAAAAATACTAAAGTCTCTTCTTTAGACAATGATTATCTTGCCTATTTTTATGTTGAGTTTATTCCTAATAACCCTAATCAAGGTTTACCTGAAGTAACTATTAATCCACAAGATTATTTTAATGAGAACATTCTCAAAAACGTTAACGAGAACTATTTTTCTTTAGATGATGACGGCTTTTATTATTTAAACATTAATTACGCTAAAGATTTATATTCTTATTTATTCACTGATAAAAGCAATCTAAATGGAGAAACAGTTTATAACAATCTCTATGATTTTTTTGATGAAACATTAAATAATTCATTAACTTACTTTATGAATTATGCTCCTTTTAAAGAAAGATACGATGTTTATCAAACAAATTATCAAAAATTAGTTGGTATAAGTGTTGCAATTAATGCTACATCATTTGCTATTTCTTTTCTAATTTTAGAGATTATTGTGCCCTTTATAGACAAGAAACACCATCGTACATTAGGTAATCTTTCTAGTAAAATTGCACCATTTGATTATAAAGATAAAAAGTTATCCTTACTTCGAGTTCTGCTTAAAAACATTCTGTTTTTCTTTGATACCTATTGGATTAATTTAATAGTTAGTTTCTTTACAATAGGAAACGCTGGTAACAACTATGTTCTATTTAGCATCGGATCTTTTGATGTTATCAATTTCTATTTAATGCTTATTTCGATGGTAATACTTGTTATTAATATCATTGTTGGAATCGGTAATAAAGATAAACGATTGTTAGATGAATTAATGAGTGGGACTATATATCTGAGCTATAAAAAGATAAGAGATTTTTCATCTTTAGAAGAAGAAAATCATGAGTAGATACTATCTCTTTTATACAAAACAAAATTTTGAAAAGGATTTCCTTTCTCATATCTTTAATGAACTTAGTAAAGAGAAAGTAGAAATTACTTTTATTGGTGATTTTTGCGGTTTTTTTGTTTCAAATAAAGATTTGTATCTTACGCTAGATAACGTTATTAAGAACATAAATCTAGATTTAAATATCGATATAAATGTTTTAATTTGCCATAAAGTTGATAAAGGATATTTTACTCTTTTAAAAGAATCATTTAACTTCTTTAAAAATCAAGCGATGAGTTTATATGAATTACTTTTAACTTTTAATCTTAATGGAGAGACGTCTTTTAATAAACTACTCCTGAAAGAATTTGAAAACGTTCCTCCTTATTTAATTGACACTTGCAAGATGTATTTAGAGGCAAATCAAAATGCTATTTTAACTTCAAAATCACTTTTTATACATCGTAATACCTTTAATCAAAGGTTAGAAAAATTTGTTGAATTAACCTCTTTAGATGTAAGAGATTTTTATAATGCATCATATTTTTTACTTTATTTGAAAGTTAAAGAAAATTATGTGCAGTCTACACATACGAAAGTGAATTTTTGAAAACTAGAATATAGATAACAAAATAAATAAGTTTCTTTGGAGGCAATCAAAATGAAAAAAACTTTATTACTTGTTTTATCTTCTTTAATGATTTTAGGAACTCCTCTTGCTTTAACAAGTTGTGGTGGGGGGGATACTCCTAATATTGATGATGATGACAATAAACCAGTTGAAGCTCCTCAAGTTGATGTTGTTTGGAGTGGAACGCCATCTACAATTACAGTAGATCAAGGAAGTAATGTTGATATTGATGCTTTAGTAGTTGAAGGAATTAGTGCTAAAGGAAAAGATGGAACTGAATTAACAGTTAAGATTTCTCCTACGAGCAATAGAGTAAATATTGAAAGAGCTGGATCAACTACAGTTACACTTCAAGCTTATAATGGCGATACAGCAATGGATGCTGCTCATAATGGTACACTTCAAAGAAGAGTTGTTGTTCAAGCAGGTTGCTATATTGAAAATGGTACCTTTGACAATGGGAGAATAGGAAATGATGTCACCATTTGGAAAAATAGTGCAAATGGCGCTAGTTGTACAATTGCTGGAGATAGAAATGAACATGATGGTTGCTTAAGAATCACAGTCGATAATCCTGGGAAATTTTGGTATGACAACCAAGTTGAATTTAAAGGCTTAAGTACTAAAGAAAATGTTACATATTTAGTTACTTTTGATGCAAAAAGCACAACAAGTAGAAATATTGGTATAACTCTTGAAATGAAAGATTCTCCTTACACTGTTGTTGATACAATTAGTGAAAATGGTTGGTCACAAAAAACTTCAACACAATGGGAAACTTATCAATTTGTTGTTAGCTCAGAAATTGCTAGATCTAATGTTAAGCTTGCTTTAGTTTGTGGTTATTACAATGACGATGATGCAGAAGAAAGCACAATATATATTGATAATTTAAAGATTGAAACTTTAAATCAATATGCTAATTCAACTGGAGTAACTTTTGAAGGAAGAAATCCAATTGGTACGATGCTTCCTGAAGAAGATCTTGAAACAATTCGTGCTAAAGATTATTGGACTTTCCACTCTGAAGAAGAATATAACGAAATTCCTGCTTTAACTGCAAAAGACAAGGATGGTAATCCTCTTGAAGTAAAAGCGTTTGGTAATACAAAAGCTCCAACATTTGGTTCAGTTGATAGACTTTGGTCAGTTTTCTATTACACATTAGATGAAGATAATAATCTTTCTTATTGTGTAAGGAAATACGATTATCAACCTCAATGATTTAAGAATTTAAAACAAATAAATAGTCGTTTGATTTATGAATTTCCAAGATATTAAAAATAAGATTTTAAGTAAGATAAAGTCTGAAAAAGAGCAAAGAATTATTCAAAAAGATAGAGAGAAATTTCATAAGAAAGTTCTTGCTGAAGAAAAGATAAGAAACAAAGAAGAAAAGGTTGATAATTCAGGCGCTTTCATCTCTTTAAAGCATATCAACAAGATCTATGACAACCATATTCAAGCTGTCTTTGATTTTAATCTTGATATCAAAAAACATGAGTTTATTGTTCTTGTTGGTCCTAGTGGATGTGGAAAATCAACAACTTTAAGAATGATTGCTGGTCTTGAAGAAATCACAAGTGGCGATTTATATATTGATGGGGTTTATGCAAATCAACTTCCACCAAAAGAAAGAAATATTGGCATGGTTTTCCAATCATATGCTCTTTATCCTCATATGACCGTTTATGAGAACATGGCTTTTGCTTTAAAAGTTAATCATGTAAAGAAAGATGAGATCGAAAAAAGAGTCTTAAACGCTGCAAAAATCCTTCAAATTACAGATTATTTAAATAGAAAGCCAAATGCATTAAGTGGTGGGCAATGTCAAAGAGTTGCTTTAGGAAGAGCAATTGTTAGAGATGCAAAAGTCTTCTTAATGGATGAACCTTTATCAAATCTTGATGCCAAACTTCGTGTTCAAATGAGAAGTGAGATTGTTAAACTTCATAAGGCATTAGATACAACAACAATTTATGTTACCCATGATCAAACAGAAGCTATGACAATGGCAACAAGAATAGTTGTTATGAATAAAGGGTATGTCCAACAAATTGGAACGCCTGAAGAAATATATTCCCGTCCAAAGAATATTTTTGTCGCGACATTTATTGGAAGCCCTGCAATGAACATTATTAAAGTTAAACTTGTTAATAATAAGTTATGTTTTGATAATGGTTATGAAATTGAATTAGGCAATGATTTTAATAAATTTTTAGATGATTTCTATGTTAACGAAATAGCTAAACAAGAGGAGAAAGTTAATAACTACAAAGATTTGTATCTTGATAGATTTATGAGATCTCACTCATATAAAGAGCTTAAAAAATTAGATGGTGATTTTGAAGAAGTAGTTAAAGCTGCAAGCAAATTAGAACTTGGAGATAAAACCAATTTTGATGCTGAACATTTAGATTATTCTAAGAATTTAGTTTATGTAACAAATGCTAAAAAATATATAAATTTGCTTTCTAAAAATGACACTGAAAATAGCGAATTTATTTCGAAAACCTTGCAACAATTAGATGAATTAATAGTAAACGAAGATAAATTTGATGCCATTAATTTAGTCTATAAAAACTTTATTAGAGACTATCTTTACTTACATAGCAGTAAAACAAATCCTAATATTCAAAAGTTAAATAAAACAATTAATGACTTAAAAGAAACTCAACATAAAGGTACTAGTGAGGTTTTATTTGGTATTAGACCTGAAGATGTTGAGATAGGAACAAATGAAACACACTTTACCTCAACTATAGATGTAAGAGAACTTTTAGGTAGCGAATATTACATCCATTTTGATTTCTGTGGGCAAAACTTCATCTCAAAACTTGAAGTAAATGAGCCTTTAAAAGAAGGCGAACAGATTTCTGTTTATTTCAAAAAAGACAAAATACATATTTTCGATACATTAACCGAGGAAAGAATATTTTAAGGAGGTTTATTTTGTATGAAAAAATTAATGATAATAGGATTACTAGCACTTGTTTTAGGAGCTAGTGGGTGCTCATCCAATAATCCAAATGAAAATGGTGACAATAACAATGAAGATGATCTACCTTATTGTGAAGATGATGACCTTGAATTAGATATTCCTACATTTGATGATTCAACAAAATACACCTATGATTTAGCATCTAATTTAGAAAACAAATCAGGTGAAGTACAAGTTCTTCCTGGTGCAACAGAAAACACATATACGGTATCAACTTTTAAACCAAGTTCTTTAGCTGTTGATACAACTACACCTTTTACCTATGGAACAATAGAAGCAACAGTTGCACAAACAAAAGCAAACGATTCTGGAATTATATTTAAATGTGAAGATAATGGTTTGAATGCTTTTTGGGAAGGAAACGTTGCTTATTATTTTTACTTTTTAAGCCAAGACGGAACAGCTTATTTAGGTAAAACTGATTATGGAATGTGGTATGAATTAGCAGTTAGTTCAAAAATTACCGGGTATAAAGTCGGAGACCCTGTTAAATTAAAAGTTGTTTTAAAAGGCTCCAAAATTCTTTGCTTTGCTAATGATCAATTAATGTTTGGATATAAAGATAATAATCCAATATTAGGAACTAGTTATGGATTTAGAGCTGGATTAAGTGATGTTTATTTCACTGATGTATCTGTCTCTAGTGAATACATATATTAAATGAACTAAACAAATTGGAGGAATAATTATAATGCGAAAAAAGAAAGTTAGTTTATTTGTTTTAAGTTCGTTATCAATATGTGGTGTACTTTTTGGTCTAACCTCCTGTGTAAGTGAGGAACCTACACCAGATGTTGATAATCCAGGACAAAATGAACAGACGTTTACAGTTGTGTTAAACAGCAATGGTGGGTCAGAAATGCCTACGTTGACTTATAAAGGAACCGCTTTAAACCTTCCTACACCAACAAAAGATGGTTATATGTTTGGTGGATGGTACGATAATGCTGGTTTAAGTGGCACTCCTGTGTCTTCTCCATATACTCCAACAGCAGATGTTACTTTATATGCTAGTTGGGTAGATGCCTCAACTATTACAGTTTATTATGGAGCAGATGGAAACTATGAAGAGTATCTAGTCGAACTCGATAGCACAGTTACAAAATCTGAACTACCAGGTTACGAGGAAGACAAAATAGTCAAAGGTTATACTTGTCCATTTATTGATTTCTATTTTGGTGATAGAGATGGAACAATTACAACAACAGCTGTACCTGACACCTTTGTTGCAAGTGAAGCTGAATATTATATTTATGCTACTTACGATGAATCAAGTTTACCAAAAGAACAAAATCTAACCGATTTGGGTGATGGCTTCTATCAAGTTACTGGTAATGTTAACCGGAACTTATACGATGGAGAAATAACTGATCCACGTGGCGTTTATGAAGCAGACATTAAATTCCCAGAAAATTCTGGAATCACAGGCGGAGCAATAGGTGTTGCTTGGAGAGGAACATTTAATAATGTAGATAAATCTTATGAAGCAAATAGCTATTATGTTTCTGTACAATTAGGTTTAGATATAGGCACTTTACAAGTTTGCCAAGTTAATAGTGGTTTTAAACAACTTAAAGGTAGTAAACCAACTACATTACCTCAAGAATTCCAAGATAAGATTGCTTCTATGAAAGCAGGATCGGCCGAAACCTTCCATATGAAAATTGCAGATAATGGTATTGGCTTTAAAGTCTGGGTTGATGGAGTATTACTATATGATGTTGAAAATCCAGATCCAAAAGCAACCCCAAGTGGTTCGACATATGATCCAAGTGTATTTACAGGCGTTGGATTTGGTGTTCGTGCTTCTAAAGCAGCCAGTAAAGGAATGATTGGTAACTTTAAATATACGCCAGCATCACAAGTTACACTTGATGCAAATGGTGGAAGTTTAGGTGAAAGTGAAAGCACAACACTTGATTATGTATATGGCGAAAATTCACTTCCTACACCTAAAAAAGATGGTGCTATTTTTGGTGGATGGTATACAGATTTAGATTGTAAAACGGAATTTAATACTGATGAACCTTTAAATGGCAATACAACTATATACGCTAAATGGATTGATACAGTTAATTTAACTTTCAAAATTATCACTGGTTTTTTTTACAGGTGAAATGCCTAATGAAGAACCAGTATACACTGAATTTAAACAAAGCGTAAAAATAAGTGATGCTCCAGCTCTTGATTTAGATAACTTACCATTACCTGATGGATTAACTGAAATACCTCCTGCTATGTTTAGAGATACAGTTTGTCCATTTGCTAATTGGACATTGGATGGAGAAAAAGTAAGTGGTTTGTTCACTTTTGAAAAAGGTGAATATACATTTGTTGCTGATTATGATTATTCAAAAGTTCCTAAGTATCAAAACTATACTGTAGGCGAAGATGGATATTACGAAATCACAGGAAATGTAAACTGGGACTTATATGATGGCGAAATTGCTGAAAATGGCGCTGGAATTTACGAAGCAGATGTCAAGTTTGATAAAGATGTAAATGGTGGCGCTGTTGGTATTGCTTGGAGAGGCGACTTTGCTAACCAAGATAAATCCTATGAAGCAGGAAGTAATTATGTTGCTGCACAAATTGATCCTAAAGCTGGTTATATTCAAGTTGGTGCAGTTGTAGATGGCGCGTTTAAACAAATTAAAGGTAGCAAAGCTCCATTTAAGAATTTACCTGAAGAATATCAAAAAGCATTTAATGCATATAAGAATGATAAGACTTATCCAGCAACTTTCCATATGACTGTTAAAGATAATGGAACAGGATTTAGAGTCTATGTTAACGATATTTTAGTCTTTGATACTGCTAATCCAGATCCTGAAGGTAATCCTGAAGGACTTGAATATGATGCAAGCATGTTTAAGGGTAGAGAATTTGGTGTTCGTGCTAGTAGTGGAGCTAAAACTTCTAAAATTGGTAACTTCTTATACAAGAAGGGCGTCAAGATTACATTCAATACAAGATGTGGAGACCCAATTGAACCATTAGAAAATTATGTTTATGGTGAACTCCCAACAACTACAAAGAGTGGTATTGGTATGGAAGGCTGGTACTTGGATGAAAATTTAACTAAGAAAGTTGATCCTTCCAAGTTTGAACCTACCGAAGATATAACTCTTTATGCTAAATATAACGAAGCAGTAACAGTTACTTTCACAGTAAATGGAGAAACATTCAAAACTCTTACATTTAAGCCAGAAGATGATAGTAAGGAAATTGATCTTGATTCAATTAAACCTGAAGACATTAGTGAAGCAAGGCCATTCTTACATTGGACTTTAAATGGCGCAAAAGTTACTGGTAAATATACTGTTGGTGGAGCTGATTTAAACTTTGTTGCTGTATTTAGAAAAGAAGTCAATCTAACTCAACCATTCACTCTAAACGAGTCAATGACTGAAGTAACATTTACTGGAAATTCTTCTTTCCCTGTTATGACACAAGGCTATGATGATGTCACTGAATGCAAAGGTGTTTATGAAGCAGATATCAGCGTAGTTAATCCAAAAGGCGCAGTCGGAATTGCATGGAGAGGTGACTTTGCAACTGACACAGAAAATTGTAACGAAAAAGGTTGCAACTATGTTAGCGTCCAAATAGGTACTACACAAGGAAAATTACAAGTTGGAACTGTTTTAAATGGAAGCCGGGGAGAACTCAAAGGCAGTAAACCTGACAATACGACTTTCCCACAAGCTTTTCAAGATAAATTAGCAAAAATTGCTGCTAAGGAAAATGTAGATTTCCACTTTATGGTTGTCGATTATGGTGATCACTTCGTGCTCTATGTAGATGGAGAACAAGTATTTGATAGCGCATTACCTGATCCATCTTCAGAAAAAACGAGAGAATATAATCCTAATGATTATCAAGGTACTGGCTTTGGCTGGAGATCAAGTGATGCTGACTCTAAGATGAGCAACTTCAAATATACAACATTAGCAGATGCAGAAGCTCAAGGATTAATACCTTCTTCAAAATAAAAAACCTGCAAAACTTAAACATTTAATCAAATTTTGATTTAGCGAGGAGGACATTGATATGTCTAAATTAAAAAAATGTGTGTTATTATTCACGGCTATTGTGGCTATGGGAGCAGTCAGCTGCTCCCAGCCATTGGAAGATAATCCAGGTGATGATACTACTACATGTAGGCCAGATGATAGAGATGTTTATACAATAAGTGATAAGTATGAATACACTATTTCTAAACCATTTGAAAAATCATTAGATTCTTTTGAAGCTTGGATATTAGCACCACAAGATAGTATCGGGGGAACTATTTTAGGCAACTACTATAACGATAATAGAGGCATGCCTGGTTCAATTACTTATTCTCTTGATGCTTTAGGTAGAGTATCAATGACCTGGAATCAAAAACTATATACTCATACTTTTACCAAAACGATGCTTGACGATGCTAAATGGCACCATATTGCTGTAGTTAGAAAAGTAAACCCAGAAAACAGCAAAGAAAGTAAATTTGCTTTATATATTGATGGTAAATTTGTTGAAGAAAGTGAGTATGCATTAATTGATGATGCAATTTGCTCAATGCCACAAAGAATAGGTGTTGATTATTCTCAATGGATGAACCAAAAGACACCATTTGATGGATACATTAAGCAAGTTACTTGTTATACAGGTGAAATTTCTCAAGAACGTATTAAATCAGATATGAACAATGCAAACATAACTGATACAAATAATGGAACGTTATTAGGAAATTACAACTTAGGCGTTAAATGGAAAGAAAACATTGCTAAAGAGACAAGTGGCAACGGAAACGATGCAATTTTAGGTACATTTGAAAAGTTTGTCGATTACACTCAAACAAATGATTATGACTATACAATTGTTGGCGTTCCAGATGTTCAAACTATAACTAATTATAGACCTGACGATGTTTATAATTTGTTTGATTGGATTGCTGCAAATAAAGATAGTCAAAAGATTGCTTTTTGTGTGCAAACTGGTGATTTAAGCGACTTTGGTGATAGACCAGAGCTTTACAATAAGACGGCTGATGCAATGCAAGTACTTTATGACGAAGGTGTGCCTATTTCCTTTGTTCAAGGTAACCATGACTATGATAATAATAGTAACGGCGACAAAGGTAGGCCAAGTACAAACTTTAATAATGCATTTCCTTACGATATGTGGTCTCAAAATACATGGTTTGGTGGCGCTTTCGAAGAAGGATCAATGTCTAATACATACAACCTTTATGAGGTTGATGGTGTTAAATATCTTGTTCTAAATCTTGAATTTGGTCCACGTCCAGAAGTTATCAGATGGGCAAGTGATTTATGTTCACAATATCAAGATAGAAGAGTTATTGTTCTAACTCATGACTTTTTAGATGCTAATGGGCAAATTACTGATTCTTCTGTAAAAGCTGATCCTACAAATTATGGATTTGCAAGTTCAGCAAATGCAACAAGCGGAATCGAGCTATGGAATGGACTTGTTAAGAAACATAGTAATATGTTTATGACAGTAAGTGGACACATTAATAGCGATGATATTGTTTACACTATGCTTCAAGGAGAGAACAACAATAAAGTTCATAATTTTTTAATTGATGTTCAAGCTTCTCAATACAATAGAGAAGGAATTGGACTAGATATAATTTGTTTATATCGTGTCAATGAAGAAAAGAAAGAAATATATACTGAATATTATTCGCCAAGAGAAGGAAAATGGCGGAACATTCAAAATCAATTTACAATTGATTTTAGCGATGACTATAACTACACAATTTAATTAGATTCTATATTTGGTCTTTAGAGGCAAAATAACCAAAAATTAGGAAAAAAAGCGATATTTATCGCAAAATATCGCTATCCTATTTGAATAAAATGGTTCATCAATCAATTTGACAAAAAAATGAGGGCTATTTTTAGCCCTCATATTTTTTTATATATGAATTTTTTGAAATAAGTCAAAAAATTAAAAAATAACCTCTAAATATGAGATATTAAAAAATTACTTTTTAATAAAAATAACGAGTATTTGCAGGTTTTTATAAAATTTCATTGACTTTTAGAAAACTTTTAAATCTTTAAACTACTTAGTTGATTTACTTTAGTATATAATACTAAAGTATATGAAAACGTCTTGTTTTGTGAATGTTTTGAGTCCAATCAGCGATGGCAACTTATTTGCTATTATTTTTTGGTCTATTATTGTTTTCTTTATTTTTATTGCTGTCGCTTTATATGTAATAACTTTCTTAAAAAGTAAAAACTTTGAAATGAAAGTAAAACACGAACTAAACGCAGAAAATGCACTTGTAGTTGACTATCAAAACAGGAGTGTAAAAATCATAAATTTTAAAAAACTAGAAAACTTGGATAATATCCCTTATGAGGAGTTTATAAAACGCTTTTTCAAAGACGATTCTTCAAATTTTGATAAATGGGTTAAAAACCTTTTAAGTGGGCAAATTCTTGCTGATAGTGAAGATACTGTCCACCTTTTTGATTATTCAAGATGTGATTTAAAAAGGAAAGACATTATCCGCCATACATTTAAACTTATGCTTTGTTGCACTAAAATAAACAAGGCTAAAAAAGTTTTATATTTTAATGCTCATTTCTTATATAACTTACCTATTACAAATAATAATGAAGTGGGAAACTCTGTCCATGATTTGTATTCAATAAAAGATATCAATCATCTTTATATGCAAAACAAATTTAAATATGGGGCAATGTATTTCATTAAGTTTTATAAGAAAAACAACATTCCTTCATCCCATAATGAATATGAAATCCGTTATCAATTTTTAAACGCTGTTTATCGTAAACATCGTAATATAAATGGAAAAGGGCAACAAAATTATTATGTATTTAGTGATAATGAAGCTTTAGAGCTAGTCATTATTAGTTGTAGAAATAGTGATATAGGCATTTCAACTAAAAATATTAGCACTATTGGTCGTATTACTAACGATACAAAAAAGAAACTTAAAAGAATAGATTATTTACTAGAAGTCAAAGGCTTAACTGCTTATTACGATTATGTAATTAGTGCTGGTCAAATTAATAAACTTGATAAAGATTTCTTAAAAAGCGTTGATATTTTGAATCGACTTAACCATTTAGCAAAAGAAGGCGAAAGAAAATATCTTGTTTATAAAGATGAGTTTGGTAGTAATGCTAATATTGAAGATTCTTATAAAACTGAAGTTCAAAAAATTATTCGTCTAAATTTATTAAATGTTAATTTCTTACCTATATATCGTATAGCCAATGTTCGTGTTATGAACCCTGGCTATATTGCACTTATTGAACCACGATTAAGTATTTTTAAAGATATTAACGAAGTAAAAGCTTCGGCTGTTAAATATAATTTATCGAAAGAATTATATTCGCTCATTGTTAGAGATGTTATACCTGTATTTAACGATGAAAAAGAAAATATCACCACAAAACTAGCATATTTTATTTCATTCAATGAACTTGAATTTATGATTAGAAACTTCCCTCACATGAGTGGTGTAGACAATTTAAACTTAATTTTGATTCTTAATAACAATGATTTAATTTCGATAGATAACGATAAAGAAAGTGATTCGATAAAAGAAACCTTCTTGAATCAAATTAATATCTTAAAAGATAGAGGATATGAAATTTATCTCAATGTTAATTTAGGAGATTATATATTAAGAGAAAAAACTTATACCATTTTTGATGGTTTCTTAATTAATTCTCACTTACCGAGCAACTTTAAAATTGAAAGTAAATCGGTTCAAGATACATATGCTTTATATAACAAAATGGCTAAATTTAATCAGCCAATTATTAGTTATTGTGCACACAGCTGGCAAGAAATTGAGTTATTAGTCAAAAAAGGTGTATATACATTTGCAACTAGCGTATTAAATGAACCAAGCAGTGTCCTCATACCGATTAAGAAAAAAGTAAGTAAAAAGTTAGCGAATATGTACAAGAAGTAGGAGACAACTTATTTTATGGATATTAAAAATAAATCGATTACAAGTAGAGATGAAGATTTTGCTCAATGGTATACAGATGTCTGCAAAAAAGCAGAATTAATGGATTATAGTAACGTTAAAGGATTTATTATTTATCGTCCTTATGGTTACGCAATTTGGGAACAAATACAAAAATATTTAGATGGGGAATTTAAGAAAACTGGGCATGAAAACATTTATATGCCTCTTGTTATTTCTCAATCATTATTTCAAAAAGAAAAGGACCATATCGCTGGATTTGCCCCTGAAACTTTAGTTGCTACAATTGGTGGAGGGCAAGAGATTCAAGACCCTTTAATTATTAGACCAACAAGTGAATGTGTTTTTTGCGAACATTATTCACACATTATTAAAAGTTATAGAGATTTACCAAAGCTTTATAATCAATGGTGTTCTGTTGTTAGATGGGAAAAAACTACTAGACCATTTTTAAGAGGTGCGGAATTTTTATGGCAAGAAGGTCATACAATGCATGCTAGTGAACATGAAGCTAGACAAGAAACACTTAGAATGCTTGAAATTTATGATAAACTTGGTCGTGATTTATTAGCTATACCTTTTGTTAAAGGACGTAAAACAGAAAAAGAAAAATTTGCAGGTGCATTAGAGACTTATTCAATTGAGGCCTTAATGCATGATGGCAAAGCCTTACAAAGCGGGACATCTCATTATTTTGGTGATGGTTTTGCTAAAGCTTTTGGAATTCAATATTTAGATAAAGACGGAAAGATAAAGACTCCATTTCAAACAAGTTGGGGCGTTTCAACTCGTTTAATTGGCGCTTTGATTATGGTTCATGGTGATGATAATGGACTTGTTTTGCCTCCATTTGTTGCTCCAATTCAAGTTGTAATAGTCCCAATTAAGATGAACGAACCAGGAGTTATTGCTAAATGTAAAGAAGTTAAAGAAACTTTAGAAAATGCTGGCATTAGAGTTAAACTTGATGCAAGTGATAAGACTCCAGGTTGGAAATTTGCTGAATACGAAATGAAAGGCGTTCCATTAAGACTTGAAATTGGTCCTAAAGATCTTGAACAAAATTCATGTATGATTCATAAAAGAAATGATGGAACAAAAACAAGATATTCTTTGGATAACATTATTGAAACAATTCAAGGATTATTTAATAAAGTTCATAGTGAAATGTATAATGCAGCGTTACACAATCTTTTAGAGAATATTAAAGAAGTTCATACTTATGATGAGCTTAAAGAAGTGGTTGCAAAAGGTGGCTACGCTAAAATGATGTGGTGTGGTAACCAAGATTGCGAAAACAAGATTAAAGAAGATACTAATGCAACTGCTCGTTGTATGCCTTTTGATCAAGTTGCATTTGACGAAGTTTGCCCTGTTTGTGGTAAAAAAGCAAAATACGTCGTCTATTTTGCAAAAGCCTATTAATTTTAGTTATAACTAACCATACAATTTATATAAAATCAATTGTATGAGTTTTTTAGAAAGTTTGATTTTATCAATTACTATGGCTGCTGATGCAATGTGTGCAGGGGCTAGTGATGGAATCAAAGAACATAAAATTAGGATTTCAAAGTGCGTTATAATCGCACTTTGTTTTGGTTTAGCCCAATTTTTGATGCCTGTTATTGGGTATTTTATAGGATATGCAGTATATGAATATATTGAGATTTATATACCTTGGATCGCTTTTGCGGTTATGTTAATTTTAGGTCTTAAATCAATAATTGATGGGTATAAAGAATATCGCGAAAGAAAGAAACAAGTCGCAGAAGGCGAAGTTTGTGACACGGAAGCAAAGGTAAAACCTCTTGAAATTTTTATGCAAACAATTGCAACCTCAATTGATGCTTTATCGGTTGGCTTTTCTTTAATTGGTTCAGTACCTGAGATATTTGATGCGATGATGGTTTTTACAACTATTGGAGTTGTGACTTTCTTGTTATCTTTTATTACTATTATCTTTGGTAAAAAGATTGGAACCTATGTTGAAAAGTTTGCACCATTTATAAGTGGGCTAATTTTTATAGGCCTCTCAATTAAGTTTCTTGTTGAAGCTATTACTTTAGTTATTTAAGTAAATTAAATATCAATAGAAATTTTAAAAATATGATAAAATGTCTTTAGATGAATAAAGACAAGACAGTACCATTTACGCTTGAAGAAGAAAAAAAGCTTGCAAAACCTCGCTTAATTTTTAAATTTAGCGTTTTATTTTTAATGTTTGGATTTATGGGAGGCTTTGCTGGCTTTGTTTTATCTTTAATTGGTTTAATTAAAATCGATGAAATTCCTGCTCTTCTTTATATTGGTGCGCCACTTTTTGTAGTTGGGATCATACTTTTCATAACTGCATTTAAAGGACGCTATCTAAATAAAAAAATTTATGAAAAAATGCTTTATAGATTGCTAGCTGATAATTTTGGTGAAAATAAATATGAGAAGTTGACTCATGATAAAATCATGAAGAATTTTTTAACCGAAAATGAAGTTATAAACGTTAGTGTAGAAACAGTGCGACCTGATAATTACAAGTATCGTCTTGGAAACAGTGATATTAAGTTAATCAATGTTCAAAGAGGAGCTAGTTTAGAGACAAACAAAGCTTTTATTAATGAAATGTTTACAGTTTCTAATCAAGCGGTGTTAGGCGAGAAAAAACTTGATTTAGATTTAGACTTTAAAGGTTTAGTCGTTGTTATTGAAAATGTAAATTTAAACTTATCTAACCCTATTGATATAAGAGACAAATCAAGTGATGTTTCTCACTCAATGATTTATTCAAAAGATAATATAGTTGATAAGAAAGATGATTTTACATCAAAATTTGATGTCTATTTAAAAAATGAACGTTTTTATGAACTGATTAGCGATAACTTAAAAAGAGATTTATTAAAACTTAAAGAAAAGAATTTAAAGATTGTTTTACTTATCAAAGATAGTAATGCTTTTTTACTTGTAAAAGATGTTTATGTCACACCTAGTGATTTACTTAAAAGGGATGATGAGAAAATTTATGAAAAGTTTAGCAAATATTCTGATATATATTTTGCTATAAACAAAGTTATTGATGATTTAATTAAAAAATATGAAGAAGAATAAGATTTATACCGAAAAAGAGATTGAAAAGTTACCTGATAAGTACAGATTTACTAATAAGGCCAAACTTTTTATTTGTTTAACTATTGGGATAAGTCTTATAGGATTAATCATGCTTGTTTTAGGTATTACTTTTTTAGTGCTAAATGGCCAAACAGAGATGGTAGTTTTGATTACTTTTGGTGGCATGATATTTGTTTCAGGGTTTTTATGCTTATTTTTTGTACAAAATGATAAGAAAAAAGATCAAGAAATTAAACAAGACTTAATTAACCAGGCTATTGTTTCTTCTTTTGATGGCAAAGTAATTTACGATCCTTTAAGTAAGGTTAGTACAAACCTGTTAAGAGAATTAGATATATGTCCCTTTGATGTTTTAAATAGTGGTGAAAAGATTTTAGTGACAGCAAAAGATAGAAATATATCAATAGTTGAAGTTACAAGTTCTTCAAATTTAACAGAACTCATGGGTTTTATTATGGCATCTCCTGAACTCGGAGTATTGGGAACAGCATTTTTAGGCTTATATACTGGAGCAAAAAAGATTAAAGACAAGAGTATTATAAATAGTAAATTTAAAGGAACAATTATGCTTTTTACTAATTTTAGAGAAAGTGCAAATGATGTTATTGAAATTAGAAGTAAAAAGTTTTTAACGCCTTTCTCTTCAATTTTTAAAAATGTAAATAAATTTGAAACAGAAGATATAAGAGCGAATGAAAAGTATAATTTTTATGCTAGTGATAAGAACGCTGGATTTCGCTTTGTTAAGCCTTTAATGATTGAGACTGTTAATAAAATTGATGCCAAATTAAAAAATGGTTTCGTCTTAGTTTTTAAAGATGACTATTTGGTTTTGGCATTCTCTGAAGAAACTATTGATATAAAAAATATCGCAAAAAACAAAAATATTACTGCAAAAACCGCTTATTTTATGACAAAAGAGCGTGTTAGAAATTACGAATCAATAATTAAAGATGTATTAACAAATAGATATTTTTAAGCAAATTATCTAATTAGCTTGATATAAGGTAGGCGCATATTTTGTGCCTATTTTTCTTTTAATAAAGAAATTAGTTTGACAAGGCTAACTAACTTAAATATAGTTATTTTTAGTTAGGAAAGACTAACAAGTATGAAATTAGGAAAAGAAAAAGAAATAGAAGTAGTTACTCTTATGATAGAAAAATACTGTCATGGAGTTCATAAAACAAGAAAAGGTGAGCTCTGTAAAGAGTGCTTAGAACTTCTCGAATACGTTAAGTATCGTAGAAGTTTATGTCCATGGAAAGAAAATAAGCCGTTTTGCTCAAATTGTAAAATACACTGCTATAAAAAGGATATGCAAACAAAGATTAGAGAAGTTATGCGTTATAGTGGACCAAGAATGCTATTGGATCATCCATTAATTGCGATTAGTCATGTCTTAGAAACTAAAAAAGAAAAGAAAAAGCTAAAAAAGAAAGGAAAAGTTATTTAAGTATGATAGATAAAGAACTATTTAAACTTATTGGTAGCAACAAAAAATATATTGTGATTGTTGTTTTATTAATGATTTTAGGTTTGCTTTTCAATATTTCGATTACATCTTTAATTTGTGTTTCTTTATTTGTTGCTTTTAAAAATCTTGACCCAATTTATTATCTATATATTGGATTAGGATTTCTTGTAGCAATAAGTGGAAGATTTCTTACTACATTTATTACTAATAAACTAAAAGATAAACTTGGTAGAAAGGTTAAAAAAGAGATAAGAGAGAAAGCTTATAGAAAAATATTAACTTTAGGAACTAGAAGCCAAGGCGATATTAAAATTGCTGGCTTAACTCAGGTTTGCCTCGAAGGAATCGAACAACTTGATTTATATTATTCCACATATTTACCTCAATTTTTTTATTCGATGATAGCTCCTATTTTGCTTTTTATCTTAAGTTCTTTTATTTCATGGAAAGTTAGTCTTGTTTTACTTTGCTGTGTTCCATTGATCCCTTTATCAATAATTGCTGTTAGTAAATATGCCAAAAAAGTTTTTGCCAAATATTGGGGAAAATATATTTCAATGGGCGACAGCTTTTTGGACTGCATTCAAGGTCTTAAAGAGTTAAAAGTTTATAATGCAGATGCACGTTATCAAGAAAAAATGAACGCAAAATCTGAAGATTTTAGAAAAATTACAATGAAGGTATTAGTTATGCAACTTGCTAGTACAACTATTATGGATTTAGTTGCTTTTGGAGGAGCAGGAGTTGGGGTTGCAATCACAATTGTTGAAGCCGTTAATCAAACGCTAAATCCTTTCTTTGCATTATTTCTTATACTAATTGCTGTTGAATTTTTCTTACCTTTAAGAGCTTTAGGTAGCGCTTTTCATGTTGCAATGAATGGGGTTAGCGCTGGTAAAAAGATTGCCTCATTTTTAGAAAGTAAGGAACCAAAATGGGGAGATGAAAAAATAAGTGATGGCAATATAAAGTTAAAGAACGTTTATTTTAAGTATGAAGATAGTGATAAATATGCCTTGAAAGATATTTCGATGGATTTTAAACCAAAAGAGTTTACTGCAATTGTTGGTTTATCAGGAAGTGGAAAATCTACTATTGTAAGTCTTATTTCAAGACAAAATAGAATAACAAAAAGTGAAATTTTAATCGGAGAGAAGAATATAGAAAATTACTCGCGTGAGTCTTTTTATTCTAAAATCGCATTTATCTCTTCAAATACATATATATTTAATGCCTCTATAAGAGAAAATTTTAAATTAGCTGATGAAAATGTTAGTGATGAAGAAATTGTTACTGCTTTAAAAGAAATGAAACTAGATAATCTTCTTAATTTAAAGGAAGGAATAAATACTATCATTAACGAAGATTCTACTAATATTTCAGGAGGCGAGAGGCAAAGATTGGCTTTAGCTATAAATTTAACTAAAGAAAAAGAAATATATATTTTTGATGAAGCGACTTCAAATATTGATGTTGAAAGCGAAGAAATTATCATGAGTAGAATTTCAAAAATTGCAAGTAATCATACTGTAATATTGATTTCTCATAGATTAGCAAACGTTGTTAAGGCTGATAAAATTTACTATCTAGAAAATGGGTCAATCCTTGAAAGTGGTAATCACCAAGAATTGATGGAGCAAAAAGGCGCTTATTTTACTCTCTATTCTAGACAAAAAGAATTAGAAGAAGGTTATAAAAATACTGCTGAGGGCTTAAATTATGCAAAATAAATTAAGAAGAAATGGCCTAGTAATCATGTTTAATCTTATTAAACTTTTAGGTCCGTTTGCCTTGGTGATGATATTAGCAATACTTAACGGCACGTTAGGATTTATTGCCTCAATGGGTGTAACTATATTTGGCGCTTTAGGTATAGCAAAACTTTTAGGTTCTAATGTTTATTTAAGTTATGAATTAATTATAACTTTAGTTATTGTTTTTGGCGTATTAAGAGGAATATTAAGGTATTTTGAACAGTATTCAAACCACTATATTGCCTTTAAACTATTAGAAATATTAAGAAGTAAGATTTTTAGTAAATTAAGAGACTTAGCTCCTGCAAAATTAGAAAGCAAACAAAAGGGCAATTTAATTGCGATTCTTACGGCAGATATTGAAACCTTAGAAGTTTTTTATGCACATACGATTTCTCCAATTTGTATAGCTACGCTTGTTTCATTAAGTGTCTTTTTATTTGTGGGCTTTGTATCAAGCTGGTTTCTTGCACTTGTAGCCTTAATTGGTTTTATTGTTATTGGAATTCTTCTTCCTATATTTTACTCGAAGATTTTAAAGAAAAGTGGTGTTGAATATCGAAAGAACTTTGCTTCTTTTAATTCATATTTTTTAGATTCTATAAAAGGAATTAAAGAAATCATTTTTCATAATAAGGAAAAAGATAGAGAAGATAAAGTAAATGAAAAGAGTGAAGAATTATTATCTATAACTAAAAATATGAAAAGCAAGAACGCTCTTGTTGTGGCGACAAGCGAATTATCAGTGGCAATATTTATTGTCGTTTCTTTAATTGTTGGATTAGTGCTTTTTTATCAAAATCAGATTGATTTAGGAATGATGATTGTTGGAATTGTTACTATATTTGGAAGTTTTGGACCGATTTTAGCAATTTCTAATCTTCCAGGTAATTTAACTCAAACATTTGCTAGCGGTGATCGTGTTTTGAATTTGCTTGAAGAAAAACCATTAGTTGAAGATATAAAAGGGCAAAATGAATTTGTATTTAATTCTTTAAAAGTAAGTAATTTATCTTTTTCATTTGAAGACGGAGATGAAATACTCAAAAATGTTAATTTTGAAGTTAAAAAAGGTGAAATTGTTGGGATTATTGGGCCTAGCGGTAGTGGCAAATCAACAATATTAAATCTTTTATTAAGATTTTATAAAAAGGATTCAGGAGAGATTTTATATAACGATATTGATATCGACAAAATAGACTCAAGTTCATTAAAAGACAATGTAAGTTTAGTTTTACAATCAACATATTTATTCAATGAAAGCATTTTAGAAAATTTAAAACTCGCAAAAGAAAATGCCTCTTTTAATGAAATTGTAAATGCAACTCGAAAGGCTAACATACATACATTCATTCAAGGTTTAAAAAATGGCTATAAAAGCGAAATTAAAACCATGGGAGACAATTTATCAAGTGGTGAAAAGCAAAGACTAGGTCTTGCAAGGGCTTTTCTTAAAAATACCCCTTTAATTCTTTTAGATGAACCTACAAGTAACGTGGATTCTATTAACGAAGGAATAATATTAAAGTCAATTTTAGAAGCAAAAAAAGATCATGCAATTATTCTTGTTTCACATAGAGAATCGACAATGGCGATAGCAGATCGTATTTATCGATTTGAAAATAGAACTTTAAAGGAGGTTAAGTAGATGGAAGAAAAAAGAGACAATTTTGACGAAATCGTTGATGAACTAAGCAGTTGTAACACTAACGAAAACGTTCAAAACGAGAGTAAAAAAGTGAAGAATTGCAAGGCTATTAGTGAAAATAATCAAAATGAAGAAGATAAGATTTTCAAAAGATTTAAAATAAAAGACATTGTCTTTTTAGCAATTATTAGTGCCATCATGCTTCTTAGTGGAGCTTTTATGCCTTTAGTTGCTAACGTTCCTCTTTTCGGAATTATAGAGTTATGTTTAGGCCTACAATTTTCTCTATTTCCTGCAATAGGCATGATGAAAGTTAGAAAGCCTGGCTCTTTACTTTTTATGTCTTTCTTTAGCGGAATAGTTTTGATATTTATGAACACTATAATGTTCTTTTGTCTTTTACTATGTGCTCTAATTTCTGAGGGTTTAACACTTTTAATTTTTAGAGGTTATAAAAGTGACTGGGCATCATTTTTTGCTTCAACAATATATATGCCTTTAACTCTTCCTTTTTTGTATTTATGGTATAAATTTTTCTATTCATTTACTGGCGAAGAAGGGGAGGCAGTTTCAGCGTTTATAGGAAGTGATGTTGGTACAGCAATTGGGATGAGTGTCGCTGTAATTGCTCTTTGTGCACTAGGAGCTTTCATTGGTGTGATTATTACTAGAGAACTTAAAAAAGCAGGAGTAATTAAAAAGTGAAAAACTTTTTTAGGTATCAATATAATAAAATTTATCCTTTATTCGCAATTATTATTGGTTTAACGATTGTAATTTTTGGATTAGTTTTTGCTCAAACATACTCTTGTTCTTATTTTTTGATTGGTGTGTATGTTCTTTGTTTTTTCTTTGTAGATTATAGAAAATGTTTAAAAGTTTTACCTTTTTTTATTGTATTAGGCGGTTTGTTCTTTTTATTTACTTATTTAAGCTCAAAAAGAGTTGATCAAAGTGTGTTTATGGTGAATCGTATTGGCGCTTTTACAGTTGGAATGCTTCCTGGCATGAGTATTGGAGCTGAAAGGTTAGCTAGAAATTTATCTCAACTTCATGCACCAAGAAGCTTAGTAATTGGAATGCAAATTGCTTTTTCTTTTATGCCAACCTTGGTTAATGAAATACAACGCGTGAAAGAAGCGATGAAAACTAGAGGGAGTTATACTCTATTAAATCCTAAAGTTTTATATCGTGCTTTTTTGATACCTTTTATCACAAGAATAGTTGATATTAGTGATACTTTATCTTTAAGTATTGAAACTCGTGGTTTTGATTTAAAAAGTAAAAATTATACCGTTTATAAAAAAGAATATTTAACCTTTTTTGATATTTTGTTCTTTCTTTTGGTTGTTAGTTTAATTGTTGTGGTGGTTATTTTATGAAACAAGCGATTAAAGTTAACAATCTTTCTTTTAAATATAACGAAGATTATATTTTAAAAGATATTAATATAACAATTAATGAAGGTGAATTTGTATTATTAACAGGGGGAAGCGGCGAAGGTAAATCGACTTTAATTTATCTTTTAAGTGGAATTATTCCAAACCTCATATATGGAACGGTTGAAGGCGAGATATTTATTGACAATGAGAATATTTTAAATCAAAGAGTGAACGAAATTTGTAAAAAAGTTGGGATTGTCTTACAAAATGCAGATAATCAAATTATAGAAAAATATGTTGAAGACGAATTAGCTTTTGGTGGAGAAAATATTGGTTTAAAACCCGATGTGATCAAGCAAAAAATATCATTGATATCTGGATTGTTTAATTTAGATAAAAAGGCGATATGTAGAAAATTATCCGGAGGCCAAAAGCAGAAACTAATAACAGGCTCAACCTTATTAATGGGCCAAAAGATAATAATTTTAGATGAGCCATTAGCAAACCTAGATGAAGAATCTTCTATCGAACTAGTAAGAATTTTACAGGCTCTTACAAAGAAAAAATATACTATTATTGTCGCGGAACATCGATTAGATTTAATAATGCCTTATGTTACAAAATTATTTAAAGTTGAAGAGAAAAGTGTTAGAGAGTACAAAAAAGATGAATATAATAAACGTGAATTAAGCAATATTATAAAACCTAATATTGATAAAATAACCTGCAAAACTCCATTATTTTCGTTTAAAAATGTATCTTATTGTGTAAAAGAAAAGACTATTTTAGAGAATTTAAATTTTGAGATTAATAAAGGAGAAAAGGTTCTACTACTTGGAGAAAATGGAATTGGAAAAACAACATTAATGCGAATTATTGGAAATTTAAATAAGTATAAAGGTGAGTATGTTTCTTTCTTAAAAAATAATAATAAAATTTTAAATAAGCCAAGCAAAACATGGTTTAAAAAAGTTGGTGTTGTTTATCAAAACCCTAACTACCAACTATTTATGAAAACCGTAAAAGAAGAAGTTTATTTTAATGCTTATTCAAAAGAGTATGCTCAATACATCATCTCTTTATTTGAGTTAGAGAATCTATTAAATAGGCATCCTCAATCTCTATCAGAAGGTCAAAAAAGAAAACTATCAATCGCAGCAATACTAGCCATGAAGCCGGAAGTTCTTTTGCTTGATGAGCCTACTGTTGGACAAGATTTTAACTCCTTAAAAAGACTTGTAGAGATTTTAAATTTAATACATCAACAAACAGGTAATACGATGATAACAATAACTCATGATAAAAGGTGTGCCGAAGCTTTATCGGAACGTGTATTGCTTTTGAAAAACAAGAATACTTTAGTTGAAGGCGATAATTCTCTTATCAAAACTTTTTTTCATTATTAAAAACTAAAAAAGAGATAGACGGGGTTGATTTGGTCTATCTCTTTTTTAGAAGCTATTACTAGCAGTGTAATTTAACTAGATAAGGAGAATTAAGGATAAGGTTTAATTAAATTACTAGTGTTAGATTAAACTAACTTTAATATCTAAGCAAGTGTTTTGATAAAGAAATTTTAAGTATTATAATAAGGAATATATTCGATATGCGAGGAAAGTATATGAGAAACAATCAATCTTTAGAAGACTACTTAGAAAGAATATTAATCTTAAAAGAAAGAATAGGTAATGTTCGCTCAATTGATTTAGCTACAGATATGAGTTTTAGCAAACCATCGATCTCAATTGCAATGAAAAAACTTGAAGAAAAAGGCTTAGTTGAGGTTGAACGTGAAACTGGCTATTTAAACCTTACAGAAGAAGGGTTAAAAATCGCTCAAAAAACTTATGAAAAACACTGCACTTTAAGAGATTTCTTTGTTTCTATTGGTGTAAATCCTGAAGTAGCAGCTGATGATGCATGTAAGATTGAACACGATTTAAGTGATGAAACATTTGCATGCTTAAGAAAATACATTACTAAATAAAATTATTAAAACCTATTTATTAATCCACCTTTTATGGTGGATTTTTTCTTATTTATTTTAAAGTTTAGCTTTTATGTACTAAAATATAACCAGTTGAGGTACAAAAAATGTCCAAAATATTAAAATCATTTAAGTATAATGAACTCGGTAGTGTTGATAAGACAAAAGCATTTGAAATTACAAGTGACGACGCCAATAACTATATATTACATATAAAAGGTGATAAAAAAGATTACCCACTTAAAAGAGAAGACGTTGAAGCTATCTTTAATAAGTATGTCTTTGAAAATTTAACAATTGATAATGCCTACCCTTTTCCAATTAAAGATCAAATTGATTATCGCATTGAAGGTTATTTTTTAAACCCTAGTGATAATTTTGATTTAAATGGCTACTCACATTATCCGATTTTTTATAATGATTTTATTGGAGATATTGCTAGAGCATCTCAAGCCAAAACTTTGTTCAAACTTAAGGCAAAAGAAGAGATGCTTGATAAAGACACTAGCTATAAAACAAATTATATTGAAAAATGTTCAATTTATAGTAATGTTGGGAAAATAATTATAGCCGTCGATAAAGTTTCAACTTATAACTATGAAGTTGATGTAACCGTTGATGAGTTGAATTCGTATTTTAAAATAAACGATCTTTCTTTCACCTTGCCTGTTAATGTTTCTTATTTAACATATTTTTTCAACAAAGTTTTAAAACTTAGCGGAAAAGTTTTAAAGAGAAATGTTGGCTTAGAGAATTATATTGATGTCAGATTAAAAAATAAAAAACATCGTTATTATGATTTAAAAGATGAAGAAGCGTATCAGGCATTTAAAAAATTCATTAATTTTTTAAATATGTATATAAAAGTCCCGATTTTAAAATCGTTTGTTGATTCTAATTTTATTGAAGAATACAAAAAAACTCATAAAGTTCCAAAAAACAAAGCTGAAGTTGCAAAGGATTATTCAGATTTAATTCAACATGAGAATTATTCAATGCTTGATGCTTTAAAGAAAGTAGCAAGAGAGAATCCAAATTTAGATATGTCACAAATCATCTCTATCGCTTACAAACTTCAAGATTCTTATTACGTTTATTTAATTGATGAAAAAGGGATTAAAGAAGTAAAAATTACCGATTTAGATAAAAGAGAAAGAAAACTTCTAAAATACTATAATGAAACCAATAGAATTGATGTAAGTTATATAGATTTATCAAAAGACTATGATGCTCATTATTATAAAGATAATAATGTAATTCATTTAAAATTAGTCGCTTCAAGATATCCTGAATTGGAATTTCTTAAAATGGACAATAAAATAAAGTCATTAATTAAGTCTTATTTTTGAATTGTAAAAAATACGATAATTAAGGTATTTTTTAATGCTTGTAAATTAAAATAAAATGCTATAATGAGGGTGTCGTTAAACTATTTATTATTTAAGGAGCATCATTATTTTGAAACTCAAGGTAAATCAAAAAGTTATGGTTTATCAACGTGGTGAGTATAAAGGAGGCGAAGGGTTTATTTATAAATTAGATCGATTCGCTAGAACTTATAGTGTATCTACTGATGATGGCAAATTTTTTGAATTCAAGGAAAGTGATTTAGGAACATTATTTGATGCTATTTAGTTAATTTTGTCGAGCAAAATTACCCTTACATGATAAAATGTTGTCATGGAAGAAACAAAAGTTAAAAATTTTACCCTAAATCAAAAAAACGAGAAGCTTGCTTCTTATCATTTTTGTGCACCAAAAGGTTGGATTAACGATCCTAATGGTGTTATTTTTTATAAAGGAAATTATTATATTTTTTATCAATACAATCCTAATGAGAATTATTGGAATAATATCTCAATAGGTGTGGCTAAAAGTAAAGATTTATTAAAATATGATTCTTTTAATATAGCACTTGCTCCAACAAAAGAAGTTGATGGAATTTTTAGTGGTTCTATTACAGCTTTAGAAGATGGATTACATTTAATTTTTACAAAACATTTAGAACGTAATAATTATAGAAAGGAATCAATTTCTGCAGGGTTTTCTCTTGATGGGATAACTTTTAATACCGACTTTAAAGAGTTAGTTGATGAACATTCTTTACCTTTATTCGATTCTGAAAATTTTAGAGATCCATATATTTATAAAGAAAAAGATACTTTTTATTTATTTGTTGCAAGTCGTGATAAAGAAGATAATTTAGGTAAAATTTTTGTTTTAAGAAGTAAAACTTTATCTAATTTTAAATACTATTTTGAAATTGGACCTTTAGAAGTTTTTGGAGAAATGGTTGAATGTCCAGCAATAGGTAAAATCGATAATTCATATGTTTTAGTTTTTTCTAAAATAAAAAAAGATAAATCCGGCAAAGATATCCACTTAACTGGTTACTTGATTATGGATATGGATTTAGAAAATGCTTATTATGCAATTTTAAAATGTGGAGTCTTAGATGGGTCAAGAGACTTCTATGCTCCTCAGCTTTTTGCAACTCAAGACAACAAACTTGCCTTAATTTCTTGGTTTAATTCGTGGGACTATAAACCAATTGAACAAGATAATAATCTTGAAAGTTGTGGGATTTTTACTTATCCACGTCTTTTAGAAATTGAAAATGGATCCATAGTTCAAAAGCCATTAAAAGAAATTCAAAAACACGTTCAATCGCAATATAAATATTATGGTGGCTTCATCAAAACTACTAGCTTAATAAAGTTAGTTGCTTTTGATGAATTTAAAATTGATTTTGTAAATGAAATAGGCGAAAAGAAATTAGAGCTACTTTATTATCAAGATAAACTCCATTTAAGAAGTAATGGTTTAATAGATTCAAGTATATTTGATTATAAAGATGAAGTTACTTTATTAATTATGCTTGATAACACTAGTTGTGAAATATTTATAAATCATGGCAAAGAAACCATGAGCAAGCGTGTTTATTTCAATAGCGATAAACTTAAACTTGAAATAAGTAAGAAAGAACACATTGATTCATTGATTATTGCTGAATTAAATATCTAATGAATTTATACAAAAGCGGATTAACTCAAGAGCAAGTAAACGAGTTAATAAAAGAAGGAAAAACAAATTTTAGAAAAAAAGTTAAAGGAAAATCTCATCTTAGGATTATTTTTGAGAGTTTCCTTACTTTTTTTAACGTTGTTTTATATTTGCTTGCTTTAACTTTTCTTCTTTTTCAAATCTTTTATCCTGATGGCATTAAGTATATTCCAATAACTAAATATGGGTTTTTATTTGTGATTTTCTTTAATGCAATGTGTAGTATTGTTTCTCAAGAAGCATCTAAACATACATTAGAAAAGATGAAGCTAATTACTAGCCCAACATGTTTAGGAATAAGAGATAAAAAAGAAGTAAATATTAAATTAGAAGATATAGTTTTAGGCGACACTCTAATTTTAAAAGCTGGTAATGAAGTGCCATGCGATTTAAAGGTTGAAGAAGGAGAACTTTTAGTTAACGAAAGTAATTTAACTGGTGAAAGCAAACCAATTATTAAAAAAGTTGGAGGCATGGTTTTATCTGGAAGTTATGTAATAAATGGATTTGCTTATTTAACTGCCATTAAAGTTGGTAAAGATACATATATTGCTAAGCTTGAAAGTAAAATTTCCGGGATTAGTAAGAAAAAATCTGAGCTTTTAACAAATATACATAAAATCATTAAGATTTTAATTATATGTCTTGTTCCAGTTGTTTTAACTGTCGGACTTAAAATGTTTTATGTAGGCGAAAGCTTAACTGGAGGAGACCATTGGGTATTTACACCAAGTGTTCTTACAAAATGTGCTGCAAGTTTAGTTGGAATGATTCCAATTGGGATGATTTTGCTTTCGACAATCACTTTATCAACTTCAATTGTTAAGCTTTACAGACATCAAACAATGGTTCAAGAATTATATGCAATTGAGAATTTAAGTCGAGTTGATACTTTATGTTTAGATAAAACAGGAACATTAACTACTCAGCACTTTTTATTTAAAAACCTTGTAAAAATCAATGATTTTGATGAAAAGTTGATTTTATCGTCATATATGAGCGCAATGAAAGATACAAACGAAACTGGTAAAGCTGTAATTAATAAATTTGGGAATAAAGAAGTTCTAAAAGTTAAAAAGTTTATGCTTTTTTCTTCTGAAACAAAATACAGTGAAGTAACTTTTGACAATAATGAAACTTACCGTTTAGGTGCGCCTGAATATGTTTTAAAGGATGAGAAAAGTAAAATTTTAGCAAGACAATATCAGAAAGAAGGCTACCGAGTTTTAGGTCTAGCATCTTTAGAAAAAGATTTAGGAATTATTCTTTTAGAAGATGAACTGAGAAAAGGTATTAAAGATACTTTGAATTATTTTAATGAGCTAAATATCGATATAAAGATTATAAGTGGTGATAATGCACTAACCGTTAAAGAAGTAGCTAAGTTAGCAAGCGTATTAAATTATGATAAATACATATCAATGGAAAATGTTGAGTTATCTGAAATTAAAGATATAGCTGAGAAATATACAATTTTTGGAAGAACAACTCCAGATCAAAAGCAAGAAATAATTAAATGTCTTCAAGAAAGCGGGCATAAAGTCGGGTATATTGGGGATGGTGTTAATGATACGACAAGTTTAAGACAAGCAAATTGCTCGATTGCGATGAATAATGGGGCTGACAGCGCAAAAGCAGTTAGTGATGTTATTTTATTAGATAATGATTTTTCTCATTTACCACTTGTTTTTAAAGAAGGAAGAAGAGTGGTGTCTAACATTATGCGTTCAGTATTGCTTTTCTTAACAAAATCTTTCTTTATTGGTATTTTTTCTTTTTTGAGTGTGTTTATGTCAACCGGATTACCAATTGAAATTGAATCAATTTATATTTACGAATTTATTTCAATTGCTTTGTGTGGCTTCTTACTTTCAATTCAACAAACTTCGCCAGAGCCTATTAAGGGCGATTTTGTAACAAATGTTATCTCTAAATCAGTAATATTTGGCTCTTTATTAACTATTTCTGGGCTTTTACCTGTTATTATTAATGCCATAGTTCCTCAAGGAATCGAACATTGGACTTCGCTTATTGTAATGAATGTAACAATAAGTGGGTTATGTGTATTGCTTTATATTTGTTATCCATTTAAAAAATACACAATTATGGTTTCTTGTGTCGGCATAGGTCTTTCTGTTCTATTATCTTTAGCTTTCCCTGATGTTTTCTTTAACCCTGGTTATTTGAAACAAGCTAATAATTTAACGGAACAATTTCATTTAATATTTAAAGATTTCTTCGATTTATCTTTATTTAAGAGCTTCCATTATTATGAGTGGATAATGGTGGCGGCTTATTTAGTAATAGCACCTTTACTTTTAATTGGATTAATGAGATTAAGAGCATTAGTGATTAAAAATAAAGATAAGATTATTTCGTTCTTTTACAAGTTGTTTAAGAGTAAAAAGAACGCATAAAATGTAACCACTTTCATAAAATAAATTTTACTTTTTAAATAATGCGAATTTAATCGCATTTTTTTATTTTCAGAAATTTATGAAAGCGTTTTCATCCGATTGTTATCGTGTTTTTTATCACTTTACTATTTTAAAAGGCATTTTATTATATAGGTGTTCAAGGAGGAACAAACGATATGAAGAACGAAGAAAAAGAATTACTTAATGAATTAAAAGATTACGAAAACAGTGACGATTACGAAGAGGAATATGAGGAAGAAGAGGACAAAGGATATTTCTTCCCAGATTTCAGAAATTTCCTCAACTAATTAAACTAAGCTTTTATAGATTTATCCTTCTATATAAAGAGAAGCCACACCGTTAAATAGGAACTCGCACATCCTAATCGTGGCTTTTTTCTTTACCTTTAATCTTCTAGATTTATTATCTAAATATTTGTTCCTTTTTATATTATATTTATAAGCTTTTACAGTTGTTGATTTAAAAACGTGATAATTATCGCATTTTTTGTTATGTTTCAGGAAATTTTTGTAGCGAATATTTAATTTATTTTTTTATATTTAGTGTACTTTTGTTTAAAGAATTCTGATTTGAAATTTTATTTTATTTAACTAATTCATCTATAGCTTTAACAGTTATATTTAAAAAAATACGATTATTATCGCGTTTTTCTTACATTAGAGAAATTATTTTTGTAGCGAATTTTTTTATAAAAAACAAAGTCGTTTGAGATTTTCCTAACTGAAAATAACCAACTAAAACTTACGAATCGAGTTTATTACTTCAAACAACCTTTTACAGATGGTTGAAAAATAATGCGATATTTATCGTCTTTTTCAATTATTAAAGAAACAAAATTTGTAGCGAATTAATTAGTGGAAGTAGAACTATTCGTGATTTCGTTAAGCTTATTAAATATCGTGTTTTTTATTCTTGGTAATTTTAATGGTTCTTTATTTTCTTTTACAGTTTGTTTCATAAAAACACGATAAATATCTTGCTTTTTAAAAGAGAGAGAAAATATTTTTGTAGCGAATAAGGTGGTTCGAGCAATAGAGAATAAAATTCCAATAATAGCTAAAATCTCTATCTTATCGTTCTTTTATACGCCATATATGGTAAATATTTAGTGTGTCAGTTATAATGATATTAAGAATTTTTACATTCGGGGGAAACAATATGAAAAGAATTATTAAACCTGTATTGATGAGTGCTGTTTTTATGCTCTCACTTTCTTCATGCGGAGGAAAAAGTGCCTCAAGCATGGTTGACGCATTAAAGAACAATGAATTTGAGGTTCAATCTGTTACTAACGAGAACGATGAGTTAGAAGCAATTGAATTGGTATTAAATGCTGCTTTAGTTGCTGCTCAAAAAATTGATGACTATAAGAACGGCGTCGACTTAATTTCAATGCACTATGCAGTTAAAATAGATGAAAATGGAACTCATGCCGCAGAAATTAATGAATTTGGCAATGGAGATCAAGCCAATCTATTTATGAGTGTCTATAAAGAATTAGGTGGTGAAACAAGTGGTGAAGCATTAGACCATTATGTTGTTACAGGTTCTTGCGTAGTTGGCTATAGTGACGATTATACAAAGGGAGTTTTAGGACTTTAAAAAAATAGTTTAGATTACCACGGTTTTTTACTAAATTACTTTATTTTTTAACATATTTATATTTATAATTAATCCATGGCTGTTAGAGATATTGAGTTACCTAACTATAGACTTTCACATGAACTTTGGAATTCGATAAGTCATGGATTAACTGGCATATTTGGGATTATCGCCTTTATTTTAATGATGTGTAAAATTGGTGGAGTTTATACACCAAATGGACTTCATATAGAAGTTAACGATCCTTTTGCTTATGTAAGTTGTGCGATTTATGGTTTTGCAATTATTGTTTGCATGACTATTTCTTGTATATATCATGCTCTTGCAAAAAATAATGGGAAAAGAGTCTTAAGAGTTTTAGATCATGACTTTGTTTTCTTCTTAGTAGCTGGAACATATACTCCATATTGTTTAATTACTATGAGAAATCTTCCTCTTTGGGGAATTAGTGGAACCGAATGGAGCGGTTATTTAATTTTTGCTATCGTTTGGGCGTTAATTGCTTTAGGCATAACCATGAACTCAGTTAATATCAAAAAGTTTGGTGGATTATCCATGGCAATTTATATTTGTGCTGGTTGGATGATTATTCTCAATTTTATGGAATTATATAACGCTCTAGGACTTGTCGGATTTTTATTATTATTAGTTGGCGGAATATCTTTTTCTGTTGGTGCTATTTTATATGGTATTGGAAAAAAGCATAGTGTTTGGCGGCATACTGTTTTCCATTTCTTTGTTTCTGCAGGTATTGTTTTACAATTCTTAAGTGTATATTTATACGTTTTATAATTTTGCTTAGATTTTCTTCTATCAGTAAGCTTATTTTGTAATTAACTTTATTAAATAAAAAATATATAATTCAAGGCATGAAAAAACTTATTTCGAATTATCACACACATACTTTTAGATGCGGTCACGCTTTAGATAACCCTGATGAAGACTATGTTTTAAAAGCAATTTCACTTGGTTATAAAAATCTCGGTTTTTCTGATCATGCTCCTTTTAAAGGAGTGCATCATCCATCAATGAGAATGGATTTTGATAAAGCTTTCCCTGACTATATTTCCTCGATTAATAAATTAAAAGAGAAATATAAAGATAAAATTAATATTTTTGTTGGTCTAGAAATTGAATATATCGAAGATAGAGATGAATACTATAAAGAACTGTTAAACGACCATCATTTAGACTATTTAATTCTAGGACAACATTGTATCTATGATAAAGAAGGAAACCCTCATTTTTATACACAAAAAATTGATGATGAAGAAGGGTTTGAAAGATATACAAGAGATTTAATAAAAGGAATAAGTAGAGGATATCTCAGTTATGTATGCCATCCTGATCTTTTGTTAAATGGCTTTCAACATATAAGTCCAAAAGTTGAGAACTTGATGGATGAAATATGTGATGCAGCGAATAAATATGAAGTTCCTTTAGAGATAAATATAAATGGGGAAACCAATAACAAGTTTGCAGCTATTAAAAGATGTTGTTTCCATTATCCAAGTGAAATATTCTTTAAGAAAGCTGTTAAACATAAAAATAAGTTAATTTTTGGAGTAGATGCTCATGCTCCTTGGGACTTTGATCGAATCGATTATAATTACTTTTCTAAATTTTTAAAGGATTTGAACTTGTCTGACAATGATATTTTAAAAGAACTAGAGTTTAAAAAGATTAAATAGAACGAATTAATGGCAACCTTGTTTATAGGTTGCTTTTTTTCTGAGCTAAAACAATTTTAAGAAAATTAGCACTCGCCTCTTGCAATTGCTAAAATCTGATTTACAATATTTATTGCGTGGAGGTAAAAAACCTATGATAAAACCATTAAAAAATTATGTTGTATTAAAAAAGGAAAAAGTTGAAGAAAAGAAAGTTGGTTCAATTATTCTTTCATCAACTAAGAAAGACGACGCTAATGTTGCAAACATTATCGAAGTCGGTGAAGAGGTCAAAAATAGCGAACTAGTTAAGGGAGCAAAAGTAGTTTACAAGGAATATTCAACTACATCCTATAAAGAAAACGATGATGAATATCTTTTAATTAAAGATGAAGATATTCTCGCTGTAATTAAATAAAAAGAGGTATAAAAATATGGCAAAAATTGTTAGATATGGAAAAGATGCAAGAGCCAGAATGGAAAAAGGAGTCGATGTTCTTGCTGATACTGTAAAAATTACACTTGGACCAAAAGGAAGAAATGTAGTTTTAGATAAAGGATATGGTTCACCATTAATTACAAACGATGGCGTTACTATTGCTAAAGAAATCGAACTTGAAGACAACTTTGCAAATATGGGAGCAAAACTCGTTTACGAAGTTGCTAATAAAACAAATGATATTGCTGGTGATGGTACAACAACTGCAACAGTCTTAGCTCAAGCAATGATCCATAGGGGAATTGATTATGTTAATAAAGGTAGCAACCCAGTCTTTTTAAGAGAAGGTATTGAAAAAGCTGGAAAAGCAGTTGCTGATTACTTACTTGAACACACAAAACTCATTGAAACAAGTAAAGACATCGCAAGTGTTGCAACAATTTCTTCATCTAGTGCTGAAATTGGTGATGAAATTGCTAAAGCAATGGATTTAGTTGGAAGAAATGGAGTTATCACAGTTGATGAATCAAAAGGTTTTGATACTGAATTAGAAGTAGTTAAAGGATTACAATACGACAAGGGCTATATTTCACCATATATGGTCACTGATAGAGACAAGATGATAGCTGAACTTGAAGATGCATATATTCTTGTAACTGACCAAAAACTTAATAATATTCAAGATGTCTTACCAGTGTTACAAGGTGTTGTCGATGAACACAAACCACTTTTAATTATTGCTGATGACATTGATAACGATGTTACATCAACATTGATTGTTAATAAATTAAGAGGAACATTTAATGTCGTAGCAACTAAGGCTCCTGAATTTGGTGATGCACAAAAGAATATTCTTGAAGATATTGCTATATTAACTGGTGCTAAATTCTATTCTAAAGATCTAAATATGGAACTTAAAAATATTACTTTAGAGGATTTAGGTAAAGCTAAGAAAGTTACAATCACTAAAGACAACACAACAATTATCGATGGCGCTGGCAATAAAGAAGCTGTAGATGCTAGAATTAACGAACTTAACGCTCAAGCAGAAAATAGTAAGAGTGATTTCGATAAGAAAAAATATCACGAAAGAGCTGCTAAATTATCAGGTGGCGTTGCAGTAATTAAAGTTGGTGCAACCACTGAAAGTGAATTAAAAGAGAAGAAATTAAGAATTGAAGATGCTCTTAATGCAACTAAAGCAGCAGTAAGTGAAGGTATTGTCGTTGGTGGTGGAGCAGCTTTAATGGATGCTCAAAAAGCTTTAAAAGATAAGATTAAAGATAAGAATCCTGATATTGAAAAAGGTATTAGAGTTGTTCTTGATTCTTTAAGTGCACCTTTATATCAAATTGCTGAAAACGCTGGATACAATGGAGATGTAATTGTTGAAAAACAAAAACGTCAACAAGTAGGTGTTGGATTTGATGCTAAAGCTGGAAAATGGGTTAACATGTTTGAAGCAGGAATTGTTGATCCTACTAAAGTTACAAGAAGTGCTATCTTAAATTCCAGTTCAATCAGTGCTTTATTTATCACTACCGAAGCTGGTGTTTCAGAAAAGAAAAAAGACGATAAAGAAAACGCTGAAGGAGCGGGACAATTAGATTACTAGATTAAAAATCTAAATTATAACTTAACGCCTAGGCTAAAAACTTAGGCGTTTTTTAATGCTTGATTATTATGGAAACAAATGTGTCTAGGATAAGAATTGCTTATAAATTAGTATATTCATAGCATTAGTAGTAGATATTAAGTAGATAATTAGTAGTAAATTTTGTATTAAACTAGTAGTTACAAATTCTACTAATAAACTTTAATTAAACAATTTATAATATTAAATATGAAACCTTTATTAAAAATTGGGCCTTTTGAGTTATACAAGAAAAGGCCAAACACCATCTCTAAAGGATTTTTATATACCGCTGAATTAGAGTTTGATGTTCCAAATGTAGACAGAAAAAGATTAGTAAGAGTATACCTTCCTAGTAATTATGATTTTGAGAATCCCGATAATCGCTTTGCAGTAATGTATATGATGGATGGGAAAAATCTTTTTGATGACTATACATCTTATGTTGGCGAATGGCATGTAGATGAAGCGATTGAAAAAAGAGTAAAGAAGGGTAAAGAAGCTTGCATCGTTGTTGGTATTGATAGTGCCAAAAAAGATATAGATAGAACTCTTGAAATGACTCCTCATAGCGATCATATTTCCTATTATGATGAGAATACTGAACTTGGCTATGCTGAAGATTTAGCTGATTCGATAATGAATTTCTTAAAACCTTTGATTGATGAAACTTTCTTTACTTTATCAGACTATTTAAATACGGCAATTGGTGGTTCATCAATGGGAGGCTTAATGGCTTTTTATATGGGTATGAAATATAAAGAAGAAATTAGCTATTCTCTTTGCTTCTCACCAGCTTTTTTAGTTTATCAAAAGGATTTCTTTAAGAAAAAGCTTCAAAAGACTAAATTTGATAACGAAGAGTATGGAAGATTTTATTTTTATTGTGGTGGACAAGATTTTGAACGCCGCTTTGAAGATTTAACATTTTATACCTTTAAATATTTAAGAAGAAAAGGATTTAAAGACGACCAAGCTCGTCTCGTTTATGATTCAAGAATGAAACATCATGAATCTGCCTGGTCAAAATATTTTCCAGATGCTTTATCTTATTGGTTAGACGAATGACATTTATTAATTTAGCTCAAAGTTTAGAAGGAATAACACCAACTAGAAACTTTAATCTTCTATATATAATTTTGGATTCTATTTTCTTAGTTGTGTTATTAGGGCTTTTAATATATCAAAAGAAATATGTTACTTTGATTTGGTCACTTATAGGAGGAGTTTTATATTACCTTGTTGATTATGGTTATTTTTACCTTATAAGTGCATCAAGAGTAGTTACAGTAGGTGGAGTAAGTACTGAAGCCTATACAGCTTTAGTATTACTTTGGATGTCTTTGTCTTATGGAATTACTAATTTTGCTTTTATTTGGTTGTGCTTAAGAAAAGATAAATATCTAAAAGAATATTTGATATTGATTGTTGGGTGGTGGCTTGTAGCTCCTTCAATATCTTCGTTTGGAGGGCCAAATGATATTCAGACATTTAGAACAACCACACAATATCATGGAGCAATGGCAATAATTCTTGTTGTGGGTTATCTTGGTTTAATTATTTATAACCTTGTAAACAAGAAGAAAGTGGTTAATATACTTGCTTTAAATCTCATCGGAATTAGTGTTCAATTCTGTTGGGAATTTGCTTTACTTGTTAATCAAATAAGACCTATGAACGAAAATTCAATCATGACATTATTAGTTAATAGTATTATTGAAACGAATCTTGGTTTACCTTATATGTATTTAATTTATCTCGCGGTAAGTAAACGATTTAAAGATGATTTAAGTAAGCAAGATAATTTCATTGATTATTATTCAAAAGACAAAGCAGTAGTAAGCGAGGCGAAATAAATTTATTGAAAGGTTTTGGGGAAAACTCAGAACCTTTTTAAAAAGTAAATGAATCTTATCTTGATAGAACCAACCATCAAGAAAAGTAGATACTTAACGATATTTGGACAATTTAATAGATATTAGTAGTTAACTAGTATTTAAATAGTCATGAAAGTAGGCTAGAGGCTCCATTTATTGAAGATTTGCAAGGTTTTTTGACTTTGTAAATAACGAAAAAATTTATCTACTAGAAATCTACTAATTCTTCCGTTTTTGATTTTTGACCAATTTTCTCAATTGTAAAAAAACCTTTTGAATCTTACTATTAATGAGCGGAGAAAATATATACCGACAAACGATGAGAATTAGTGGATTACAAAAGTTAACATTACTAGATTTTCCTAACCTTGTTGCTTGTACATTGTTTCTTCCAGGTTGCCAGTTTAGATGTCCTTTTTGTCAAAATGCATCTTTAGTAACTGATCTCATAAATGTTGAAGAGATTGATGAGGAAGAAGTATTTAATTACCTCAAAAGTAGAAAAGGCATTATTGATGGGGTTTGCGTAACGGGTGGTGAACCAACTCTCCAAAGCGATTTAAAAGATTTTATTCAAAAGATTAAAGAATTAGGATTTAAGGTAAAACTTGATACTAATGGTTATAATCCAAAAATTTTAAAAGAGTTGATCGACCTCTCCTTACTTGACTATGTAGCGATGGATATTAAGAATTCGCTTGAAAAATATCCATTAACTTGCGGAGTCAAAGCCTTGAAGATTGAAAATATATTATCTTCGATAGAAATTTTAAAAGAAAATAAAATTCCATATGAATTCAGAACTACCGTAATTAAAGAATTTCATAAGGAAGATGACTTTAAACAAATTGCAAAATTAATTAAAGGTGTTAAGACTTATTACCTTCAAGAATATCGAGATAGTGATACTTGTATTCAAAGAGGGTTTCATGGCTATACTTTTGATGAGATGATGCACTTTGTTCGTTTATTAGAAGAAGAAGGGATCAGAGCCGAATTAAGAGGCATTGAATAGGGAAAATTATGTACAAAGTTATTAAAAGAGATGGAAGCAAAGTTTTATTCGACATTTCAAAGATTACTAAGGCTATCACAAAAGCTTTTAAATCAGTTGATAGAAAATACGATGAAAGCCAAATCAATTTATTAGCACTTTCTGTTACTTCTAAGTTTGATTCGAAGATTAGCAATGATGCAATTTCCGTTGAAGATATTCAAGATTGCGTTGAACAAACTTTAATGGAGACTGGGTTTACTGATGTTGCAAAAAGCTACATTCTTTATCGTAAAAACCACGAAAAATTAAGAAACACCAATACACTTTTGGATTATAAAAAGATTGTTGATAATTATATTCACGTTAATGACTGGCGTGTTAAAGAAAATTCGACAGTTACTTACTCAATTGGTGGTTTAATTCTCTCAAACAGTGGAGCTATTACTGCCAATTATTGGTTAAGTGAAGTTTATGATGAAGAAATCGCTAACGCTCATCGTAATGCAGATATTCATTTACATGATTTAAGTATGTTAAGTGGATATTGCGCAGGATGGAGTTTAAAGCAACTTATTACAGAAGGTTTAGGTGGAGTAAGCGGAAAAATTACTAGTGCTCCAGCAAAACATTTATCTGTTTTATGTAATCAAATGGTCAACTTCCTTGGCATCATGCAAAATGAATGGGCAGGCGCACAAGCATTCTCTTCTTTTGATACTTACCTTGCTCCATTTGTCAAAGTTGATAACTTATCTTACGAAGAAGTTAAAAAATGTATCGAATCATTTGTTTATGGTTGCAATATTCCAGCACGTTGGGGTACTCAAGCACCATTTACAAACATTACTTTAGATTGGGTTGTCCCAGAAGATCTTGCTGAACAAAACTGTATCGTTGGTGGAAAACTTATGGACTTTAAATATAAAGACTGTAAGAAAGAAATGGATATGGTTAACAAAGCATTTATCGAAACTATGATTGAAGGTGATGCTAATGGCAGAGGCTTCCAATATCCAATCCCAACCTATTCAATTACTAAAGATTTCGATTGGAGTGAAACTGAAAACAATAAGCTCTTATTCGAAATGACAGCAAAATATGGTACACCATACTTCTCAAACTATGTTAACAGTGATATGAAACCAAGCGACATTAGAAGTATGTGTTGCCGTTTAAGACTTGATTTAAGAGAACTTAGAAAGAAGAGTGGCGGTTACTTTGGTAGTGGCGAATCAACTGGTTCAATTGGAGTTGTAACAATTAACCTTCCACGTATTGCTTACCTTGCAAAAGATAAAGAAGATTTCTATGCTCGTTTAGATCATATGATGGATGTAAGTGCTAGATCACTTTCTATTAAGAGAAAAGTGATCTCTAAGTTATTAGATGACGGTTTATATCCATATACAAAACATTATTTAGGATCATTCAAAAACCATTTCTCAACAATTGGTCTTGTTGGCATGAATGAAGTTGGACTTAATGCTAATTGGTTAAGAAAAGATTTAACTCACAAAGAAACACAAGATTTCGCTGTTGAAGTATTAAATTACATGAGAGATAGACTTGTTAAATATCAAGAAGAATATGGCGATTTATACAACCTTGAAGCTACTCCAGCTGAATCTACCAGCTACCGTTTAGCAAAACACGATAAAGAAAGATATCCAGATATTATTACTGCAAGTGAAAATGGAAAAACCCCATATTATACTAACTCATCTCACTTGCCAGTAGGATATACCGATGATATTTTCTCCGCATTAGATGTTCAAGATAGACTCCAAACTTTATATACAAGTGGCACAGTCTTCCATGCATTCCTTGGAGAGAAATTACCTGATTGGAAAGCGGCAGCAAATCTTGTAAGAAAAATTGCTGAAAATTATCGTTTACCATATTACACAATGTCTCCAACATATTCTGTTTGTAAAGAACACGGTTATATTGCTGGAGAACACTTCATTTGTCCAAAATGTGGTCAAAAAACAGAAGTTTATTCTAGAATCACTGGTTACTATAGACCAGTTCAAAACTGGAATGATGGTAAGCTTGAGGAATACAAAGAAAGAAAAACATATAACGTTTTAAATTCTAAATTTGATCCTAAAGTTGATGGAATCCATGCTGGAGAATGTGAATGCCAAAAGCATGAAGAAGTCAAAGAAGAGAATGTAATTCCAACAAATTTTGATAAGAGTGAAATGGAACTTGTATTATTCACAACTCCAACTTGTCCAAATTGTAAAGTTGCTAAAAGATACTTTGACCAACATGGAATTAAATACACAACTATTGATGCAACAACTAGAGGAGATTTAGTTGATAAATATCATATTTCTAGTGCTCCAACTTTAGTTGCTTTCTCTAGAAATAATCACAATGAAGCTCCATTAATTTTGTCTTCACTTCCTGAAATTCTTAAATTTGCTAAATAGTTAATAAATAGTAAAGGTTAAAAGTTAGGGCCAGCACTCATAGTGTTGGCCTTTTTTCCATAATTTTATATTCAATAACTGTATTTATAGTATGGAGTTATTTTATGAGTAAAAGGAAAGAAGTTAAAGAAACAGTTAAAAATGCACGAATAATGTTTGAAGAAATTAGGAAAGATAAAAACCGTGCGGATTTTTATGAAGAGAATGGCGTTTCACATATTGAAATTAACTTATCTAATAGAAATATTTATGATGAATATTCTACTGATAGTGAGTTAAATCCAGAAATATTTGAATTTGTTGAAAAAGTGTTTCGTCTTGTCAAAAAGAAAGCTAATTTAGAAATTGATATAACTTATCCATCTGAGATGAGTGAAGAGGAGAAAGATAAGATAGAAAAATTATTTAAAAGCCACTATGCAATTAGCATTGTAAAAAGCGATGAGGAAATTAAAAGGCATAATATTGTTTCAATATTACTTCTTATTTTTGGTGTTTTAATTTATGGTGCTTATGGATTATTAGAATATTTTAAGGTGGATTTTATATTTCGAGGTGTTATAGAGATTGCTTCTTGGGTTTTTATTTGGGAGGCTGTTGATATGTTTTTCCTTTCTAATTTTAGTTCACGTATAGAAAGAATAAAAAACGTAAAAATATTTAACGCCAAGATAAATCGTGTTGATAAAAACAAATCCGATGTTAGTATTTAAACCATGAATTTAATAGGAACTAAAGTTATAACTCTCGATCGAATTTATTTAAGACAATTTAACATGAATGATGTTGATGATCTTTTTGAATACGCTTCAAATAAAGATATTACAAAATATTTAACTCGGAATCCTCATAAAAACAAAGAAGAAACACGTTTATTACTTCAAAATCAATTTATTAAATATGATAACAACACATTTAGATGGGCCATTGTTTTTAAAGAAAACAATAAATTAATCGGAAGCATTGACGTAGTAAGATTAGATAAAGTTAATGAAGAAGCTGAAATTGGTTATGTTTTAAACAGTGCTTACCATAATCAAGGAATTATGAGTGAGGCTTTTAAAGGAGTAATTAATTACTTATTTAACGAAGTGAATTTAAAAGAAATTTCTGCTTGTTTTGAATTAGGAAACGAAGCTTCAAAACATGTTATGGAAAAGTGTGGACTGAAAAGTAAAAATTTGATTAAAGAGATAGTATTGCCACTAAAGAATAACAAGATTACATATGTTTCTTATTATTCAATTAAGAAACACGAGACATATTAAAATTTATTTTCTGAAACATTTCTGAAACTTAAATGACAACAAAATTTTTATTAAAACAAGAAACATTTATTTGTGTTTTATTTTTAACTTTTAACTATAATAAATAATGCTATGGAAAAAGTTTATTCTTTAGGTATTGATGTAGGAAGTACAACTGTAAAAGTTGCTGTTTTAAACGACCAACAAGAAGTTGTTTTTTCAGATTATAGAAGACATTTTGCTTCAATAATTGATACTTTAAAGAATGTTTTAATGGACGCAGAAGCAAAATTAGGCGACGTTAATATTAAATCTTATATAACTGGTTCTGGTGGTTTAGGACTTTCAAAAGCTTTAAATATTCCGTTTGTTCAAGAAGTTGTCGCCGAAGCAAGAGTTATTAAATTAAAAAGTCCAAAAACTAATGTTGCTATAGAGCTTGGCGGAGAAGATGCAAAAATCCTTTATTTTGATCATGGAATTGATGAAAGAATGAATGGAATATGCGCTGGAGGAACCGGCTCTTTTATTGATCAAATGGCTAGTCTTTTAAAAACCGACGCTTCAGGATTGAATGAGTTGGCTAAAGACTATAAAGTTGTTTATCCAATTGCTGCGCGTTGTGGTGTTTTTGCTAAAACAGACATTCAGCCTTTGATTAATGATGGAGCAAGTAAAAATGACTTAGCTAAATCAATTTTTAAAGCTGTTGTTAATCAAACTATATCTGGTCTTGCGTGCGGCAAGCCAATTAGAGGTAATGTTGCTTTTTTAGGAGGTCCGTTACATTTTTTACCTGAACTTAGAAAAACCTTTATTGAAACACTTAATTTAACAGACGAAAGTGTGTTTGCGCCAAATGATTCTCATCTTTATCCTGCTATTGGAGCCGCTTTAGATGAGTGTGAAAATACAGCCATTAATTTACACACACTAATAAATTCACTAAATTCCTCTTTAAAATTAGGAAATAGTATTAAAAATCTTGAGCCTCTATTCGCAAATGAAAAGGAATATGAAGATTTCAAAATCCGTCACTCTTTAGCTAGAGTCAAAAAGAAAGATATCTCAAAATACAAAGGTGAAGCATATTTAGGAATTGATGCTGGAAGCACGACTACTAAAATTGCCCTTATTGATAAAGATGGAAACTTGCTTTTTAGTTATTATGTTTCTAATGAAGGCTCTCCAGTTGAGGCCACTAAAAAAGGTTTTAAAGAGCTTTTAAGTGTAATTCATCCTGAAATAAAAATTGTTCAATCTTGTTCGACTGGTTATGGTGAAGAATTAATTAAGTCGGCATTTGGTTTGGATTATGGAGAAGTTGAAACCATTACACATTATAAAGCCGCAAAATTCTTTAATAAAAATGTAGACTGCATCTTAGATATTGGCGGTCAAGATATGAAGTGCGTCAAAATTAAAGATGGAAGTGTCGACTCTGTTTTACTTAATGAAGCATGCTCATCAGGTTGCGGTTCTTTTATTGAAACGTTTGCAAAGTCTTTAAATCATACTGTAGAAGAATTTGCTAAAGAAGCCCTATTTGCTCAAAACCCAGTCGATCTTGGCTCAAGATGTACTGTTTTTATGAATAGTAATGTTAAACAAGCACAAAAAGAAGACGCTTCAGTAGGTGATATCTCAAGTGGACTTGCTTATTCTGTTATTAAAAATGCTTTATATAAGGTTATTAAATTAACTTCTAAAGATGAACTAGGAGAAAATGTAGTTGTTCAAGGCGGCACTTTCTATAATGATGCTGTTTTAAGAGCATTAGAAAAAATACTAGAAAAAGAAGTCATTAGACCTGATATAAGTGGTATTATGGGTGCTTTCGGGGCAGCTTTAGTTGCAAAAGAGAATTACCAGTATAATAAAATCGAAACTACGATGATGAGTTTAAAAGATGCAATTTCTTTAACTTATAAAACTCATTTCTCACACTGTAAAGGCTGCAGTAATAACTGTATCTTAACTATTAATACTTTCTCTAACCATAAAAGTTTTATTTCTGGTAATCGTTGCGAAAGATTTGTTAATAATACAAAACGTAAGGCCGACGCACCAAATATGTATAAGTGGAAATATAAACGTTTATTCGATTATGAGCCACTGAGTATTGATGAAGCTACAAGAGGAGTAATTGGTTTACCAAGAGTCTTAAATATTTATGAAAATTATCCTTTCTGGGCTACATTCTTTAAGGATTTAGGCTTTAGACTCGTCTTATCTCCAGAAAGTTACCACTCTATTTATGAATTAGGGATTGAATCTATACCTAGTGAATCTGAATGCTACCCAGCAAAACTTGTTCACGGACACATTGAATGGTTAATTCAAAACGGAATCAAAACAATTTTTTATCCTTCTATTCCTTATGAAAGAAATGAGACAAAAGATGCTAATAATCATTTCAATTGTCCTATAGTTACAAGTTATCCTGAAAATATCAAAAACAATGTTGAAAACTTAAAGAAGTTTGAAATACGTTTTTTACATCCTTTTTTAAGTTTAACTAATGAAGAGATTGCATCAAAAGAATTGATGAATATCTTTGAAAAAGAGTTTAATATACCTCGCAATTTGACTAAAAACGCTGCAAAACACGCATATTCTGAATTACTTCGTTTTAAAAGAGAAGTCGAAGAAAAAGGAAATGAAGTATTAAAGTGGATGCAAGAAAATCATAAAAGAGGCATTGTTTTAGCTGGACGTCCATATCATTTAGATCCCGAAATTAATCATGGTATTCCTGAAATGATTGAAAGCTACGGGTTTGCAGTTTTAACTGAAGATACAATAGCTCCTCTTGGAGAATGTGTTCTTGATCGTCCATTAAGAGTTAATGACCAATGGATGTATCATTCTAGACTTTATAAAGCAGCGGCATTTGTAAGAACACGTAATGATTTGGATTTAGTTCAATTAAATTCGTTTGGCTGCGGGCTAGATGCGGTCACAACCGATCAAGTAAGTGAAATTTTAACCAATTCCAATAACATATATACAGTCTTGAAAATTGATGAAATTTCAAATTTAGGAGCGGCAAGAATTAGAATTAGGTCTTTAATTGCAGCTTTAAAAGCGAGAGAGTTGGAAAAGAATTTAGTAAGCGTTAACAAAACTAGTATTGATAAAGTTGTTTTCACTAAAGAAATGAGAAAAAACTATAAGATATTAGTTCCAAATATGTCTCGAATCCATTTTAAACAACTTGAAGTTGTGATGAAGACTTTTGGCTATGATGTTGAAGTTTTAGATCCACAAGGAAAAGCGCCTATTGATTTAGGTTTAAAATACGTTAATAACGACGCTTGTTATCCTTCGTTAATTGTTGTTGGACAAATGATGGAAGCTTTACAAAGTGGTAAATATGACCTTAACAAAGTGGCTTTAGTTATGTCACAAACTGGAGGCGGTTGTCGAGCCAGTAATTATATTGGCTTTATTAGAAGAGCATTAAACAAAGCAAATATGGCGCAAATCCCTGTAATTTCTGTTAATTTAAGTGGATTAGAAGAGAATCCTGGCTTTAAAATTACTATTCCTTTAATTTATAAAGCGATTCAAGCTGTTATTTATGGTGATGTTTTGATGAGAGTTTTATTTCACACAAGACCTTATGAAAAAAATCCTGGTGAAGCTAACAAACTTTATAAAAAATATGAAGCACGAGGACTAAAATACTTTGAAAGCAAAAAGATGAATGTTAAAGAATTTAACAAAATGCTTAAAGATTGTATCGATGAATTTGATAATCTTGAAAGAGCCGATGTAAAGAAACCTCGAGTTGGAGTAGTTGGTGAAATATTAGTTAAATTTTCTTATTATGCTAACAATTATCTTGTTGAAACTTTAGAAAAAGAAGGCGCTGAAGCAGTTGTTCCTGATCTTTTAGATTTCTTCTTATATTGTTTTTATAACAACGAATTTAAAGCTGAGCATTTAGGTAAAAGTAGATTTTTATCTAAACTTTCTCAAGTTGTTATAAATGTAGCTGAAAACTTTAGAAAAACAATGAGAAAATGTCTTGATGAAAGTAAAAACTTTACTTCTCCTGGACGTATTGAAAAGACTGCTAAAAATGTTGATGGCATTGTTTCTTTAGGTAATCAAACAGGTGAAGGACGGTTATTAACTGGCGAGATGGTTGACCTTATTGAAAATGGAGTTACTAATATAGTTTGTACTCAACCATTTGGTTGTTTACCAAATCATATTGTTGGTAAAGGCGTTATTAAAGAACTGCATCATCGTTTCCCAAAAGCAAATATAATTGCGATTGATTATGATAGTGGAGCCAGTCAAGTTAACCAATTAAATAGAATTAAAATGATGCTTGAAAACGCTAGAAATAATTTAAAAGAAGAAGAGTAAGTTTAAAGAAAAGATCCATTTTTGCATGGTTATTAGTAAAAAACATTAAAAAACACACGTACAAAAGCGTGTGTTTTTAGGTAGGTTAAACTGTTTTGTTTTCTTAATTAAAAAGCAGTATCAACAAATCTTTCTAAGCTAGCAACAGGCTTAAACCCGGTGGAAACAGAAAGATTAGCACCATCTTTAAAAAGAATTAAAGTTGGAACAACTCGAACATTATACATAGCAGCAATTTCTTCAAATTGATCAATATCAACTTTTAAAACTGTGACATCATTTCTTTTTTCAGCAAGTTTTTCAAGTTCTGGTGATAACATCTTGCATGGTCCACACCATGTAGCATAGAAGTCTACAAGTACAACGCCGTTTTTAATTAATGAATTAAAGTCTTGTCCTTTTTCTAAGTGTATTAACATAAATTTAAAGCCTCCTTATTTTTAAATTAAACTTATAAGATAAGTTACTAAAAAAATGATACCGAGATGTAGAGGATAAAACAAATAATATGCACTCTTAATATAAATATTTGATTTACCAAGTTTACCGTTATAAAAGAAAATAGGAACTATAGATAAAATGAAATATGTATTTATAACATAACTTGTATTTAAAATGCTTGTATCAGTAATTAAATAAGTGAAAGCGTACATTAATAAAGCAAGAATTGAAACAGCGAAAATATATGAATTAATTCTTACATCTTTAAATAAAGTTGTTTGATCTATGGAATCTAAAACTTCTTGATTAAACTTTCTATGGATTATGTAGTTATATATGTAATTAATTATTAAAAAGAGAACAATTAGACAAGGCGATACAAAAGAGTATTGAGTTAAAAATCCACTCATTATTGCTTTTGCAACATCGCTATTTACATAAAAAGTTTCATTTTGAAATAAAAGGGAGACAACAAAATATAATATTGGAGCAAGGGTTAAAAATTTAACTCGTGGATCTTTATGATTGAATAAATATAAAGCAGCTAGGATAAGAATTAAATCAATAAAGATATTTCCTGATTGGAACATAGTACTAGCCATATTTAAAGAAGGAATTAATCCTAAAATTATCTCAGAAAGTCCGATAATTATCGCCATAATTCCTAGTCTTATAAAATATTTCTTAATGTTGGAAGTATGGTAAAACCCTTCAATTAATAAAAACACAAAGATAGGAAAAGCAAGTCGACCAATTATAGAAAAAGAATAGTTAACCCAATACATTGTGTCGCTAGGGAAAAATAGATAAGCGATTTTACCAATATGATCTATAAGCATGCTTAAACATGCAATTATTTTTAAGACATTAGCACTTAAGACTTTTTTCATAATTAACCAAGAGCAGATAAAATAAGTTGCATAAGAAGAGCAAATAAGTTGTTTGTTATGTGAGCAACTGTACTTGTTCCAATGCCTTTATAATCATAGAAATAACAAAGTAATAAACCAGCTACCATATAACTTGGTAAGTTAATTAATTCGTTTACAATAGTTGATGGACTAAATGTAAAATGAATTAAACCAAAAAATAGGGCAGTTATAACATAAGCTAGTATACGATTATAACGTTTAATAAGTGTAAATAATCCAACTCTATAAGTAAATTCCTCGCAAATTGGCCCTAAAATTCCAAAAATTATAATGGAAAGAAATGGGAAAAGCGATGTTGTTGAATCGATAGCGGCTTCGTTTTGATTGACTCCACCACCTTGTTGAAGAAGTTGCATTAAACTTGTAACAGCACTACTTGCTAACATTAATAAAAAGCCAAAAGCAATTCCAAAAATCCAGGTTTCTTTATTTTTAAATTCTTTAAAAAACTTAATAGAATCATTGTTTAAAACAATAAACATTATTCCAAATATCATGAAATAAACTGAAAAATTGATTGCGGCAGTCCCGTTTCCTGAAGCTAAAAAATACCATTTATCACTAGCTAAAGCGATATATTGAAAAATAACAGCTAGAAGATTTAAAACAAAAAAACCTACTACAAATAGAATAATGCTTTTAGAAAGTTTGACATTCATTACGCGACTTTCAAAATCAAAAAAGCGAGTCTTATCAGATTTTTCGATGTTTTTGCTACCATCATTAAATACATATTCAGGCTGCGTAATCTCATCTATTTTTTCAGGAATGATTGAAGAATCGTCTATCTTTCTTGATTCTTCATTCTCTTCCTCGTGTTGTGGATAGCCACAGTATGGGCAGGTTTCACAATCACTATCAATAAATAATCCACATTTTTTGCACTTAACTTTTTCTTTCATATGTTAGTTATTATATAATAACTAAAAAGTTTTATGGAAAATAAATACACAGTAAAAGGAAAAGAAATTAGTTTCGTAGAAGTTGAGAAGTCAAAATTTTATGGAATTATATTTAAAAACAATTCTAAAGATGAATTCTTAAAAGAACTTGAGGCTATTAAAAAGGAATATCCAAAAGCTAGACATTATTGTTATGCTTACGTTTTAGAAAACGAAAAGAAGTCATCAGATAATGGCGAGCCAACAAATACTGCTGGTAAACCTATTTTAAATATTTTAGAGATTCATAATTTAATTAATGTAGGATTAGTGGTTGTTCGATATTTTGGTGGAACCTTGCTTGGCGCTGGAAGACTAACTAGAAGTTATTCTTTAGCTGCAGAAGAAGCTTTTAAAAAATCAACTATATTAAAACTTGTTGAAAAGAAAAAAGTTAGGGTTTTAGTTGATTTAGACTCTTACGATAAATTCTTAAGTTATTTAAAAGTTAAGCAATATATAAGCATAAAGACCCTTTTTAATGATAGAATTATTGTGGATTTTTTAGCAGATAAGAACTTTGAAAAAGAGAGTTTAGATATATTTTTAAAGAAAGTTGAATATGTAGGAGAAGTTTCTTATCTTGATGAGGAGGAAGTAAAGTGATGATTAAATTAATGAGTCCAGATTGTGACGGAAATTGTTCAGGTTGCGCATCCGCAAATCCTGATGGAACATGCGGTGCAAGCGCTGGTTCTGGAATTCAAAAATGCGTTCCTAATAAAAGTACTAAAATTAAAAAAGTCATTGGAGTAGTTAGCGGTAAAGGTGGAGTTGGTAAAAGCTTCGTCACATCTTTACTTGCAAGTTATTTAAATAAAGAAGGTAAAAAAGTTGGTATTTTAGATGGTGATATTGTAGGTCCTTCTATTCCAAAATCTTTTAATATTCATTCTCAAGCTTATGGAAACGAAGACAGACTTATTGTTCCTGCTGAAACTTTAAGCGGAATTAAACTTATTTCTTCAAATATGATGCTTGAACATGAAGATGATCCAATCATTTGGAGAGGTAGTCTTGTTTCTTCACTTTTAAAACAATTCTATACAGATGTTGCATGGGGAGAACTTGAAGTTTTATTAATTGATATGCCTCCAGGAACAAGTGATGTTACTTTAACTGCTTTCCAATCATTGCCAATTGATGGAATTATTATTGTCACTTCACCTCAAGACTTAGTTTCCTTAATTGTTAAAAAAGCCATAAATATGGCTAAAATGATGAATATTCCTATTCTGGGAGCAGTTGAAAATATGTCCTATGTTTTATGTCCAGAATGTGGGAAGAAAATAGAGATTTATGGTAAGAGTAAACTTGAAGAATTTACTAAAGAAACAGGCATTAAGGCTCTTGCAAAATTACCAATTAAGGAAGGTGTAAGTGGTCTTATTGATAATGGAGATGTTGAAAAAATAGAGATGGATGAAATCTTACCTGCAGTAAAGGCCATTGATGTTTTGGAGAAATAATATGATTAGTAAAGAAGAATTTTCACAAAGAAGAGAGAAAATTTATCAATCAATTGATGATAATAGTGTTTTAATTTTATTTGCGGGTGCCGCTCCAAAAAAGAGTGCAGATGAAAATTATGATTTTGTAGTTAATAAAAACTTTTACTATTTAACCGGTATAACTCAAGAAAGTTCAATTCTACTTGCTTATAAACAAGATGGAATCATTAATGAATGCTTATTTATTCTTGAACAAGATGAAAATATTGAAAAATGGACTGGCAAAAGATTAAAAGTAGAAGAAGCTAAAGAAATAAGCGGAATAAAAAACGTTTTATTTTTAAATGTTTATCATAGCGAACTTAATTTAATTCTCACTAAACAAAAAACAGGAATTGAGGAATTAAGCACTCTTTATCTTGATCTTGAACCTCAAAATTTACTTGATGATTTTAAAACCACAGCTGATATTGGACAAGAATTAACATTGAATTATCCTTGGTTAAAACTTAAGGATATTTATAGAACTATTATTTTAAAAAGAATGGTTAAGTCTCCAGCTGAAGTAAATGAAATTAAAGAAGCTATTAATAAGACAAATATTGGTTTAAAAGCTATTCTTAAAAAGATTAGACCAGGACTCTATGAATATCAGTTGTCTTCCCTTTTTTACTATACTATTCAAGATTACGACCATAGTGAATTATCTTTCCCAACAATTTGTGCAAGTGGAGAAAACGCTACAACCTTACATTATCCTTTTGCTAATTCTTTGATTAAGGATAACGATTTAGTCCTCTTTGATTTAGGTAGTCAAAACAATTTTTATTGCGGAGATATTTCAAGAACTTATCCAGCAAGCGGGGCTTTCACTGAGCAACAAAAAGAAATTTATAAGGTCGTTTTAGACTGTAATAAAGAAATTATTAAAGCAATAAAACCTGGTGTTACTTTAAAAGAATTAAACACTCTTGCAAGCGAAATCCTTGCAAAAGGCCTATTAAATCTTGGAATTATTCAAAATGAATCAGAGATTAAAAAGTATTATTTCCATTCAATTGGACATCATTTAGGTCTTGATACTCATGATCCTTCTGACCGCGATTTACCTCTTGTTCCAGGTAATGTTATAACTGATGAACCAGGAGTTTACATTAAGGAATTAGGTATTGGTATAAGAATTGAAGACGATATTTTAGTAACTGAAGATGGAAGTTATAATCTTTCAAACTCTATTATTAAAGAAGTTAACGATATTGAAAAGGCGCTTAAATTTAGATAATTATGATTAAAAATATATTTTTTGATTTTAACGGAACTTTATTAGACGATTTACAACTTTGTGTTGATGTTGAAGCCAATATTTCTAAAGAATATGGTATTCCTTTGGTTGATAAAGAGTTTTATTTAGATAATTTTTGCTTTCCAGTTAAAAAGTATTATGAAAAAGCTGGTTTTGATTTTACAAAATTAGACTATAAAGATATCTCTAAAAAGTTTTTCGAAGGATATTTAGCTAAAGAAGAAACAGAAACTTCTTTACATAAAGGAGTTAAAGAAACTTTAAAAAAACTTAAAGAAGAAGGCGTTAAACTTTATTGTTACTCAGCAAGCGAAAAAGGTATTTTAGAAAAGCAACTTAAGTTTTTTGAAATCTTTGAATATTTTGATGGAATAATTGCTAGTGATAACCGTGCTGCTAAAGGAAAATTAGAATATGGCAAAGAGTATATTGATTCGCATAATATTGATACTAAAAATACAATTATGTTAGGGGATACTGAGCACGATTATGAAGTTGCAAAAGCATTAGGTTTAATACCAATCCTTGTTAACTTTGGTCATAATAGTGAAAAGGTTTTAAAAGCTTTAAACGTTCCTATTATATCTAGTTTTTCAGATATTATAGAAGTTGCTAAATCGTATTAAAACTTAGCAAATCTCAACTTTTTATATATAAAAAGATTTAAAATAGTATAATTTAATCAATGAGCAAGTCTTCTAAAAAATTCAAAAAGAAGAGAAAGAATTCTCATCTTAGATTTATTATTGCTGCTTTAGTTTTCTTGCTAGGCACAATTTTAATTTTGGTTTTAATTTTATGTTTAATTCTAATTGAATCTTTTGGAAGATTTTTCTATATTCCACTAATTATTTTGTTCTTACTGGATGTTGTTTGTGGTCTATTTATTGCTAATTCTCAATCACAAGTTGACTTTAAAGTTTCTTGGCTAGCAGTTTTGCTTTGCTTGCCTTATGTTGGGGCTGTTTTATACATTTTATATGCTCAAAAAATAACTACTAAAGGCAAAAAAGCCTTAAGAAGAAACATCATTAATAAAAAATTAAAAGAAGGACGTTTAGATTCCTCTCTTGTTTTAGATGAAATTAAAAAGAAAGATGAAGATGTTTATATAGTAGCTAATAAACTTTATAAACAAAGCTATGCTTCAATTTATAAAAACACTCAATTTGAATATTATCCTTTAGGTGAGAATGGCTTTCCAGTAATGATTGAAGAACTTAAAAAAGCTAAAAAGTTTATTTTCTTTGAATATTTTATTATTGAAAGTGGTTACTTCTTTGATGATATTTATGAAATTTTAAAACAAAAAGTCAAAGAAGGGGTCGATGTAAGAATGATGTATGATGATTTTGGAAGCGTCGCCAAAATTAATTCATTCTTCTATAAAGATGCTAGAAAAAATGGCATCAAATGTTTTGCTTTTAATCGCTTAAGACCAGCTGTTGATATTCGTCAAAATAGCCGTGATCATCGTAAAATTTTAGTTATTGATGGCGTCGTTGGCTTTAGTGGTGGATGCAACATTGCTGATGAATATATTAATAAAATTGTTCGTTTTGGTGTGTGGAAAGATAATATTTTCATGCTTAAAGGTGAAGCAGTAAATGGGTTAACCACTTTATTTTTATCTAACTGGATGTTAAACAAAAAGAGTTTCCAAGAAGAAAACCCTAAAGATTATTTTTATGACAAAATGAAATCAATACATCCATTATTATTATCTTCTCAAGAAGGATATTATCAACCATTTGGTGAAGTTCCTTTTGATGGAGAAAATGCAACTAGGGATGCTTTTTTACAAATTATTCAATCAAGTAAAAAATATCTTTATATTTCTACACCATATTTAATTCCTGATAGTGAAGTCATTACGGCTTTAGAGTCAGCAGCAAAAAGTGGAGTGGATGTGCGAATTGTAACTCCAGGTATTCCTGATAAAAAACTAGTTTATTCTATTACAAGAAGTTATTACGCAAATCTTTTATTAAATGGGGTTAAGATTTATGAATATACTCCTGGCTTTAATCATGCCAAGATTTTAGTAAGCGACGATAAAATTGCAATTACTGGTACAACAAATTTAGATTTTAGAAGTTTATATCTCCATTTTGAAGATTCAGTGTTGATTTGTTTAACACCAAAAATTGCTGAAATTAGAGACGATGTTTCAGAGATGTGTAAAGTTGGTAAGAAAATTAACGTTAATGATTATTTACACATTCCACTACATAAAAAGATTGTATGGGCTCTTTTAAGAATTATTGCTCCATTGATTTGAGGTGAATAACTTATGGAAGAAAATAAAGAATTAGTTATAAAAAATATTTCAAAAATCTATGGAAACAAAAATAAGGGCGATCAAGAAGTAGTTGCCTTAAGAAATGTTAATTTCTCCATCAACAAAGGCGAATTTGTCTTTATTGTTGGTCCTAGTGGCGCAGGCAAATCAACATTATTAAATATTTTAGGTGGTATGGATAAAGCTAGCGAAGGAACTTATAGCTTAAATGGCAAAGTAATTACTTCTCTTAATGAGCGTGATTTATCAAAATTTAGACAAAATGATATTGGCTTTGTCTTTCAATTTTATAATCTTGTATCTTCTTTAAGTGCTTATGAAAATGTTTATTTAGCCTCTTCCTTAGTAAAAAAGCATTTTGACCCAATGCAAGTTTTGACTCTTGTAGGACTAGAAAATCGTGCTAACAATTTTCCAAGTCAACTATCAGGAGGTGAACAACAACGTGTTTCAATTGCTCGAGCTTTGGTTAAAAATCCAACTCTTTTACTTTGTGATGAACCAACAGGAGCTTTAGATTCTAAAACCGGTGTTGAAATAATGGATCTTTTATATAAAGTTTGTAAGAATCAAAATAAAACTGTAATAGTTGTTACTCATAATAAAGCTTTAACTGTTATTGCTGATCGAATTATCGAAATTCAAGATGGTACAGTTGTTAAAAACTATGTCATTAAAAATCCAGGAAAAGTAAGCGATATTGTTTGGTAAAATGAGACTTTTTAAAACTTTAACAAGAAAACTTTTTAGAGATATATGGAAAAATTTTAGACAATTTATTTCCATTATTTTTATTGTTGGAATCTCGGTTACACTTTTTGTTGGACTAGATGCTAACGCTCAAAGTTTTGAAAATAGAGTTAATGAAGTTTATAAAAAAGGAAATATTGCTGATGAATGGATTACAATTTCTCCTGATTTTGTAAATCCAGAAGAAATGGAAGCCGATTTAACTTTTATCGAAGAAGAAGCAGGAGTAAATTCTGGGGGAGAGGTAGAAACAAGATTTTATTTACCTATGTCTTTAGGTTCAACTTCAGCTAACGCCCTTATAATGGATAAATTACCAACCATTAATACACCTTATAATCTTGATGTAATTTATTATGACAACAATTCCTTTTTCTTTGTGGATCAAGGCTTTGTTAAGCGCTATGAAGAAAATAACAATGTAACCTTTTCTTTAGGTGATTCTTTACCAGTCAACATCGACTCTTCTTTTATTAAACAAGCTATTTCTTCAATCGCTAATGACCCAGAAAGTTTAAATACTTTAATAAGTAAGCTCTTAGATGGTGCAAATTTAAATCAAAACATTCGAGATATCATTTTAAATATTACTAACAATTATTCTAGTGAAATAGGAAGTCTTATTGATGGTTTAGTTTCTACTATTTTTAGTGAACAAACTATTGAAATCAATTTAAAAGTTAATGGGATTATGTCTCATCCAGAAAATATGGATAGTGGAGAATTTTCGACTACCAATTTTCTTTTATCAACAAGACTTCTATTAAATAATGTTGTGGAGTATTTAGGTGATAAATTTTCTTCCTCTGTTTTACTTAGTGAAATTAATTCTTTTTTAGAAACTAATGACAATCAATTATTAGAATATCTTTTAACATTAGTTCGTGATTATTTATCTGATGAAACTAATGCTTTACAAATAGATGCAGCAATCATGGTTTTATTAAACTCTTTTGAAAGTGAAATAACATCAAGAACTAACGCTGATATTGAACCATTTATTGCCTCGTTTTATAATCAAATCCTTGTAAAACTTGAACCAAATGTTGAAATTTCTGTTTTTGAAACCAATGTAAAAAATTACTATGATAGCAAGGAAAACAATAATTTATTAGCGGCTTTATCTCGATCAAATTATCCAAGCATGATCTCTATTGAAAATGATATTAATCAAGCAAAGCAGTTAACTTTAGTATTTCCTATTATTTTCTTTGTTGTTTCCTTGCTTATTGTTTTAACTACAATTTCTTCTTTAATATTAAAAGATAGAGTACAAATTGGAACGTTTAAAGCACTTGGGATAAAAACTAGAAATATCGCTTTTTATTATCTTGCCCAAATGAATATTGTCACGATAATTGGAGTACTTATTGGCTTTATAGTTGGTCCTTTATTGCTTCCTTTTGTTATGAATATCAAATATAGCATATTGTATTCGATACCAAGTTTAACTTACTATTTCCCATTTTTAACGGCTTTCATTGTGCTTTTAATTATTGTGGTTTTAGTTAGTGGACTAACTCTTTTGCTATTATTTAGCGAATTAAAGTTAATGCCTAGCGAATCAATGCGAACTAAATCACCAAAAATTAGAAAATTTAAAGCGCATAAGCATTTAATCAAAAATACATCTTTTATGATGGCAATAAGAAATATAAAAGTTCATATTGTTAAATCCTTAATGGTTATTATAGGTGTTATGGGTTGCACAGGTTTATTAATTTGTGGAATGGGGATTGACGATACCATAAATTATGGAAAAGACTCGGATTTAGCACAGTTTTATGACTCAGATATGTCAGTTTCTTTTAATGGATCACCTTTAATTAATGAAGCGAAAAATGAACTTTTAACATATGATGGAGTCGAAACTGTTGAAGAGTATACAACTTTAACTGCTAATCTAAATGCTGAAGATCGCTCAGTAAGTAGCGCGATATATGGAATTAGGAAAGACTCTTTATTCTTTAAATTTGATGATGAGCTTGAAGGTGGAAACTGGGTAGAAAACGGAGTTGCCTTGACTCAATCTAAAGCTGATGATTTAGGAGTGGAACTTGGTGATACTATTACCTTTGATATTAATGGAACTATATATCGAAAAGAAGTTGTTTATATTTTCTACGCTTTCTTTGTAAATGGTGCTTATTTATATGTTGAAAGTGAACCAGAATTATTTACATATTCATCTGCCGCTTGGATAAATGTTAAAAACGACGAAGATCCTAACTTAATTAAGGAAAATATATTAAATAATTCAAAAATTGTTTATACGTGCTTAACAAAAGATGAAATGAATGAAAGAATTAGCGGATATATGTCATCAATTGGAATGATGACTAATACCATTAAAGTTTTTGCAATTTTGCTTGCTGTTGTTGTCTTGATCAACCTCTCAATCTTGAATTATAACGAAAGACTAAGAGAACTTGCTACTCTAAAAGTCCTTGGTTTTTCTCGAACAAAGATTGTTTTCTCTTTATTAATTGAAATGCTGATTTTAACAGTGATTGGTGCCTTACTTGGTTTAACAATAGGTTTACCAATGGAATATATAGTATTAAGTGTTAACGAAACGCCTCTTGTAAGTTGGCTATATCTTGTTTTACCTCAAACTTACGTTATTTCTTTCTTCTTAAGCTTAGTTACAGCTTTTGTTGTTAATTTATTTATGTTCTTTAAAGTTGATAAAATCTCAATGAGCGAATCTTTAAAGAGTGTCGATGAATAATTTTTAAAAAAGCAAAAGAAAATGCGGAAATTACTTTCCGCATTCTGAAGGGGTTATATCCTCAACTCAATTTGAGGAATTTTTTTCTTGTGGCCATTTAAAGGGGGGAGTATGGCCACAACTATATAAACAAGCGAACTATACTCTTGTTTATAAGTGAATTTAAGGCAATTACGGTGGAAATATCTCTCGATATTTCCTTTAAGATTTCGTTTACACAATTAATACATATAAGGTATTTGGTTTGTTGGAAAAAATTTTATTTTTTTAAAAAAATTATTTTCCATCAATTGTCCCATCATTATTAAAAATATATGGGAAAGTCATTTCATCACTTGGATCAGAAATTGAAGAATATACACAATCGTAATTCATATTACTCTTGTTATAGATTTTAAAGAGAATATCATCTTCTAAATCTCTCCAAGATAAAGTGAATAAATTATATTCATCTTTGTGTTCAAGCTTACATTTGAAAAATTCATCTTGATTATTCAATAATGTGAATTGAATTGAAGTATCGTAATTTTCTTTCAAATTGAAAGTGAAATTTTTAAATTTTGGGTCGGTTGGTTTAAAATTAATATCTAAAAAACAATCACGATTATTTTCAATCGAATTAATTTCAATAAAGAAAGTAGGAGTTAATGAGATAGAGCGAGTTCCTTTGCTTTCAAAAATAAATCCAGTTAAAGAAGAATCGCTTTTTTTTCTGAAGAAAACATCATATTGAGTATCTAAGAAACGATCATTGATAGTTTCTTTAACTTTATAGATTTGATCCTTGATGTGTCTTTCTTGATTAGAAAAAGAGTAATTTATCTTATCTTTATTTGTATAAGTGTAATTTAAATAAGCAATTGGTGGTAACGCTCTATTTTTAATATCTTCAGGAAGAAAGTCTGATGGTTCCTCATCAAAATGAGTAGTGAAGTTGCTTAAGCCAAGTGCTCCGACAATGTGTGAAGCAAAATCACGGTTTTCGATACTATCTTCAATACTTTCTTGGTAATTTAAAGGCGAGATTAGAGAAATACATAAAACAGCTGCTGCAACAGCAAAATTTCCCATAGTAAGAAAAACACTCTCTTTGAAGGATATTTGTCGCTTCTTACTAACGAATGAAGTAGGAATATCCTTGAGAATATCCTGGGGTGTTAGGTTAATATGGTCTTTCTCAAAAGCCTCTTTGATTTCATTTTCTAATTTTGTCATCTTTAAGAGCCTCTCTTACTTTTTTTAACCCTTCATTGTATTGCCATCTAATTGTGTTTTCATTCTTATTTAAGGTTTCGGCGATTTCTTTGTATTCCAAACCATTAATAAGATGAAGCATAATTACATTAAACATGTCGGGACTTAAAATGTCCTTCATAATTTTAATGATGTCACTATTATCAAGGTAACTATTTTCTTCATTTGATGCATTGTCAATAAGCATAGTTGAGTCGTCAACAAATCTCTTATTCTTTTCAATGTAGTTTAAAGAAAGGTTACGAGAAATAGTGTATAGATAGCCAAGGATAGATTTATCAGGCGTTAAATCTTTTATACTATTAATAAATCTTATATAAGTATCACTTAATATGTCTTCTGATGCTTCTTTAGATTTAACATAGGAATAGATATTGGCAAAGATTTTACCTTTAGTATCTTCATAGATCTCATTAAAGGCCTTTTCATCTCCTTCAATAAATCTTTGACAAAGCCTGTATAGTTCAATATCCTTCATATATTAATACAATAAAAAAACAAAAATTGTTTGCACAAGTAAGAATAGTTTAGAATATAACCTATTTTTTGTAAAATGAAAAAAGTGCCGATTATTGACACTTTTTTCTTAAACTACTAATTTTTATTTTTTGCTTCCCATTTCTTTCTTTGAGCGTCGTTTAATATTCTTTTTCTCATACGGAAGAAGTTAGGAGTGACCTCAACAAGTTCATCAGAGTTAATGTAGTCTAAACAAGCTTCAAGAGTCATTTTACGTGGTGATTTTAAGACAACAGTTTGGTCTTTATTTGCGCTACGTTGGTTTGTTAAATTCTTGGTTTGACAAACATTAACGCTTAAATCGGTATCGTATTTATTTTCACCAACAATCATTCCTTCATAGATTTGTTCACCTGGATAAATAAACATTACACCTCTTTCTTCAACGTGCTGAATAGCATAAGGGGTAGATTGTCCAGTTTCAGTAGCTACCAAGACTCCGATTTGTCTTTCACCAATTTTTCCGGTTGCTACAGGGCGATATTCTCTAAAAGTATGGGCAATAATTCCATATCCTTTTGTAAGAGTTAAGAAATTTGTAACAAAACCAATTAAGCCTCTTGAAGGGATAACATAGTTAATTTTGGTGTTAACATCACCAGCATCCATATCAATAAGTTCTGCATCTCTAGAACCAAGACTTGTCATAACGTCGCCAACAAAATCGTTTGGGACCTCAACGCTTAAATCTTCATAAGGTTCGCATTTTTGACCATCAATTTCTTTTACAATAACTTGTGGTCTTGAAACTTCGAGTTCATAACCTTCTCTACGCATGTTTTCGATTAAGATACCAAGATGGAGCTCGCCTCTTCCTGAAACAACCCATGTTTCAGAGTTTTGAACTCTTCTAACTTTTAAAGAAACATCCTTTTGCGCTTCTTTAAATAATCTATCTTCAATTTGTCTGGCTGTTAAAAGTTTTCCATCTTTTCCACTAAATGGAGAAGAGTTTGTACCAAAAGTCATTTGTAAGGTTGGTTCATCAATATGAAGTGGTGGAAGAGCTTCAACTTGAGAAGAAGAACAAATGGTTTCGCCAACATTTATATCTGGTAAACCAGCAACAGCAACAATTTCGCCTGCAGATGCTTGCTCAATTTCAAGCTTTTTAAGGCCATAATAACCAATAAGTTTTAAAATTTTAAACGATTTCGTGCTGCCGTCAAGTCGAGCACAAGTAACTGTTTCGCCGACTTTAATTGTGCCTCTTTGAATTCTTCCAATACCCATTCTTCCAACATAATCGTTGTAATCAAGAAGAGCACATTGAAGTTGTAGTGGTCCTTCTTGTTCAACTTTTGGTTCAGGAATTTCGTTAACGATTAAATCAAAAATTGGGTCCATTCCTGGTTTTTGACTACTTGGTGAAGGATCAAGAGAACTTGTGCCATTTAAAGCACTTGTATAAGCAACTTTAAAATCTAAAAATTCATCAGGTGCACCGAGTTCAATAAACAAATTTAAAACTTCATCAACTGCTTTTTGTGGATTTGCGTTTGGTCTATCGATTTTGTTAATAACAACAACTGGTTTAACGTTTGCTTCGATAGCTTTTTTAAGGACGAATCTAGTTTGAGGCATTGTTCCTTCAAAAGCATCAACAAGTAAAAGACAGCCATCAACCATGTGCATAATTCTTTCAACTTCGCCGCCAAAGTCTGCGTGCCCTGGAGTATCAAGAATATTAATCTTATAATCTTTATATTTAACAGAGGTAGTTTTAGCTAAAATTGTAATGCCTCTTTCTCTTTCTATAGCATTAGAATCCATTGCTCTATCTTCGAGACGTTCGTTTTCTCTAAATGTTCCAGAACATTTTAAAAGCTGATTGACTAAAGTGGTTTTTCCATGGTCAACGTGAGCGATAATAGCAACATTTCTCATTTTCATAGCAAAATACCTCCTAAAAAGCATTAATAAAAATATCACAATTCAAAGTGTGTTTAAATAATAAAAATTGAGTGAGGTTAAAAGTAATATATATTATAAAGAATTAAGTAAACTATTTTTACCCAAGAAATGTATTTTGAAAAATCAATTATTGCAAAGAAAAAGCCTGCAAAAACCAACTATTTTTGTGTAAAAGTAATTTTCTAGTGGATTTTTGGTATTTATTAAGTGAATTCATGGTTGGCGATTAGTAGTAAAAATGTAATCGCTTTCATTAATGAGGTTACCAAAATGTTAGGTCTCATAAAACTAAAAGTTTTATGCTTTAAAAACCATAGTTATATAGATATAATTTCTAGGTATGGCAATTAATGAAATTACAGTAAAAGGTGCAAAGGTAAATAACCTTAAAGATATAAATTTAACTATTCCAAAAGATAAACTAGTTGTCTTTACTGGAGTTAGCGGGAGCGGGAAATCAACGCTTGCTTTTGATACTATTTTTGCTGAAGGGCAAAGAAGATATGTTGAATCATTGTCTAGCTACGCAAGACAATTTTTAGGGAATTTTGAAAAGCCTGATGTAGAAGCTATTGAAGGCTTATCTCCAGCTATTGCAATTGATCAAAAAAGTGTTTCTCATAATCCACGTTCTACTGTTGGAACAGTTACAGAGATTTATGATTATTTAAGACTTCTATATTCGCGAATTGGTGTTCCTTATTGTCCAACTCATAATGAACCTATCGTGGCTTTTTCTAACCAAAAAATAACAGATATCATTATGAGAAGTCCTGAAAATAGTAGAATTCAGATTCTTTCTCCTATTGTTAGAAACGAAAAAGGAACTTTTAAAGACACAATTGCTAAGATTAAAGCGAATGGTTTTACTCGTGTAAGAATTGATGGCGAAATGCTTTTGATTGAAGAAGTAAAAGAGCTTGAAAAGAACAAAAGACATAATATTGATATCGTAATTGACCGAATTGTTTTAAAACCTGAAAGTAAAAGCAGAATTTTTGAAGCAGTTGAACTTGCAAGCGATTGGGCTAATGGATTTGTTCTTGTTATGATTAATAGTGAAGAGCATTTATATAGTGAACATAATGCTTGCCCACAATGCGGTTTTACTGTACCTAAACTTGAACCTAGATTGTTTTCTTTTAATTCGCCTTTAGGTTGCTGTCCAGCTTGTGGAGGCTTAGGAATTTCTCAAGAAGTTGATATTAATTTGTTGGCACCTGATAAAACCAAATCCATTAACGAAGGTGCGATTATTTATTATAAAAATATTGTTGGTAGTCAAAACTTAGATTGGCAACAATTTAAATACTTAATGGATTACTATCATATTGATTGTAATAAACCATTTAAAGAATTAACTCCCGATGAAATAGACATTATTTTAAATGGTAGTAAAGAACCATTACATTTTACTTTACGTTCTTCAAGTGGAAATATTCAACATCGAGATGGCTTTATTGAAGGTATTAAAACTAGAATCGAAAGACTTTATAAAGAAACATCAAGTGAATTTTATAGAGAATGGTATGGTTCATTTTTAAAAGATAAAGAATGCACAAAATGCCATGGTGCAAGGCTTAATGATGCTGTTTTAAGTGTAAAAATAAATGGCTTAAATATCTATGAAGCTACTTGCTTATCTCTTGATAAATTTTATGATTTTATCCACGATTTGCGCTCTAATTTATCAGAATATGACTTAGCAGTCTCTGGAATGGTTATAACCGAAATTGAAAATCGTACTAAATTTTTAATTGATGTAGGTCTTGATTATCTTACACTTGCTCGTATGTCTATGACTTTAAGTGGTGGAGAATCTCAAAGAATTAGACTTGCCACTCAAATTGGTTCAAAACTATCTGGCGTTTTATATGTTTTAGATGAACCTTCAATTGGGCTTCATCAAAGAGATAGTGAAAGATTAATTACAACTTTAAAAGAAATGCGTGATTTAGGAAACACCTTAATAGTTGTTGAACACGATGAAGAAATGATTAGAGCCGCTGATTTTATAGTTGACATTGGTCCTGGAGCTGGTGTTCATGGTGGAAACGTAGTTGCTTCTGGTTCTTTAAAAGATATTGAAGATTCAGCCGAATCAATAACTGGGGCTTATTTATCTGGAAGAAAATATATTCCAGTACCTTTTACCCGTCGTAAAGGAAATGGAAAATTCTTAGAAATTAAAGGTTGTACGGTGAATAATTTAAAAAATGTAAATGCTAAATTTCCACTTGGCTCATTTATTTGTGTTACTGGAGTCAGTGGAAGTGGTAAATCTTCTTTAGTAAATGAGACTTTATATAATTCTATTTATGCGTTAATGGAGCATAAAGATATTGATCATGGACCTTATAAAGAATTAATTGGTCTAGAAAATATTGATAAAGTAATCAATATTTCACAAGAACCAATTGGAAGAACACCTCGATCTAATCCTGCAACCTATGTTAAGGCTTTTGATGATATTCGTGATATCTTTGCTCAAACTCTTGATGCAAAATCTCATGGTTTTGATAAGGGCAGATTCTCTTTTAATGTTCCTGGAGGAAGATGTGAACATTGTCAAGGAGCAGGGGTAACACGTATTCCAATGAATTTTTTACCAGATGTTTATGTAAAATGTGATGAATGTGATGGTAAAAGATATAATGAAGAAACTCTTCAAGTTACCTATAAAGGCAAAAATATTTATGATGTTTTAGAAATGACAATTGAAGATGCTTATGAATTTTTTAAACCGCATGTTTCTCTAGCTAGAAAACTTAAAACATTAATTGATGTTGGCTTAGGCTATATTAAAGTCGGTCAACCTGCTACGACTTTATCAGGTGGTGAAGCTCAAAGAGTTAAACTAGCTTACTATTTACAAAGAAGGGCAACTGGTAAAACTTTATATATTCTTGATGAACCTACAACTGGTTTACATGTTAATGATGTTAAAAAACTTTTAGAAGTTTTAGATAGAATCGTAAATAATGGTGACACAGTCATCGTTATCGAACATAATTTAGATGTGATTAAAGTTGCTGATTATATTATTGATCTTGGTCCAGAGGGCGGAAATAAGGGCGGAACAATAATAGCAACAGGAACTCCAGAAAAAATTGCGAGCACTAAAGGTAGCTTTACAGGAGAATATCTAAAGAGGGTTTTAGATGAAGACAAAGCCAGAAAGGAAAAATTAAAGAATGAGTGAAGTCTTGTATTACATTGCAATGGTTTTATTTGTGGCCTTTGCTATTGCCTATGGAGTATATCTTTATTTAACAATTAAAGATAAATTACGTATTGATTTTAATACACTAATTAAGAAAAAAACCTTAGTTTTAGGAGGTTTTTCATTAGGAATCGTACTTTCTTTAATACTATTTACTGTGGCTTTTTATGAAGATCCAGTTACCAAAAATTTGATTAGTGAAAAGGGTTTAACACTTGACGCTGGTCATCAATTCCTTTCTTATTTCTTTATTATATTAACTGGCCTAACGATGATGTCTTTCATAACATCATTCTTTTATTATTTCTTTTTTAATAATCTAGAAGACAAATTTCGCAAGATCTTCAAGATTATTATGTACACCTCAATCCCTTTATTTATCATTTTCTTTATTGCAATGAGTGAAGGAAACGCTCCATATTTATCTTATCCACTTTGTAATTCTTTATATATTGGAACTCATGGTATTAAATTTATTAATTCTTATTCTCATCCAGAACCATTTTATGTAAGAAATGATGCTGGTAAATATGTTTTAGATGGTGGTATTTCAATTGCTTTTTATGCAATCTTTATTTTAAGTGGTGCATTATTAGTTTTTGCTTTATGTGATCATTTAATTTACAAATATTATGGAAAACATGGACTTGGAACAACTTGCTTTTTAATTGCTTTCCCAATGGGCTTAGTTGGTGCTCGTTTATGGTATGTTGTTTTAGATATTTCTAAACTTGGCAGTGCATCACATTTTGTAACTAATCCAATTTCAATCCTTTATTTAAATGAAGGTGGACTTGGCATTATGGGTGGTGCAATTTTAGGTATTATTTCTGGTGTTGGAGTTATGTTATTTCTTAAATACGTTAAGAAAAATCCAGATTACACTAAAATGAGTTATTTAAGACTTGCTGACTTTATTGTTCCAACTATTTTAATTGCTCAAGCAATTGGAAGATTTGGTAACTTCTTTAATGCTGAAGTTCATGGAAATGCTATCCCACTTTCTTCTTTAGAATGGATGCCAACATTCATGAGACTTAATTATCAATTTAACTATGCAAATCAAATTAGTGATTTATCGATGGCTTATTTACCTTTAGCAACAATAGAAACTTTTACTAATCTGATTGGATATTTTGTAATTTATTATGGAATAGTTAAAGGCTTAGGAAAATATCATGCTCCTGGTAGTGCAGTTGGATGGTATTTAGTTTGGTATGGTGCAACACGTGCTTTCTTAGAACCATTAAGATATGGTGAATTTGAATATCAAGCTAGTGTCGACACAGCTTATGTTATGATTGCTGGGGGTCTTGCTATTGTTTTATTCTTTATTGCTTTTAAATTCTTAAGAGAAAAGAAAATGTGGATTTTCAAAAATTCAACCTTTGAAGATATAACTTTAGTTAATGAAGAGAAAACTGATAAAGAAATTATTCGTAATGCTATTATTTTAGGATCTGTTTTATTAGTTATTATTATTCTTATCACTATTTTGTTTAATATATGGTAAAACTTTTAATCTTTGATATGGATGGAACCCTTGTTGATACTGATGAGGTGTTATATGAAACATGGGCAGAATTATTTCGATTATATAAACCTAAAGATTATGTAATTGATCGTGAATTTGTTCGTGGATTTAGTGGACCACCAATAGAACAATCGATTGCAAGAGCTTTCCCTGAAAAAGATCCAAAGTTTATTTTAAAAGAATATCGAACTAGAACTGCTAAATATTATGATGATTATCTAAAATTCTTCCCTCATGAAAAAGAAGTTTTAGAAAGGTTATATAAAGAAGGTTATATTCTAACAATATCAACCAGTAAGAATCGACCAATGGCCGAAAAGTGTTTAAAACTATTTGGTGTTTATGATTTATTTTCGGAAATGATTACTTCAAGTGAAGATGTTCCTCATAAACCAGATCCTGCATCGTTAAACCTTCTAGTCGAGAAGTTTAATGTTAACAAGGAAGAGGCTTTAATGATAGGCGACACTTCCTTTGATGCCTTAGCGGCTATTAATGCTAACATTAGAAGTGTTTTATTAAAACTATGTCCTAGGGTTTATGAAAAAGGCAAAATGCCAACGTATTTTGTATCAAACTATCAAGAACTTTACGAATTAATTAAAAAAATTTAAAAGACGAAAAGTGTGATAACTATCGTCTTTTTTTATTAAAATTCATTATAAATTTAAATAAATATAAAAATTCTTTTTAATTTTTTTAAATAAACTCCTTTTTATTATTGAAAGGAGTGAATTATGCTTGAAGTAAAGAATCTTTCAAAAGCTTTTGCAATTGATGATAGCAGAGAAAACATTATTTTAAATGAAGTATCTTTTACGTTAAATGATAAAGGCTTTTATTTTATTATTGGGAAAAGCGGATGTGGTAAATCTACTCTTTTAAATATACTTATGGGTTTAATGAAACCTGATAAAGGAGAAGTGCTTTTTGAAGGTAGAGACATCAGTAAATTTACAGCTTCTGAATTAAGTGAATTTTTAAAAAATGATATTGGTATTATTTTTCAAAGCTACAATTTGTTTAATGATTACACGGTAAAAGAAAATTTAAAAGTTGCTTCATCGGTAAAGGGAGTTGATGAAGAAGAGAAGGTAAATTCTTTGCTTTTAAGATATGGGCTTTTGGATAAGGAAGATAGTTTAGTTGATAAATTAAGTGGAGGAGAAAAGCAGCGTCTATGTCTAGTTAGATCTTTGATAAGCTCACCAAAAATTCTTTTTTGTGATGAACCTACAGGCGCACTAGATAAGTTAAATAGTATTCAACTAATGGATGAATTAAGAGCTTTAAGCAAAAAGATATTAGTTGTTTGTGTAAGTCATAATAGTGAGCTTTATAATACGTATGCTGATGGAATTATTTATCTTTCAAATGGCCATATAAAAGTGAGTCATCGACATGAATCTTCTAATTTAATTAAGGAAGATAAGAAAGGAAAAGAAGAACGTTTAAAAAGTAAAATACCTGGTGTTATTTCTTCAAGAAACATGAAGAAGAATTTTAAATATAATGTAATTAATGCTATTTCTGCAGGGTTTTCTTTATTTTTAATGGTTATTTCCTTGTTTTTTGATAGTGGCATTAAAGCTAGTAAGCAAGCCTTAATTACTAGCTATGGAGATTATAATATTTATCAAGTATCAAAAAATCATGAAGAGGAAATCGAAGATTCGTTAGTTAGCTTGGTAAAGAGTGAAAAGCCCAGTTATGAAGAAGTTCAAACTTTATTTTATGAAGTTAAAGACTGTTTGATTTTTGATGATTTCTCTTATTTTAATAATGGCGAAAAAAGGATAATAAACGATCAAACAACCTTTAAAAATTTTACTTTAAAACCGTATTTTAATAAGAACTATGAAAGTAATGATTTAATCGTTAATTTAAACTTTGCTAATGAATATCAAAAGGTTTTTCGTAAGGAGTTAACGATAGATGATGAAATAGAAATTAATTTAAAAAGAGATTATTTGTATTTCAATGAAATAAGTAAAGAGAATGTTGTAGAGAATTTCTCGCTGAAAGTAAAAGGAAAGATTAGAGAAATTCGTAATGAATTTTCGTATTTAAACACTTCTATTATTTATTATTCTCCTCCTTTCTATGAGGAACTCTTGAAAAATACAATAGCAGAGAAAACTAGTGAAATCGAAAAGAAAAAGATTTCTTATTTTGATTTGCTTTCTAGAGCTAAAAGTGACGACCCAATTACTAATTATTCATACAATGTTGTGGCACTAAGCGAAGAAACTAATCAAAAAATACACGAAATGATTGAAGATGATTCTTCAGCAGCTTTAAGTATCACGAGCAATTCAAAAACCATTGTTGATTCATTTTTAACTTTAAGTGCCAGCATATTTTTAGGTGTAAATATTTTCATAATTATTTCTATTTTAACTTCTATTTTTATATCGGGATTTTTAAGTTATTCATCTAGTTTAAGAAGTCGAAAGCAATCAGCAATTCTCTCCGTTTTAGGAGCTAAGAAAAAGGACATTATTAAGATATATATTAAAGAAGAAATGATTTATACAATTGTCGGTTTATTAATAGGATTGGTGTTGACTATTCTTACCTCAAACTTAATTAATCAATACGCAGCGAGATTTTTTGTTACAACTTCACTAATTAATATCAATTATCTAACAACAGTATTTATTATGGTTCTTTTAATTATTCTTAACTATGCCGTTGATTTTTTAACTCTTAAATGTCAGAAAGAAAAGAAAATATATGAGGAGCTTAAGGAAGAATGATAATTAAGATTGAGAATTTAGGAAAGAGTTTTGGGGATAGAAAACTATTTTCAAATTTTAATTTCATTTTTAATGAAAAGAAATTTTATTCAATAATTGGTGAAAGCGGAACTGGCAAGACAACTCTTTTAAATATACTTTCTTTAAACGGACTTGAATATGAAGGTGAAATCCAAGTTGATCAATACTCTTATAAGAAAATGCACGAAAAAGAAAGGCGAGATTTTAGATTAAGGAATTTCGGATTCGTCTTTCAAAACTTTAATCTTTTTGAGGAAGACACTGTTTACAACAATTTAAGAGTAACACTTGATGCAACTATTAAATGCAGTGAAGAAGTAAAAAGAAGAAGAGTTAATGAAATTTTAAGTATTTTAAAAATAGAAAATTTAAAAAATCAATTCGTTAAAAATTTAAGTGGTGGAGAAAAGCAAAGAGTTGCTATAGGAAGGGCGTTAATTACCTCTCCAGAGGTTATTTTTTGTGATGAGCCAACTGGGAGCTTAGATCAAGAAAATACAACAGAAATTTTTAATATTCTTAGAAATATTTCCCAATACGCAACCATTATTGTAGTTACTCACGATGAAGAAAACGCTCAAAAATATTCGGATTGTATACTAAAACTAGAAGATGAAAAAATTACTCCTATTTTTCACAAACAAAAATTTGAGGATGATAACTTAAGTCTTATGAAGCTTAAAGAGAAGAAAAAAGAGGGAATTTTATCGTTAAATTTTATCTTCTCGCATTTTAAGAACTTGTTTAAAGTTAGAAAAATTAGGAATCTTGTAAAGTATTTTCTGTTGTCAGTATCACTAATTTCATCCGGTTTAGCAATGACGTTGACAACAAGTTTAAATAAAAGTATTTCTTCGTCTTTTAGTAGCATAGTTAGCTCCAATGAAGTCGTATTAACCAAGAAAAATTCGAGCAATAGCGTCATTGATTATTACTCTTCAAATAATCAAACAATACAAAGCTTATTAGTTAATTATCCTAAAGATATAAAAAGGTATGGGGTTAATTATTTAGTAGATTTCGAGAACTATTTTATTGATGGAAACGATTTATACAATGTTAACTCAAATTCTAAAAAACGAATTAGTGGATTTAGTGCGAGACATTTTAATGAGTATATTTGTATAGATGATTATGAAAAATATATAATCTATCCAAAGCAAACTGAACCTCTTAAAAGCGATGAAGTTATTCTCTCTTTAACTTTTGATCAAATGAAGGAGATGTGTTTAGACCTTCATATTCTCAGAGACTTTGAAAGTTTAGGTGAGTACTTAAGTAAAAACGATTATTTTGTATCATTAGAATTAATTAACAATAGTTGGCAATATAGTGATGAACAAATATTTAAATTAAAAGGAGTAATATTCGATAACAAAAACAGAGTTTATCATACTGACAATTTATTTAATGAAACTCTTTTTGAAGAACAAATGCGTTTTCCATCATCCAACAATATTAATAAAATAGAAGAATACCCATGGATGTTTAAGAAAGTATATTTTATTGAGACAATCGATTATCAAAATGTTCTTTTAAATAAACTATTTTATGATGAAAGGTATAAAGATAATGTTTTTGATTCTGACTCTATTGAATATAGACCATTAACATATGAAAGTAGTCGTGATAGCAATCGAGTTTATGTTTATGATGCCTTTAAAGATTCAATAGGAATTGATGTTATTAATACTTTAAATGAGTTTGGTTTCGATTATGAAAATTATTATTTTTCTTCATCGGCTGGTTATTATAACGACGGCACGAACATATTTACTGGGTTTAATAATCCGACCTTCTTTTCTTTATATCAGGAAGATTTAAATGAAATTATTGATGCCCATTCTAGAGTAGCGGCTGAAGATATTTATAATATCGAAACTCCTGATAATGTCGTAGATGCTTTTGCTTTAAAAACATCTTCTGATAACGTTAAATTCAAGGTAGTTGATACACCTATTTCATTAAGCGAACTAATAATTAGTGGTGGTTTTGCAGAGATTTTAAGTAAAAACAAGGATATTATCGATAATAATTTATACGTTACAATGCTGGTCCAAAGCGAGTTAAATGATGGCATTTTAAATACAACTTTTAAAACTTTAAAACTAACAATTAAAGATGTAATTGAAGAAGATAAAAGTGTTTCTATTTATCACAATAAGGATTATTCAATATCGCTTTTTAGAGACTTATTTAAAATTTCTTCGTTTAGGTTGATTCCAAATTCAATTATTTTTGAAATGGACGATCGAGTTGATGAAATTCAATTAGAAAAACTAAATTCTTTTTTTGAAGAGTATGAGTTTAAGAATCCTCTTTTAGAGATTGAAAGAAGTATAGAAGAGTCCACAACTTTTTTAAGATATATACTTTATGGGTTTTCTATTTTAAGTATTATTAGTTCATTAATTTTGAGCTTTATCATAACTTTTATAAATGCTAACGAACAGAAGGGAGAGATTAAACTTTTTATAACTTTAGGATTAAGAAATAGAGAAATATTTAAGATGTTCTTTATTGATAATTTGGTCAGTTCAATTTTCTGCGTTTTAAGCTCAATTTTGTCGCTCATATTTATTAACTTTTTTGTAAGCAAGTCTCTTGGAAGTATAGTTGGCTTATCATCCTTATCTTTGTTCAATTTCTTTTCAGTTTTTGTAATTTTAATTATCGCTTTAATTGTTGTTCTAGTTTCTTCTTTAGCAACGCGTTCAGTCATTTTAGAAAATAGTCCGAAGCATTAACTTTTAATGATTTTTTATGATTATTACTATATAATACTAAAGATTTAGGAGAACTTTAGATTATGGGTTTAAAAGCAGGTATTGTAGGACTTCCAAATGTTGGGAAATCAACATTGTTTAATGCTATTACAAATAGTAATGTAGAGGCTGCAAATTATCCTTTTGCAACAATTAAACCAAACGTTGGAACTGTTATTGTTCCTGATGATAGAGTTGATAACTTAGTTAAAATTTTTAATCCAAGAAAAACAATATATTCTACCTTCGAATTTTGCGATATTGCTGGTCTTGTTAAAGGCGCAAGCAAAGGCGAAGGTTTAGGCAATCAATTTTTATCTCATATCAGAGAAACTGACGCTATTATTGAAGTTGTTCGTTGCTTTGATGATCCTGAGATCATTCATGTTGAAAATAGCGTAGACCCAGTTAGAGATATTGAAATTATCAATCTTGAACTTGTAATGGCTGATTTAGATACCTGTCAAAATCGACTTTCTAAAATCGAAAATAAAGCAAGAATTTCTAAAGACAAGGAAGCTTTAATTGAAGTAAATTTACTTTCTAAAGCAAAAGAACATCTCCAAGCAGGCAAATCTTTAAGAGGACTTGAATTTAGTGAAGAGGAAACGAAAATCCTTAAAAATTTCAATTTCTTAACAATAAAACCTATTATTTATGTCGCAAATGTTTCAGACTCTGATTTAAGTAATCTTGATGGATGTAAGTACTATCAAGAAGTTAAAACATACGCTGAAAAAGAGAATGCTCAAGCCATTGCGATTAGTTGTGAAATTGAAGCTGAACTTTCGAAATACTCAAAGGAAGAAAAAACTGAATTCTTAAAAACCTTAGGCGTTGAGATGAGTGGATTAGATAAACTAGCCCAAAGTGCTTATCGATTATTAAATCTTTCTACATTCTTTACTGTTGGTGAAGATGAAGTTAGAGCTTGGACTTTTAAAAACGGAATGACTGCACCAGATTGTGCGGGAATAATTCACACCGACTTTAAAAAAGGCTTTATCAAAGCTGAAGTTTACTCTTATGAAGATATCATTCAATATAAAAACGAACTCGCTTTGAAAGAAGCAGGTAAATTAAGAATTGAAGGAAAAGATTATGTTGCAAAAGATGGAGATATTTTCTTCTTTAGATTTAATGTTTAATTATGAGAATTGGTTTTAGTAAAGATATACATATTTTAAAAGAAGGAGTTCCTTTGATTTTGGGAGGGGTTCAAATCCCTTATGAGTTTGGGCTTGAAAGTCATAGTGATGGTGATTGTTTAACTCATGCTATTGTTGAAGCTATTTTCGGAGCATTAAATGTAGGAGATTTAGGAAAACATTTTCCGCCAAATGATGATCGCTATAAAGGCGTTAGCTCATTATCTTTCCTAGATTATACAAAGAAATTGTTAAGCGAAAAACACTATGAGATAGAAAACCTTGATTGCTTTATTTCTTGTGAAAAGCCTAAATTAAAAGACTTTTTAGATAAAATGAGGGAAAAAATTTCAGGTAAATTAGGAATTAGTATAGATCAAATTTCGATTAAAGCAGGAACTAATGAAGGAGTTGGACCTGTTGGCGAAAAGAAAGCTATTGAAGCTTATTGTGTAGTGTTATTAAAAGAGGTGAAATGATGGATAAAAAAGTTAGAGTAAGATATGCTCCATCCCCAACTGGTTATTTGCATATTGGTGGAGCAAGAAGTGCATTATTTAATTTTTTATACGCTAAAAAATATAACGGAGATTTTGTATTTAGAATCGAAGATACTGATATAGAAAGAAATATTCCTGGTGCTGAAGATAGTCAACTCCATGACTTAATTTGGCTTGGAATTGTGCCTGATGAGTCTCCAGAAAAACCAAATCCTAAATATGCACCATATCGTCAAATGGAGAAATTAGACATTTATAAAATGTATGCTCAAAAATTAGTTGATATGGGTGTAGCTTATGAATGTTATTGTAGCGAAGATGAACTCACTGAAATGAAAGCAGAACAACTCGCTAACGGTGTTAAATCGTTTAAATACAATAGACATTGTTTAAATTTAACTGAAGAAGAAAAAGAAAAGTATCGTAAAGAAGGTCGCAAACCAACTATCAGACTTAAAATGATGGAAAACCATATATTTAAGTTCCATGACCTTGTAAGAGGCGATGTAAGTTTTAATAGTAATGATATAGGTGATTTCGTAATTATGAAATCAAACGGCATTCCTACATATAACTTTGCCGTTGTTATTGATGATCATTTAATGGAAATTACTCATGTATTAAGAGGCGAAGAACATCTTTCAAATACACCTAAGCAATTACAAATTTACGAATATTTTGGCTGGGAACCACCACAATTTGGTCATATGACCATTATTGTTAATCAAAACGGAAAAAAATTGTCTAAAAGAGATCACAACATTCTCCAATTTATGTCTCAATATCGTGATTTAGGCTACTTGCCAGAGGCTATCTTTAATTTCTTATTTTTACTTGGATGGACAAGTGAATCGAATCAAGAAATTTTCACTAAAGAAGAGGCGATTCAAGCTTTTGACCCTGCAAGATTAAGTGCTTCTCCATCTATGTTTGATAATAAAAGATTACTTTGGACAAATAGTTACTATATAAAACATTTAACTGATGAAGAATATTTTGACTTTATTCTTCCATTCATGAAAAAAGTGGAGTTTAAGACTCCAAAAAGTGATGAAGAACTTAAAAAGATTGCTTTAATTTTTAAACAAGAAATTCATACTGGTGCAGAAATCATTGAATTACTTAACGAAGTTGTTAAGGTAAAAGAAAATTTAGATGAAGAAGAAAAGGCAATATTAGCAAAAGATTCTTCTAATAAAGTTATTGAATATTTTAGAAATTCCTTGCAAAACCTTAATGAAGTTAACGAAATAAATGTTAAAGCTTTATTTAAGGAGACTCAAAATGCAACTGGCATTAAAGGAAAAGATTTATATATGCCTATTCGTATTAAACTAACTGGGCAAATGCACGGAATTGAAATGTTTAATATTATTGATATTTTGGGCAAAGAAGAGACTTTAAAACGTCTTCAATAGTTATAGTAATTTAATACTAATTTAATTATAATTTAATAGCGAGAGGAAAGAAAAAAATGGCAGAAAATTATAGAAACGAATCAATGGTTGATGTTGCTTATTCATATTTAAAAGAAACCAACCGTAAAGTTAAATTTAATGATTTATTCAATGTCATTAGTGAAAGAATTGGTTTCACCGAAGAAGAAAAAGAAAATTTAATCTCAAATTTTTACACAAACTTGTCTCTTGATGGTAGATTTGTTACTTTAGGAAACAATGAATGGGATTTAAGAAGCAATCAAACTTATGACAAAGTTCATATCGATATGAATGATATTTATACAGATATGGAAGAAGAAACCAAAGCAAATACTGACTTTGAAGAATATGATAAGGATGAAATCGAAGCAGAAGGTTTAGATGATGATAGTGATGATGAAGAATCAGACGACCAAACTGACTACGATAATCCATCTAAACTTGATTAATTGAGGCTATTAAATTTAGGAGGAAATATATTTTATGGCATTAGTTAGTGCAACAGAAATGATCAATAAAGCACATGAAGGTCATTATGCAATTGCTGCTTTTAACATCAATAATCTTGAATGGACAAAATCCATTTTAGAAGCCGTTGAAGCAACCAAGACACCTGTTATCTTAGAAGTCTCTGAAGGTGCTGCAAAGTATATGTGTGGTTATAAAACCGTTGCACAAATGGTTAGAAATATCCATGATGCATTACATATTACTGTTCCAGTTGCTTTACATCTTGACCATGGTACATACGAAGGCGCTAAAGCTTGTATTGAAGCTGGTTTTACTAGTGTTATGTTTGATGGTTCACATTATCCATTTGAAGAAAATTTAGCAAAGAGTAAAGAGCTAATCGCTTTAGCTCACTCAAAAGGCATTTCTATTGAATGTGAAGTCGGCGGAATCGGTGGAAGTGAAGATGGTGTTACATCTGCTGGAGAAAAAGCTGATCCAGAAGAATGTAAAACAATTGCTGAACTCGGTGTGGATTTCTTAGCTGCTGGTATTGGAAATATTCATGGTATTTATCCAAAAGATTGGAAAGGTCTTGATTTCGATGTTTTAAAGAAAATTCAAGATGCTACCAATGGTAAACCACTTGTCTTACATGGTGGAACTGGTATCCCATACGACATGGTTAGAAAAGCTATTACAATGGGTGTTAGCAAAGTTAATGTTAATACTGAACTTCAACTTGTCTTTGCTGCTGGCACAAGAAAATATATTGAAGCTGGTAAAGACTTAGATACTGATAAAAAAGGTTTTGATCCACGTAAATTATTAAAACCTGGCTGTGAAGCTATTAAAGAAAAAGTTGTAGAAATCGTTAAGAACTTTGGTTCTTATGGTAAAGCAGCTGAATAGTTAAGGTAAAATTAAATTATTAAAATCCCTGCTTTTTGCGGGGATTTTTGCTCTTGGAGGACAAAAATTGTATAAAGAAGAATTAAATAAAATGTTAGAAGCAGGGAAAGAAGCCTCAAAAAATATAATGAAATATTACAATGAAGGATTTCATACAGAGTACAAAGATGATGATTCTCCTGTAACTGAAGCAGATAAAACTAGCGACATTTTAATTAGAAACATTTTAAGTAAAGCTTTCCCAACATATGCTTTTTTAACTGAAGAAAGTCGTGATGATAAGTCTCGTTTAAATAACGATTATGTATTTATTATTGATCCGCTTGATGGAACAGAAGATTATGTTCATAAAGATGGAGAATTTACTACAAATATTGCTTTAGCTTATAAGCATGAAATTGTTGTAGGAGTGGTTGCTATTCCAATGACTGGTGAGATTTATTATGCAGTTAAAGGAGAAGGGGCCTATAAAATTGATAAAGATGGAAACATTATTAAACTACATGTTTCTAACAAAACTAGCGGTTTAACTTGCTTTAGAAGCGTCTATCATTTTGCTGAAAAGGAAAGAGAAACCGTTGAAAAGCATAAAGATAAAATAACTAATGTTGTTAAAAAAGGAAGTAGTTTAAAAGCTTGTTTAATTGCTGAAGGAAAAGGCGAAATTTCTTATAGATTAACTAGTGGAACTAAGGAATGGGATACAGCTGCTTTTGATTTAATAGTTCAAGAAAGCGGCGGTTATGTGGTTAAACTTGATGGTACAAGAATGACTTATAATCGTGAAGATGTTCGAAACCTTGACCCTTATGTAATTGTTAACAAACTAGAAAATATTTTACTTTAGTGAAATTTTTAAATAAAAAGCTGGCCTATTGTTGACCAGCTTTTTTCATTGCTTCTTGAACAAGAGCTTTATCGCTTGCTAAACGTACAGCGATAACTCCGGGAACCTCTTCCATTAAAATAACTTCGATTCCTTCTTCAATATCATTGTTTATAAGAGCACAACCTTCACATGCACCATGAATATTGACATAAACTATTCCATTTTCATAGGAATCAAAAGTTACGTCACCTCCATCTCTTTGAAGAAATGGTCTGATTTTATCTAAAGTTTTCTTAATTAGTCTAATCGTTTCTTCATTTTCCATACTATTTTACCCAGTTAAAGATTATATCAATAATCAAATAGAATTAAAGAAAAATACTCATTTAATAAAAAAAGGGATTTTAACCCCTCAATGTTTTAACCTGGTGCCCGGGACCGGAATCGAACCGGTATGGTATTGCTACCACAGGATTTTAAGTCCTGCGCGTCTACCTATTCCGCCACCTGGGCACTTTTTTGGTGATCCACTGGAGATTCGAACTCCAGACACCTTGATTAAAAGTCAAGTGCTCTACCGACTGAGCTAGTGGATCATATGTAATTGGCTGGGGTGGCTGGACT
>UQFQ01000002.1 GCA_900540395.1 uncultured Mollicutes bacterium | reverse complement strand
AGTTTACACTAAAATGTTCTTATTTTATTGTCAAAAAAGTACGATTAAATTCAACGAAAAATAAAAAAACCTTAAAAGTTGAATTTACTTTTACACTTGAGCGATTCATTTAGTTTATGTTGTTTTGAAATGAATTCGGGCACTTATTTTGGCGAAACTAAAATTAATGCTAAGGCAAATTTAATATCAGAGTATTTAGATGCACAAACAAAAGTTCTTTTAGAACAAGGTTATGAAGATGTTAAATTTATTACTGCTTATGAAGCTGGTTGTTTAGGATTCTCGTTACACGATCAACTCACTAAGTTAGGAATCGAAAATAAAATAATTGCTCCTACAACTTTATTAAAAGAGACTGGTCAAGGCAAAAAGAAAACAGATCGAAAAGACGCGAAAATGTTGGCTCAAAACCTTGCTTATGGAACATGTTCTTTTGTTCATATCCCTGATGAAGAGGATAAAAGAACAAGAGAATTTGTTAGGATGGTTTCACACGAAAAGAAACTATTAAGAAAAGAGAAACAATATATTCTCGCCTTTTGTCTTAGAAATGGTTTCGATTATAAAGATGGTAATCCGTGGACTGAAGGTCACATAAATTATTTAAAAACCGTGCAAACAGAAGATTTTTTAAGAGAAACGCTAGATGAATTGTTAGATTCTTATAGCAAAATTTTAGAAAAAATTGAAAGATTAAACAGTAGATTAGAAACTATAGCAAATAGAGAAAAATATGCTAAAGATACTAAAAAAATGGCTTGTTTAAAAGGAATTACGCAAACTTCTGCTTTAACAATTATAAGTGAAGTAAGTGATTTTAAGCGTTTTGCTACTGCGTCTGAATTTTCATCTTATCTTGGGCTTGTACCAGGAGAATCATCTAGCGGTCAAAAGATAAACAGATTAGGGATCACAAAAATGGGAAATTCGATTGTTAGGACATTGCTTATAGAAGCATCCCAATCCATTGTTAGGGGCAAGATTGGATATAAATCAAAACGTTTAAAATCAAGACAAATGTGGCAAGATGTTAATATCATTTCTTATGCCGATAGAGCAACAGAAAGACTTATGCGAAAATTTTCCAGACTGGCAGCTAAAGGCGTCCATAGGAATAAAGCAATAGCAGCTATAGCCAGAGAATTAGCATGTTTTATTCGGGGGATTATGACAAATCATTTAGAAGAAAGAAAAGCTTAAGGAGGAACAATTTAAAAGGTGATGATTTGAAGAAGTTTCGAGTTTAAACGGTTCAGTCATTCACGAAAAAACTTTGTAAATAGACGTTAAAAGAGGGTGAGACTATCAGCAGAACCATTGACCTGTAGATAAGCTAGGCTACTAGTGAATTCACGAATAACAGAGTGGCAATAAGCTGATTTGAATCTTCGAAATTTCGTCAAATCATCACATATTTATTTAAAATCACAATTTACTCTTGACAGGAGGTCACATCATAACAGTTTTATCAGTTTCAATTATTTTAAAATCTCCATTTTTATCAATTGCAATTTCAGAAGGATCATCAAAACCAAAGTTATCGATACTTTTGATACAATATACTAAAGATCCATATTGAATAGCGACCTTTCCAACATTATCTTTTTCAAAATCTTGATAAATTCTTATAGCTTCATAATTTAAAGTTAATTCAATTTCGTGTTCACCTTTATCTAGAACGATTTCAATAAAACTATTTTTGTTGCAATTTGTATTAAGATTCTTATCGTTTAATTTAACTGAATAATTATTTGCCCAAATCCACTCACTATGATAAACATCAGTTGCATCAACTGGTTTTAATATTTGTCCGGCATGTTCATCGGTATTATGAAGTACAAATCTTTGTCCATTTATTCTCGACCGAAATTATCAAATGATAGAGATTTTTCAAACATATCAAACATAGAATTAATTGTATGCGTTGAATATTGCTAATACATGTTAAGCCAAAAACCATCTCTTAATTTAACTTCTTCGCATTGAGTTCTCATTAAATTTTTAAAATCAGAACTCATTCTTTTCTCCTTAATATTCGAAAAATCCTATACTTAAAATTAACTACTTTTTTACTTAAAAACTACTAATTCCAAGCAAATAGCCCGCAAAACTTCATTATTTTATAAAATTAATAATTTTTGAGTAACCTAGTATAACATCCTCTAAATAATGGGTTGAATCTTTTTGGTTTATTTTATATAAGGTTGGAGTTCCTACTAAATATACATCACTTAATTCATCGCATCCGAGCATAGCTTCTCTCATATTCTCGTTTGACATACTTTCATCGCGTTCCTTAAATAAAGCTATTTCCTCATCCTTCATATTTTGCAAAGATAGAGTGTAAACTTTTATATCACTTTTTTTAATAAAATCTTCCATGTCTTCTTTTAAATCTTGGCAAGGTGGGCACATTAAAGAATAGTAATAAACAAAATACTCTTTTTCACTTTTCGCAAAGAATTCGTCTGCAAAAATATTGTATTGTCCTTCAAAAAAACTTTTATCTTTCATTTCTCTCACTTCTTCGGCACAGGAAACAATAGATGTCATTAAAAGTAAAATAGAAAACTTATTTACTATCTTTTTCCATTTCTTCATAGTCTAAATAGATTGTTGATTTGATTGTATCAACGCTAACTTCACCAGAAGCAATATCAACAAGTGACCTTTTTTCTTTTGTAACGAGCATAACAATAAAATTAATCACTAAAGGAATAAAATATAAATAGACAGAGATTGTATTTAAAACAATAGTTATAAAAGTTCGAATTATTTTGTTACCCATCTTAACTTTGTAACCATTTCTTGTTGTAAATCCTAATTTTAAGAAATGCATAAATAAGGATTCGCCATTTTTATTAATTAAAAATGGTAAAGGGAAAACAATAAGTGAAGCCAAAAGCATAGAAATTAACACTTCCATTTTCTCGATATAGGCAATGTAGCTATTAATGTTAGCAAATTCACCATAGTTAGTGAAATCAGTTAATGCGTGATTATAAACACCTTTGTTTTCATCAAGAAAATAATTTTCAATAGCTTTTATATACCCTTCTTCATCACTACCAACTGTTTCTCCACTGGTTACATCAATGACCTCATCTTTTAATTTAAAATTAGTATAAGATGTATCTAGTGAATCTATTTCAAAAATTGGATTATCCAAGGTCTTTTCATCAAAAGCAAAAAATCTCGTATTTAAATCACTGTTTGACTTATTTTCTAGTTCTCGATAATCAAAATAATAATCATTAATTGCTTTTAAAAAGTCTTTATAATTATTTTTTTCCTCGTCAAAGTCCAATATATCTACTTTTATGTAACTGTCTCCTTCTTTTTCCACGACAAAAAGAGAAGACTTCTCTTGGACTTCAAATTGCTGTTGTCGATACATAGAATTATGAAAACCAATATCTATATATCCACTAGCTAAAGACATAAAAAAGGTAATTGCTAACGCAAATACACAAGCATAGTCTAATACGCTAGCAATTATCCTTTTCCAAATTTTTCCTAAATATAAATCACCCATTACCTAGAAAATACACTTATCAGAGAAATCATCAAAGATATGAATTCTATCAACATTAATTACAAATGTGACTTTTTCACCTTGTTTGATTGATTTATCATTATTAATTCTAGCAATAAAGTCAGTTCCTAAAAGAGTACAATGTAAATAATATTCATTGCCTAATAACTCAGCAATCTCAACATCTAAACTAAATTCTTTTGATGGATGAGCAAATAAAACCTTATTTCTTTCAAGATCAATGTGTTCAGGTCTAATACCGAAAGTGCAATCAAATCCTTCAGCTAAGCATTTTTCGTAATTAGCAATTAAAGTATTAATTTCTTCAATTCTCTTAGCTTTCAACTCTTCGAAAGTTGGAAGAGCCTTTTTCTTGAAAAGATTTTTAAAGCTAAATTGATTGCTGCCTTTTAAAACAGCTTTTGCTACTGCTTTGTGAGCTTTGATAGCTCTTTCTTCATCAGTATCAAATTCAGCTTTCTTAGTAGTTTCAACTTCTTTCTTATCGTCTTCTTCAAGCAAAGCCTTGCGGTCAGTTGTTGCAGCATATGGTAATAATTCAATTTCAAAATCAATATTCTCTAAACGATCTTTTAAAAACTTGATTTCATCTTTAAAGAAATTTTCAATTCTTTCTTGTCTTGCTGCATCAATAGGAATACTAAATCCATCTTTAAATGATAATACACCTTTTTCATAATGTCCTTTTAACATGTTCATTGCTGGAGTTCCAATAAATGTTGCAACAAACTTGTTCGTTGGAGAGTTATAGATTTCTTCTGGTGTACCAATTTGTTGAATATGACCTTTATTCATAACAACAATTCTTGTAGCCATTGTCATAGCTTCTGTTTGGTCATGAGTAACATAAATTGAGGTAGTATTAAGTCTTTGGTGAATCTTAATAATCTCACTTCTCATGGTGACTCTTAATTTAGCATCGAGGTTAGATAAAGGTTCATCCATTAAGAAAGCTTTTGCTTTTCTAACAATAGTTCTGCCTAAAGCAACTCTTTGCATTTGACCTCCAGAAAGTTGTCTTGGCTTTCTATCTAAAAGTGTTGTTAAATCAAGCATTTCAGCAGCTTCTTTAACTCTTTTATCAATTTCTTCATTTGGAACATGTCTCATTTTTAAGCCAAAAGCCATATTTTCATAAACAGTCATATGTGGATATAAAGCATAGTTTTGGAAAACCATAGCAATATCTCTATCTTTTGGTGTTAAATTATTTGAATAAATTTGATCAATATATAAATCGCCTGCCGTAATGTCTTCAAGACCAGCAATCATTCTTAAAGTGGTAGATTTGCCACAACCAGATGGTCCAACAAAAACAATAAATTCATTCTTTTTAATTTCTAAATTGAAATCATAAACTGCTTGGAAGCCATTTGGATAAACTTTGTTAATGTTTTTAAGAGAAATATAAGAATCAATATTAGGATTTCTTAAAGCTTCAATACGTAATTCTTGCAAGCTCTTCTTCTCTTTTTGTTGTTCGTTTTCTGACATTTTCAGTCCCTCCATTATTTTATAAAGATGATATCTTTATTAACGATATCATTAATTTTTTTAATATTTTCTGGATCAGTTTTTGGTTTACGAGTGTAAGTTAAAAGACCATTGATTTCTTGTTCAACATCATAAAGTTGGGTATAACAGAAACCACATAAACCATCACTTTTAGCGATAGCTTCAACAATTCTTTTATACTCATTCAAGAAATCTTTTTCGCTATTAACATTAGTATAACCCCAGCCTTCCTTAATATTTGTTAAGAAGGAAATTCCACCAAACTCCGTTAACATAAATGGCACTTTTTTATTTTCATATCCTTCAAGGAAAATAACTCTATTGCCTGGACATGAATGCATCATAATATCTTTGTCAGCTAAAGATTTTTCAAACTTTTCATGTTGAATTAAATCATCTTTATTGCCATGACGATAATTATGAATTGAACATATATCTGTACTTGCCATTTCCCATCCATCATTACCAACGACTAAACGGGTTGCATCTAAAGATTTTGTTAAGTGGTATAAAGCATTTTGATAATGAACTTGTTTTGGATCGCTATTTAATTCAGGAACACCCCAGCTTTCATTTAAAGGAACTAAAGTAAATATTGATGGGAAGTTAAAATATTGTTTAACAATTTCACTCCATTCTTTACTTTGAAGTTCAATTAATTTGTTATTAAAAACTTGAGCACTTGGACATTCAAGCCAGCAAATAAATCCAAGTTTATCACAAAGATAATAGAAATAAGGATCTTCTATTTTTTGGTGAATTCTTCCGCCATTAAAACCCATTTCTTTTGCAAGTTTAATATCATTAATAAGATCATCAACTGAAGGATAAGCTAATAAACCATCTTTAAAATAACCTTGAATTAGCACGAGTTTTTGATAAAAAACACGGTTATTTAAAGAGAAAGCTCCATCTTCAACTGCAATCTTTCTCATGGCAAAATAAGTTGTAACGTTATCAATTACTGTTTCTTCATCTTGATAAACTTTAATATTAATATCATATAAAACAGGATTGTCTGGACTCCAACATAATTCACCATTATGGAAGAAAGTTTCCATAATGTCTTGATTGTTCCAAACTTTAATTTTAGAAATGACTCTATCTTTATCTTTTGTGTAAACAACATTTCTAGCAAGTTCAATACCTTTTAATGAAATTACATATTCAATTTTAAAAGCAGGTTTAAGCGTTAAGGTTTCAACCTTAACTTCACCTCTATCAATATCACTAGAAATATAATATTCATCTATATAATTGTTATTTAAGATTTCTAGATAAACATTTTTATAGATTCCACTAGTTCTTGTATAGAAAATTGATTCACTTTTTTCTTTCCAATATTGTTTTCCTCTTGGAAAATCTTGTGATCTTGAATCGTCATAACAAAATACAGTAAGTTCATTTTTACCTTCAACTACAAAATCACTAATGTCAACTTTGTTGATACTAGCTCCACCTATGTGTTTAGAAACTAAAAACCCATTAATATAAATTTCACTTTCATAGTCAACGCCATTAAAAGTAACAATATACTTTTTATTTGCGTCAAAAGTAACATCGAAGCTACGATGATACCACATATAATCATGAAATTTAGTATCGTTTATCCCACTTAATTTAGATTGAAAAGGAAAAGGAACTTCGATTGATTTTGAATAAGAATGGTCTAAAAACCATTTCTCTTTATGACCCAGATTTTCATCATCAAAGTCAAAATCCCATTTACCATTTAAATTAATTAATTCACTATCTCTTTTTAAGTATGGTCTTGGATCTTCGTTTCTAATACACATAAATATAACCTCTTATTTCTATTATTTAATTCCGCTTCTACTAACACCATTAATGATGTATTTTTGTGCAAATAAGTAAACAATCATAACTGGGATTGCACTAATAACTGCACCAGCAAGTGGTGAAGTATCACCAGTTCTACCACTAACTAAAACAGAAAGTCCGACTGGCAAGGTAAGCCATTCTCTTCCTAAAACATCAACTCCTCCAGAAGCGATAAGTTGTGGCCATAAGTAATCATTCCAGTTTCCTAAGAAAGCAAAAATTGCTGCAACAAAGATAGCATTTTTACCTATTGGAAGAATTACTCTAAAGAAAATTTGGAAATTATTACAACCATCAACCTTACAAGCCTCAACTAATTCTTTTGGAAGTCCGAGGAAGAATTGACGAATAAGGAATAAACCGAAAACGCCACCAAGTCCTGGTAAAATACATCCAATTAAATAAACCCATGTTGGATTACCGGCAATTCCTAAACTATTAAATAAGTTATATAAAGGAACAAGGGTAATAATTCCTGGGAACATCATACTTGAAACAACGACGGTGAAGATTGCGTTTTTAAATTTCCAATCTAAGAAAACAAGCGCATAAGCTGCAAAACTAACAATAATTAAATAAAGTACTGTGTGAATGCAGCCAACTATAAAGCTATTTAAAATCCATCTTAAAACTGGGTATTCACCATCAAAGGAAAATAACAATTGATACCATTCAAAAGTCCAGTTATCAAATGATGGAAAAATCTGATTAATATCGGTAATTGTATCAGGCTTAAAACTTGCACCTAATGCCCAGATTAAAGGCATAATCCAAATGGCGCCTAAAATGAGTAAGCAGATAGTTGATACAATTCGACCAATTAAAATACTTCTTTTAGTACCCATAATTAAGCCTCCGTTTTTTGATAGGCATGTTGTTTTTTAAATAAACGACGATGACTATCTTTTTTATCACGTGTGACGTAAAGTTGGATAAGAGAAATTGCAAGAATGATTAAAGCAAAAAGAACACACATTGCATTAGCAATACCAGCTCCACCAACACCTCTATTAGGTAATTTGAGCATTTCAAGAACTCTTTGAATAAACATCATTGTTGCATCATCAGGTCCGCCCGTTGTGATTAATTGTGATTGTCCATAAACGTTAAAAGAAGCAATAATTGTAGTAATTGAACATATCAATACTTGGTTAGCAATTTGTGGAATTGTAATATGAATTATACTTTTTAATTCACCACATCCATCAATTGCTGCTGCTTCATATAATGATTTGTCAACTTGTTTAATACCAGCATTTAAAATGACCATGTTGTTACCAACAGTCCACCATAAAGTTGTAAAAACAATAACAATCCAAGCGGAAACAGGATCACTTAAAAATGGGAATCCTTTAACAAATCCAAAGTCATTGTTAAATAAGAACTTGAAAATTAAGCAGACTGTTGAAACAGATAAAACGTTTGGTAAAAAGAATAAAGCTCTAAAAAATCCTTCACCCCATGGTTTTTTATTTAACAAAAGAGCGAGGATTAGTGGGATTAAAATTAAAAAAGGCACTGTTAACACAACAAACAAAATGGTGTGTTGTAAACCTTCATTAAAATAATCATAAGGTTGAGGAAAATCAGGATTTCTAATTAAAATATTCTGATAGTTTTGCCAACCAACAAAAGTTTTTTCGCTATCACCAAAATTAAAGAAGAAGAATGAATCAACAATTCCTTGAATTAAAGGATAGACGAAAAATAAAACGAAAAAGAACAAATAAGGACCAAAGAAAAGAGCCACAGTAAGCCATTTTGATATCTCAGCACTACGCTTACTTGCTTTCTTTTGTTCTTCGATCCTCTGTTCAAAAGTAATTATTTCATCCATTTTACTTTCTCCTAAGGGAAGAGGGGCTTATTAAAGCCCCTACATAAATTATTGATTAAATACTTCCACCACTCATATCAGCTTTAACAAGATTAATACCTTCTTGATAATATTTATCTACATAAGTATTAAGCTCATCATCACTTAATTCATGGTTTGCATTCATGACTGCAGTTGTGACTTGTTGAAGTGGAGAGAATGCACTATAAGTGTATGGGCTAGCTTGCATTGCAACGAATGAATCGATTTCACCATATCCATCAAGATAAGGAAGTTTGGTGAAAGCTTCTTCTTCTCTTGCAGGAGCATAAGCTGGGATCTTACCACTTGCTGCCCAATCAGCTGAATGTTCAAGCATCCATTTGACAAAATACATACTAGCTTGTTGACGTGTCTTTGTTTCTCCACCTAATGTATGTTTTGGTAAAACAAAGATATGACCATTGGTATAGTTAACACCTTTATAACCACTATTAGCTGTTGAATTAAATAATGTACTCATTGGAAGAACATCAAATTCAAATTCATCTTTAGCATCTTCGATAACATCGTTTAAAAGCCAAATACCATCACAAGTAAATAATGCATTACCACTTCTAAATTGGCTAATACCAGCGTCAGTTTGAAGTTGTGGTTCGCAAATTTTGTTTGCACCATACATTAAATCTCTAATTGAATCGCCAGCTTTAAATGCTGCATCGTTATAATAAGCACCTGGTTGATAAGGAACAACTGTGCCATCACTCAATTTTTGATTTGGATCAAATCCTTCATCATCTTCTTGAAGCATTTGTTTTCCGCCATTATTTAAGAAAGCATTAATGAAGAAATATGTATCAGGGTAACCATTCGAAATTGGGAAACCTTGGTGGCCTGCCTTAATTGCTGCTTGTGCAGCTGCAATAATGTCTTCTCTAGTTTCTGGCATTTCTAAACCAAGTTCTTTGAGCATAGTAGTATTTACATAAATACCTGCCATATGCATATCGAATGGAATACCATATTGTTCGCCATTAAATTGCATATTATCCCAAACATCTGCAGGGAAATCTTTTGGATCAAGCTCAACTTTAGCAAGTTCCATAATATCATCTAATTCTCTAAAGTATCTGCTTGAACCATTTTCTTCTTGTGCAGCAAATTGTAAAACTCTTTCAGCATGAATTAACATGACATCAGAGTTACGATTATTAGAAGTTGTTAATGGTAAGTTTCCATAAATATCTGCTGCTTGAACAGGAGCAGCTTGGACTCTAATTTGACCTTGATGTTCTTTGTTAAATTCATTAACAAGATTAGTTAAATAAGTATTATCGGTACCTGTAATAACGTGTTGGAAGGAAATATTGACATTTCTGAATACAATTTCGCCATCTTCTCCAATATCCATAGATCCTTCATCTCCACCACAACCAACTGTAGCAAGAGTAGTTGCAAGTGCAGCAACACCGATTAAAAATAATCTTTTTTTCATTGAAATATTCTCCTCTTATTTCTCGTATTTTATTTTTGGTCCAGCAACTGTTCTAAAGTAGCTTGGAGCGTATGAAACTAAATGTGGGAAACCATTATCATCCCATTCAAGTTTGTCCATGAAAACATATCTTCCGGCTGGAGCAAGTTTGTCATATCCATGGTAAACCATCCACCAATCATTAGCGTCATCTTGAAATAAAGACATATGTCCAGGACCTGCGACGTTTTGATCGCCTTTAACAACTAATTCACCACGATCTGTACCAAGCATGTCAACTCCTTCTGCATCAACATAAGGACCTGTTATGCTTTTACTTCTAGCAACTTTAACATGATATGTTGAATTTACACCTTCACAACAAGTGCCTTGAGAACCAAATAAATAATAGTAATCATTTATTTTTCTAATATACGCGCCTTCGTAAGTGCCACCGTTCCAAGGGCCAACAATACCAGCAATTAAAATCTTATCGTCTTTAGCAGTTTCAGGATTTTTTAAAGCAGTCCCATCTTCATTTAACTCGACAATGAAAATACCACGGAAACTTCCCCAAGCCATCCAAACTTTTCCATTATCCTCGAGGACAACTGGATCTATAGAGTTATCAACACCAATTTCACTAGATAAGAAAATTTTTCCTTTATCTTCCCATGGTCCTTCTAAACTATCTGATTGCATTACGCCAATTCCAGGGTCTTCATCTCCCCAAACAGAAACGGAGTAATAATAGTTCCATTTGTCACCAATTTTAACGACATCTGGAGCCCAAATTGCATCGTATGTATTTCCCCATTTAACTGTTCTTTTAATATCGTCAAGTTGTTCCCAATAGCCATTATTTAAATCTTCGTTTTTATAAACACGTCCACCGGTTCCGAAAATATAAAAAGTACTACCATCTCTAATAACGGTAGGATCAGGACAATCAGCCATAATAATAGGATTTTGATAACGAGTTGTTGTCAATGTTGAATCATTATTATCATCGCCGACATCATCACTTTGACTAGGAGTACAGCCAACTAAAATCATGGAGCTTAATGCACATAAGGCAAATTTAAGTAACTTCATTTTTTTCTCCTTTTTGATAGACTCTTACATCAAAACACATATTGAGTTTTTCTCTTTCTTTTGGATCAGTTGTTATACAATAACTTGCTGTTTTTGCAATTAATCCATAATCAAATCCAATAGAAGCTATATCATTTGTCCCAAGTGAGTTTTGACTTATCGCGTCATAACCAATAATTTCGACTCTATTTAAATCAAAATTTATATTTTTTAAATAATCTATAACCATGAAAGCATGTTCATCGTTATAGCAGAATATTCCTAAATTTTCTAAATTCAGCACATCTTTCAATGCTGTTTTTAGATTTTCTATATCAATTTTTTGATATTTTGTGGTTTTTCGAACATATCTAAGATAGTGGACAAAACCTTTATACCTACGGACTGAACATTCGCTACCATTAATATTTATGTAAATAAAGTTTGTACATTTTTTACTTAATAAATATTTAGCAGCTAGCTCTCCCCCTTTAAAATCGTCTGTGTAAAGCATTTCACAATAATTGTCTTCTAGTTTTCTACCAATCATTAGAAATGGCATTTTATTTAATTTCATTAACTCTATTGAATCCTGTGTTGGTTCAACAAATGAAATTACTCCATCAACTCTTTGATAGATACATTCTTTAACAGCATCAATTGTGAATTTATCTCCAAAAAGATTAATTAAAACACATACATAACCTTCTCTTTTTAGATAAAACATTAGCTTATTACTCATAAGAATGAAGTAATAATTTTTGATGTTATTAATTACAAGGGCAATTAGTTTGGAGCTATCTTCTTTTACTGAGTGTAAAAGGTTACTAGGCAGATAGCCCATTTCAAGGGCTTTCTGCCTGACCTTCTTCTTTGTTTTTTCAGATATATCGCTACAATCTCTAAGTGCTCTTGAAACCGTATTTACTGAAACCTTTAGTTCATATGCAATAGATTTCAGGCAAACATTAGTTTTGTAGCCCATAAATTAATAAATTATTTTTTTACAATTCTAATGTAGTCAACATCCATTGTATATTTGACGTTATATTCAGCAAGTAAGAGACCAACTCTTAAATTTCCACCGCTAACATCAGCTTTTGGAGTATATTCTGAACTCTTAAATACTGTCCATTCATTAGCTTTTTCGAAAATCATATCTGTTTTTGCATTTGGATTACCTCCTGCATTAGCACAGAACTCAAGTCTTAATGTTCTAACAGATGGATCATCAACTTTAGCTTTAACTTCAACATAATAAGTTTCACCGGCTTTTAAGACGTTACCAGTATTATTTTGTTGTAATTGAGCTTTCCAATCATCTACTTTGGATGATTCATTTAAAGCCTTAATTGTAGCAATACCATCTTTTTCTGAGATTTCAACAATATCATTTTGCTCTAAATTCCAATATGTAAGGCCATCATTGAAATCATCATTCATTAAATCCCAATCATTTTCACGGTTTGCAGGTTTTTCCCATGTATACTCTCTTCTAACATAGGAAATATTTCCTTCGTCATCAGTATACATATATTGTTCTGCAAAATTGGCTTTTGTCATTGTATCAGTAAATGATGTTGGGACAACGCCAGTTTTAACTAATTTATCTGTGATATCGTTTCCGTCTTTATCTTTTGCTGTAACTTTTTTAGCTTCAGCATATGATTTAAATGGATTTAAACCATCTAATTTAACTCTTCCAGCATTTTCAAAGACTACACCAGTTGTATTTGCTGTTTTTGCCATCTTTTTGACATAAACATCATCAATCCAAACAGTATCTTTTTCACCAGCAGCAACATCGTCAGCTTCAGTAAATCTTCCAAGTAAAAAGCCAAATTTAATTGCCTCTAATTTTTCATCGCCAGTTGTGTAATAGAATTTATAGTCTTGATATTCTGTTTTTGTAGGAAGACCATAGCAATTTGGATTTTCAACAACTGCATATCCATTGGCTGGAACTTCCATAGTTACACCAATATTTCTGCCACTATTTGATTTAGCTTTAAATGTAATTTCATAAGTTGAATTAGCATCTAAATTTAAACCATTGTATTCAACTTGGTTATTCCAATATTCTAAACCAGCATTGGTGATATCAACTTTTAAAGCTTTTTCTGTTGAATCCCAAGAAAATTCCATTTTAGAACCAGCATTTCCGTTTCCACTCCAACTAGTGACACCTGTATCAAAAGTTGAATTGTCTAAAGTTGTGCCTCTTTCAACAATAAATGTTTTATAAGCATAACCAGTTCCTTCTGCATCAACTTTAGTACCGTCTGCTGTTTCAGCATAATAATAAACGGTATAAGTTCCTGGGTAACCAGTATCAATAGTCATTGAGCTTTCACTATCTAAAACAACTTTAAGTTCATCGCCCTCACTTGAAGTTGCTTTGACGCCAACTAATGGATCTGGTGCTGTATCGCCCATGTTTAAATAAACTGTTTCAAGACCAGTCCAATTAACGGTTACGTTATCAGGTATAACATCGCCACCTTCATCATTTCCACAAGAAGTCATTCCAACGATTGACCCGAATGTAAGTGCACTTAAAAGTGCGACGCTTAATACTTTTCTTCTTTTCATAGCTATCCTCCTAAAAAAGTATTTTTGTTGTCTTTAAGTTAACTTTAAAGAAATATCGTTGTCAAAATTGTAATGTTGCGTAATGTTTTAAAAAATAACGATAATTATCGTACTTTTCTAATTATGTTCAATTTTAAAACATTATTTTTAATGTAAGCGCTTTCTTTTAAAAACTGGAAGCGCTTACAATTTCCACACCTAAATTTAATAAAATTTTAAAAGTTGATTTGCCAAAAATCTAAAAAGAGCGATAAAATTCGGTCATTTCGTTTGGTTTTATAAATTTAATTGTGAAAGTTTTAACTAAATTATTATGTTTTTAAAGTTTACAATAATTTTAATGTAAACCTTAAAATGACTATAAAATCTTGCTTGCTTTTCCTGGATTAAGGAATGTTATTTTATCATTATCAATCTTAAATACTGTTTTATAGAAACTAGACATTAAGTTAAACATATGTTCTGTATCTTCGCTTCCTATTGTTTCAAAAAAAGAATGCATAGCAAGTTGAGGCATACCAATATCAGCAGTCAAGAAACTTTCTTGTGATATAGAAATATTTCCAAGAGTTGACCCTCCTCTTACATCACTTCTATTAAAGAAAACTTGATAAGAAATATTATTTTCTTTACATAAAGTTTTAACAAAAGCTGATTTGAATCTTCGAAATTTCGTCAAATAATCACACATATTCAATTTCATTACAATTTACTCTAGACAGGAGGTCACATCATAATAGTTTTTTTAATCTAAAGTAGAATTTTAGATATAGAAAACGCCCCATATTTTAAGGGACGTTTGCTGTTAAATCTTTTCAAAAACCAATTAGGTTTAGCGGGTTATTTAAGTTGCACAAATACCTAAATTTCAACAAATGTAGATGGATTAGACCAATTACACCCATTAAGAGAATAATAAACCCATGTGCTATCCACATTATATATATGTGCGTTTCTTATAGCCGGACAATAAGTTAGGTTATTAAGTGCTTCTTCTTTTGTCAAACCAAGTAAATCATAAGCTAGATATATCTCAGCACTAAATCCAGTTGTTAATTTCCCACTTTTTATATAGGTAATCTTATAATCAAGATTTTCTCCTAAAACTATACCCATAGATTTATCAAATCTATCACCTAAAGAATTGGTTCCAACCGCTCTTTCAAAATAAATTTCGCCATTAGCAGATAAAAGAAAATGATATGTTTTTCCTATTTCCCAACTTGTTGAAGTAGTTTTTTTAGAAATCAAAAATTCAATGTTGTCGTTATAGCCAATATCGTATGTGTTATCTGCAACTAAACTTTCTTCATCAATAAAGTTAACTATAAATCTAACACCATCTTCTTCATAAGAACTTGTGAAATTAGAATTAGCCACTGAAGCAGAGTTAGAACTTCTTAATGTAATAGCACTTTCTCCACTTTCACTTTTCATAACATCAACTTTTGCTTTTTGATTATTTACACTTGGAGTGGATAAAAGCGTTCCAAGTAAAATAGGTAATAATATTTTCTTCATAATTATCTAATAATCAAACATCTATAAGATTCTTTAGGGGAACTTAAAGACATGATTCCTCCTCTTATGGTTACATTAACGTTTTCATCATTAAAAGCATCGTAAAAAACATATTCACCATCTTCAAAATTTAACTCCGTATTTTGCAAATTAATTTGATAATCTATATCAACAATTGCGTAGTTAAATATTGGCATTACTATAGAATTATTATGCAAATCCTTCTTCAAATATGCATAAATTTTACTTTCATTTGTTGAAGTTAACTTATAACGATGACCACTAGGGTTTAAAGCAGCCATTGAATTTTGAAGTCCGAATAATGAATGAATTTGAGATTGAGTATCTTCATCCCAATTAGCCATTATGTCTTGTCCAATCCTTGCATCACTTCCTGAATGCAAGAAAGCTAAATGTCCAGTTTGAGTAACTAAAGCAGCTTCTAAAACACGGTTGTTTCCTGTTTCATTTAGATAATTATCCTCAAAATTCATACATCCCATGGAAACACCACCTAAAGAAACAGTCATATCTCGATTATTTTTTAAAACGTTTTCAGTATCGTTAACACTGTTTGTTTGCGCATTATTTAGTCCAAGAGAAAAAGCAGCGCCACCCCAACTTGATAAACCATAGTTTTGTATACAAGAATAATGATAATTAGATATAAAACTATTATCTCCTGTACCTTCAGGAAGGACAAATAAGTTCTTCTTGATCATGGTTTTAGTAATTGTTTCATAAGTAACTCTACTAGCATTAGCATTACCAAAGTAATAAACATTTGGAGCATCTAAAGCAATGCCATCAAAACCAATCGAAGACCAATAATCTATATAATTGTAAACTTCCTCTTGCCATTCTTCGTTTTCGAAATTGAAGGTTGGAATTTGTCCATTTTCTCCCCAATAGCCATAATAATATGCTTTAGCAATATCACTATAGAACCATTTTGTAGGATCTGGGCAAGTTTCAGAAAAAACAAACCAATTTCTTTCTTTTGAGTCAATTCCTAAAGCATAATCTTTACAGGCTTTCTTGAAATAGTCAGCGGTATTTTTACCGTATCCAACATTGCCGAACATAAAGACATACATATCACGTTTATGAGCTTCATCTAATAATCTTAATAAATCATCAAGAGTACCGATTAAAGGATCAACCATATAGTTATTTGTGCCACCAAGTCCTGCCCAAATATCAGCAAGACCTTCATATGGTTGGTGAAGCTCGATTACTTTATAACCGCTATTTCTAAATTCATCGAGTCTTGAAGTAATTTCGTTAAGACTAACTTTTTGTAACTTAGGATAAAATCTAATTACTCCACTTGTATCTTCCCACCAATTTTCTACTTTTGAATTGCCTAATCCATACAAACTTAAATTTATAATCTCAGCTTGTTTATCAGATTGAGGAGTTACAAATATTCTTATATATCGACCTTGTTGTATGTTCTCGTTATTTAACATTAAAGTCGTTGTTTCTTCAGAAATATCTGCAGAATCAGCATATTTTTGATAAGTTAATCCATCATTGCTAACTTCAATAGAAATAGAAGATAAAGTATTAGCTGGAATTAAAATTTCAAAATTATCGAGTAAAGATATACGGCCTAAATCAAATTCGATTGTTTCTTTTTGACCAACAATAGAAGACTTCCAACTTCTTGAAGTATAATTAGCATTTCTTTTACTGGTTGTTATATTTAACAATAAATGATCATGATCTAAATAGTCACTTACTTTACCATCCATTTCTTCTAATAAAGAAGTTTGAATACTTGTTCCATAAATTTTTACTTGAGAGTTAGAACGAATATAACGAGCATTCACTCCTTCACTATCTTTATTTAAAGTATGCCAGTTTGTTTTATCTACTGAGTACTCAATGCTTTCACTTCCTGTAAAAGAGTCTACATAAATTAAGGAAGGGAATTCCATAATATTATCTTCTTGAGAGTAATTGGTTATTTTTTTAAACCCATTAACCTCAAATTCATTTAAATTCGCCCAACCAGGTCCTGCAAATGTTCTATAAACAAATGCATCGTATTTTCCTTCAACTGAGAAAGTAAAAGTTGAACCATTAAATTTTGCTCTTTCTACTACTTTAACCCATTCTCCATTTTCGTTACGACCTTCAACTTCAAATTCATAACTTCCATAATTATTTAAATGGAGAACAATGTTTTTGACATATGCGAAAGAACCAAGTTCAACACTTAGCCATTGTTCATAATTTCCAGAACTAGCACACCAATAAGTTGCACTATTACCATCAAATGCTTTTTCTGGAAGATAATTACCTTGCGAAGATGAAGCGCCTCCTTGAGCACCTAATGCTAGATTTTCACCTTCGCTTATTTCATCAAAGTTTACATAAAACTCTTTACTTGAAGGCAAATATCCTTTTTCGGATTTAGCAACATTTAATCTAACATAACGTGCATAAGTTGTTACGCTTTCTTCAAATGACCTTCCAAAAGCGCCTTTGCTATGATCGACAATCTGAAAGTAATTCTCTCCATCACCACTAGCCTCAATTGTGAAAAACCAAACATCTTCATCTTTAAAGATTTGTGTAACAGAAGTTACTTTTTTAATAGAAAGAAGATCTAAAACAACAGATTGGTTATTGGCTTCAGTGCCTTCCCAATAAGTATCATAATTAAAATCGTTAATTAAGGCTTTCCCATGATCGCTTGATTCTGAAGAAACAGTAACTTCTGAATCATAATTTAAATTTGATTTTGCCATGATTAAATTTGAATCATTATTATTAATCCCAACACTAGTTAAAAGTAAAGTAAAAGGAACGATACTTTTTAAATTAATCCTTTTCATATATTTTCCTCAGAATTTAAAACCGGATAACCATTTTCTCCATCAACGAAATTATCATTTAACCTAGAAGCCAAAGTTTTCAACTCTTCCAAACTCACTCTATCAATATCAGTAAAAACTAATGATTCTCCTGCACTATATTTAATTTCTTCGTTTGCATAATAATAACAATTTGTAATGGTTTTTAAATTGTCACCACTAAAGCCACCTAAAAGATTAATAGTTGCTTCTCTTGTATTTTCGATATTGCTCTTTGAATAAGAATCAACTATATTTCCTAAGTCAAAATTAGCACCAGTGAACCCGCCAATTGCTTTTTCATCGCTTATATTTGAGGATTTGATTTCACTAATAGCATATGAAGATTTTATTTTTTTATAGTTTTTACCAACTAGTCCGCCAATATAAACGATACTTCCTTGAGAAACCTCAATTGTTGAATCAGAACTTCCGAAATTAATTTCTCCACTGTTTCTACCAACAAGACCACCTAAATAAGATTCAATCTCACTTGCCTTAGCCGAAATTGAACCGTTTGCAGATGATTTTTCAATTAAAGAATCTTCATTTATGCCAATTAAGCCACCGAAAACAACACCGTTTCCTTCAATAGTATTTTCGTAATTAACATTAACGTTTTCAATTGATGATTTGAGAGCATATCCACTTAATCCACCAAATATTACATTATTGGATTCATTTACTATGTCTCCTTTTACGACTATTTTAAGATTTTTAACTACACCATTTAAAAATCCAAATAAACCATCTTGGCTGTTTCTACTAGAAGGAGAAACCTCATAAGTAATTGTATGACCATTACCATCTAAGATGCCTTTAAATGGTGTTTGATAATTTCCGATTGGTGAATAGTCACTTTCATCGATTGTGATATCATTAGTCAATATATATTTACCTGTTAAATCATTTTTTATATCTAGAAAATCTTCAACGTTAGTAATTCCTTGATATTCTACGTTAGAATCTACTTGCTCAAAGCTTGAATTAATCGATGGTAAATATCCACTTTTTACATTAAAAACACTGCAAAAACCTAGTTTTTCTAAAAATTCACTAGAAGAAATCTCTTCATATTTTAATGATGTAAAGTATAAGTTTTCTTTGAGTGCGTTTCTTGAGCCATTAAAAGATTTAATATTTTGTTTATCATAACCGAAAAGATTAGACACAGTTCCACTATCATCTTCTAGACTGCTTTTAAAATTTCTACCAATGGTATTTCCGCTAAACACATATCCGCTGTCTGAAGTAACCATGACATCACCTAATCCAAAGGAATTAGATACTTTTCCTCCATTGTTATCAGCAACTAAAGATGCTCCAAAAGCTTGATAGTCGTTACTTCTACTTCTAATTACTTTATCGTTTGAATAAGTATGCGAAACCTCCCCAAAATTGAAACCCGCAATTCCACCGCAATAAGAAGAAGTGTTATGACCACCTGTTGATGATGTTATATATTTACTACTGGAATAAGAATAGGATAATTTACTTTCAAAAGGTTCTCCTCCACCATTATAGGCAACTATACCACCAGTAAAAGCATTTACATTTGTATAGTTGGATAATGAAGAAAAATTTTCTGAAAGCAAAATTCTACCTTGATCATTTCTAGCATTAATTCCGCCTAAATATACTCCGCCCCTTTCTTTAGTTGTATTGATTGAAACATTACCATAAGCAGAGCATTCTCTTATTAAGCCACCAGATTTTAAATATCCAACAAGAGGAGAAACATAAGTTACATTATTAAAAATTGCATTTATTTCTGTATCGACTTTAACATTAAAAATTGTCCCTTCAACTACACCAAATAATGCACTGTACTCTTTATCAGGTAAGTTAAAATTCTTTAGTGTATGACCATTACCATTAAAATACCCTTTAAAAGGATTCAAATAATCAAAATTTAAATCAATAATTTCCCCATTAAAATCAATATCGTTAGTTAAACGATAATTACCATATTCAGTTATATTTTTAAAATCTTGAGCTGTTGAGATTTCTATAATATCACTAGTAGATTCCGTTAAAGCAAAATATGTCTCTCCTTCTTTTAAAGAGATTGACGTGTCGGCTTTGCTTAAAAACTCATCATCAGTATAAAAATTGATAATACTTTTGCCTTCAACTTCATAAGAAATTATCGAAGATAAAGTATCTCCTTCTTTAAAAGTAATTGCATATTTATTTTCTTGGTCTTGAATAAATGCTTTTAAATCATCTCCCTCGTTAGAATTTGCTTCCTCTGAGCAAGATGCTAAAGGAAGCAAGGCTAACATTGAAAGAGAAGTTAATAATAATCTTTTCTTCATAAATTAAATAATTGGTGAACCTATTCCATTAACTGCCAATGTATTGCAATTTGTAAAACCACTAGCATTATAAGTTTCAATCTTCAAGTATCTAAAACTGCGTTGATCTTCTTCAAGATGTGCAGTATAAGATTGTTCATTACTGCCGCCATTTTCATTTGCGGTAGTATCTAAAACATTAATAAATTCTTCATTATCTTTAGAGACATAAATCTTTAACTGATAATTATAGTTTACTGCTGGGTCTTGATATTTGTAGAAAATATCATTTGCTAATACGTTAATTCCAAAATCTAAGGTAATCGTTTCTTTAGTATCGGCATCATGAGCACACCAGAATCTGCCTTGAGCATCTTTACAGTCTTTATTCATAACCATCATAGCTTCCCAAAATCCTGCATCATCACTCCTTGTTGTAGCGACTGGGGAAGTATTCAACGCTAAATTGCGAATAAATGAAGCTGAATAAACTTTAAAAGTTGATAAATCAGCATCACCGCTCACCTTAACATATCTACATTCTTTATCGAAAACTGCATAGCCATTTTCTATAGTTGGTGTAACTTCTTCATAACTGGTATTATCCATTGAAGTTTCGAATGTTAATCCTGTTGTTTCTCCTATATAAATTCTAGAAAGATAAGATTGACTGCCTAAATCTATAACATTTTCATTAATTGTTACATCTTTATTGAGCTTAAATCCGTTTACTTTTAATTCAGAAATAGCTGGCCAATGTCCATCAGAATTGCTGCTATAATGAACCAATAATGATGAAACTAAGTCATTAACATCAAGTTTAATTGAACTGAACTTTTCAGTGTTAGTTAATAAATTCAATTCTTCTTTTTGAATCCATGTTCCGCCATTTGCAACACTAGCATAATCTACAAAGAATTTATGGTCTGTTTCATTAGGGAAATAAATTTCAATATTATCTACGTAATAATCTTCATTGGTATCTATTCCCATATAATGATTGTCATGTGCAGCGTTTGCACAATGATAATTTCCAGTGTTACCATCAAACATTTTTTCTGGCTCATAACCGCCTGCCCAGCAATCAGCAATTCCTTTCATACCATAAGCAAGATTAATGCCTTCATTCAAATCAGTAAATTCAATTTCAAATTCCTTACTTGTAGCAACAACTTCACTTTCAGCAATATCCATTCTAATATAACGGTAGTAACCAGTGAGGTCTCTTTCGTATTTTGAACCAACAGTATCACCGCTATTATCTATAATTGGAACGTAAGTTTCGCCATCAATAGAACCAGAAATTGTAAAATTCCATGATGCCATATCATTAAACTCTTGGCTAACATAGTTAACGGATTTTGTTGAACCTAAATCGACAGTTAATGTTTGAGCACTGCCATCTTTAGCTTTCCAATATGTTTCAGAATTTCCATCTGCAGCATAATCGATGCGATATTCTACGCCATCTTCACTGCTTGCAACAATTTCATATTTAACATCAATTTCTATTAAATCAAATTTAGCGTATAGAGTGATGTCGCTTGTAATTATCGTAGTTTCGAAATCAAATTCTTTTGTCAATTCACTATCGCTAGCCCAATAATCAAATGTATATCCATTTTTGACTGGATCAGTAGGTTTACTTACAAGTTCGCCTTCATTAAGTACAAAAGAAGTTTCGCCATCTAAAATTCCACCATTAAGTTCTAATGTTACCGTAAAAGTCTTGATTTCTTCATTCTTTTCAAAACCAGCATATAAAGTTAAATTAGAAGTAACTGCAGAATCAAAATTATATAATTCGTCTTCTTCACAATTTGCGGAAGTATACCAACCAGTGAAGGTATAGCCGTCTTTTTTTGGCTCTTCAATCGCAGTAACTTTTTCTCCGTCTTCTACACTTTTCTCGGTTTTTACACCATCAATTATAAAAGTTACAGTGTATTTTACGTCTTCGTTTACTTCAGGAGTATTTTGGCAACTACTCATTGTTAATACGCCAAAAGTAGTTAAAGCCAAAACTAATAATGCTTTTCTCATTTTGATTTCCTTTCTTTGCTAATTCAATATTATTTCATTAATTTTTTTAAGTCAATAAAATTTAGGTTATCGTTAACCTAAAAAATTAAATTTTGCGATAATGGTCGTATGTTTTTTATTGCATTACATGAAAATTAATGTAAGAATATTTCTATGAAGTCGCAGAAAAAACCTACTTTAAAAGACATTGCTAAACTCGCTGGGATTTCGGTAAATTCCGCATCAAGAGCTCTTAAACAAAAGAAAAATATCTCTTTAAAAACTCAAGAAAAAGTCCGAAAAATTGCTGATAAATTAGGCTATATTCCTGACATGAGAGCAAGCGCTTTAAGAGCAGGCAAAATGGATGTAATTGCTATAATTTATGATAATTTAAACAACCCTTATTATTCCATGATGCTGGATCAAATAACGGCAAAATTATTTAATTACAAGTATGAGACAATGATTTTTATTGATCGCCACTCTATAGGTTATCTTTCGCTTGAAATAGCAAAGCGAGTTATTTCATTCCATGTTGCAGGAATTATAACTTTTATTGAACCAACTATAGAGGCTAAAGCAATTATTGATAACAGCAAGACTCCAATAGTCTTAATTGGTAGAAATGGCGTTAATACTAATACAACAAGTATATATAGTGATGATTATGAAGGCGGAAAATTAGCTGCTCAAACCTTTATAAATCTTGGACTAAAAAACTTGCTTTATTATACTGAGCATAAAGATTTAGATATCGATAATATTAGACATAAAGGGTTTGAAGACTGCGTATGCGCTTCATTTAATAAGAAACCACTTGTCGTTATAGGTGATGAAGAAAACAAAGCAAAAGACTTGTTAAAAATTCAAATTAATAACAATCCTGTAGATGGAATTTTCTGCTTTAGTGATTTACTAGCTTTTGATGTCTTAGAGGTTTTATATGATTTAAACATTATCAACAAAGTTAAAGTAATTGGTTATGATAATATTCAAAAATCATTCCGCTATCCAATTAGAGTAAGTAGTATCGCCCCAGATAATGAAAGAATAGTTGCTGAAACAATATCGACAATTCTCGATATGATTGAAAACAAAAACTACGAATTAAAACTAATTAAAATTAACGTCGCTTTTTATCAAGGCACTACTTGCTAAAAATACTTTTATAAAAGTTTATTGTTTTTTGATGTCTTTATAAATTTTATAGTATCTCCATCAATCTTAAATACTGTTTTATAGAAACTAGACATTAAGTTAAACATATGTTTTGTATCTTCGCTTCCTATTGTTTCAAAAAAAGAATGCATAGCAAGTTGAGGCATACCAATATCAGCAGTCAAGAAACTTTCTTGTGATATAGAAATATTTCCAAGAGTTGACCCTCCTCTTACATCACTTCTATTAAAGAAAACTTGATAAGGAATATTATTTTCTTTACATAAAGATTTAACAAAAGCTGATGTAAAAGCATCACTTGTATAAGCCATATTTGAATTAAATTTGAGTAAAATGCCTTTATTTAATAAGCAAAGATTTTTATCATCACTCATTTCTGGATGATTAGGATGAATTGCATGCCCATTATCAGCACTTAAAACAAATGATTTTTTAATTGCTGCAAAGTATTCACTTTCTTTTACATTAAAAGATAAAGCTATTCTTCTTAAAGTGGACTTTAATAAATCGCTGTCTGCTCCTGAGAAAGACAAAGATCCAGTTTCTTCATTGTTAAAGAACGCAGCGACTTTAATTCCAGTTTCATTATAATTTGTTTCACTATCTACTAAGGCTTTTAAAGACAGGAAAGCACTAGATAAATCATCTTCTTTTTGTCCGCAGATTAAATCATCATTAAAACCAACATATTGGGCTCTATCAAAATTATAAAGATATAAATCATAAGACACTAATTCTTCATCGTCTTTTAAAAAGGAAGAAATAATTTCATCAAAATAGTGTGCTTTCTCGCTTGTACCAGCTATAGGTAATAAATCAACTTGTGGATTATAGATAAATCCATTATTAATATTTCTATTTTGATGAATAGCAACATTAGGAATAATCGCTACAGCTTTTTTAGTATCAACAATTCTTGTTTCTAATCCGTTTTTAGTTTTAACAATTAATCTCCCAGCAAGGCCTAATGGTCTATCAACATAAGTAGAATTAATGAGCCCGCCGTAAGCTTCAACCTTCCATTTTTCATAAAAATTTGTGGAAACTGCAGGGTTTTCTTTTAATTTTAAAGCTGGTGAATCTAAATGCGATGAAATGATTTTGTAATAGAAATCGCTTTTATTAAGTCTATATGGAGTAGCGAAAGCAACTAAAGAATTACCGTTTCTTAAAAAGAAATATCGACTATTTTCTTTCAAATTCCAAGTTTCATTTTCTTTGATTTCTTTAAATCCTGATTTACTTAAAATGTTTCTAATAGCATTTGCAGCTAAATATTCATTATGACTTTCATTTAAAAATGCAATAAGTTCATCATTTAATTGGTTTTTCATCTCACTACCTCTTTTCTTGTTTATTGTACTACTTTTTTATATTTGGCTAAATCTTAACACAATCTATATTCAATTTTAACTGATTGTTAACGAAGCTAAACAACCACTTTTCTTGCAAAAAACAAGCAAAACTCAACTATTTCAAATAATCAATGACACAAAATCATTTGAATAAGTAATAATTACTGTAAATATTGTTGCAATAACTAGAACCAGTATCGCAAGCAGTAAAACGTTTATACATAAGATTTGTTTTTCCGATAATTTAATTTTACTAGCAAATCTTAAAGCACACATTGTTAAAGAAACAATTAAACCTATAGTTGAAAACGCATAGGTTACTATAACAAGAGGATTCCCGTTTCCCATTAATAATGAATTAAAACTATAAAGCAATGTTGATCCATCTAAATCAACTTTTAATGCTGGAATAAAAGCAACAATAATAAAGAAAAGATAGACAATAGCATTCATTATCCAATATGAAAAATTGAGCATTGAGATTTTAGCTTCAATTTTTACTGTATCTTTTCTAGTTTCTTCGTTTATGATTTCTTTTTCTTCAACGCCAAAAACTTCACAAAGTTTTTGCACTTCTTCTCGCGTTGGTATGTATAAGTCGTTTTCAATTCTTTTAAGTTTCTTTAATGGTATTTCGCTTATTTTGCTAATTTCCTCTATTGAAATATTTTTATTTAACCTCAGTTCCTTAATCTTTTCACTAATAGTCATAATATCTTTTCCTCATAAAGTACAACTATTTTAAATTATTTTTCTATTTATATAAATCAAATTAAATCATATCAAAACTATCTATTTCTTAGTTTTCCCTACAAGTTTAGAACTTTGTTTAAGCAAATCGCATAATAAAAGAAAATACGATAATAATCGTCATAAACTTAATTAATAAGCAATTTTACATTAATTTTAATGTTATTATTTCTTGTTATAATTATCTAGAATTAAGTTATCCAAGATAATCTTTGGAGGCAAAGGAATTATGAAACATATAATATTTTTCTTAAGCACATTGCTTTTATTGCTTTTTAGTTCAAGAGGCATTGAAAACAACACTAATTTGCCAATTAAAAAATGTAAGCAAAATGAAAATCTAGAAAAACAACTTTATATTGTAACAATTAGTTCAGTTGGCATAAATAACGTTTATGCAACTTTTGCTGCGGAGGATATATTATAAAATGAAGTCAAACCATATAGAAAACTTAATTTTTCTTACATCATCACTTTTTTTATTAGCAATTAATGAGATACCATTCGTAAAAAGCTTGCAATACTTGTTCTATCCATTTTCCAGATATGAACCACAAAGTTATGCAGGGAAATATACTTATTTTGTTTTAGGAATCTTTTCTATTTTAGCATTTATTTATTTTTTCTTAGCTTATTTCCGTAGTTCTAAAAAATCTTTTGATTTATTTTTGTATACATTTAAAAACTGTTTACTTTATATACCTATTATAGTTTTACTCCTGGTTATACCAGTAGATCCGCACTTTGCCAAATTTACATATTTAAGTTATATTTTACTAATAGTTTTTATAGCGTTGTTAGTCTTTGATACTCTAAATTTTCTGTTTGATTTTAAATACCCTAAATTATCTTTTTTGATAAACCTATTTAAACAAATTATCTTATTATTACTCGTCATTTATATATTTAGTTTAATTGTTATAGATTATGTAGCACTTGAAGAAAACGAAAAACGTTATATCCCTAATTTTGCAATAACATGCACTACAGCATCTTTTTACTTTGCTTCCTTCCTTGCTTACTTAGGTTTTTCATTATATAAATTCACTAATTTAGACCAACTTGCAAATGAGGTAATAGTAAAATGAAAAAAATATACTCTCCATCCATATATATGATTTTATTACCAATTTATTCATTCTTAATAACATTTTATTCAATATTTTGGGATCCTAAAAAAGGCAGCATCATTGATTTTTCTTCAGGTGTACCGCTAATAATTTTGATTTTTTCACTCCTTTCAATAATTTTAGGAATTATATCTGCAGTAATTTACAAATTTATTAATATCAAAGGCTTTGATAAAAGAAAACTAATAATCATTTCTCAAATATTTTTACCAATAAATGGTTTTATGATGCTTGTGCATTACTCAAATTACTTTCTTGACGAATCAATAGAGTATCTATTTGATTATTATTTCAGTTTGATTGGTTATTTTTGCTACTCATGGCTAATAGTTATTGGTATTTTACAGTTATGTAGCGATTTAAATTATTACTACTCAAGCAGAGATAATATATCTATCCGAAAAAGATTAAACAAGACTGTCTCAGTCTTTTATTCTATAGCTATCGGTTTAACAATTTTTAAAGCTTTTATGAAGCCTGTTGAAAATGGAGGCGTTATGGGAGATGTCGTCTTTTATCCAGATTATTACAATGTGATTTTCATTATTTTGATTACATGCATTGGTTTATACATTGGTTACTTTAATGTTTATAAAGTTAGATTAGGTATAAACATAAACGATGAAGAAAACTTAAAAAGAATTGAATTAAATTCAGCTAAATAGTAGTTACAAAATACTCAAAATTCCCTTTTAACTTTAATTTTTCACAAGGTAAAACAAAATAGCTCTTAAATTTGCTAACTTCAGTGTCGTCAATAAATCCATTACCTTCAATAATAGTAATTATTGATGGCTTTATAATATCTATCTTGTTTTCGTTTAAATTCTTTCCTTTATAAACTTCGAAATAATTAGTTTTAATAACTTCTTCTCTATTTAAATTTTGTATATTCAATTTGGAAAAATTTAAAACATCCATTGCTTTAGATACATGAAGTTCTCTTTTGTTGCCATTTTTATCTTTTCTATTAAAGTCATAAACTCGATAAGTTAATTTACTACTTTCTTGAATTTCTAAAAGAGTTATTCCTTCTCCTATTGCATGAATTGTTCCAGGTTTAATTAAATAAATATCGCCAGGCTTAACATAAATCTTATTAAGATAAGATAGTATTGAATCGTCTTTAATAAGTTTTGGAAACTCTTCTTTTTTTATGTCTTGATTAAAGCCGAGATTAATATATGAACCTTCTTTTGCATCTAAAATAATCCACATTTCAGTTTTCCCTAGTGAATTTTCATATTTTAAAGCATATTCATCACTTGGGTGAACTTGAATAGATAAAGATTGGGCTGAATCAATAAGCTTAATTAGCAAGTTTTGAATTTTCGGATTAATATATTTATTTATTGGTTCCGATTTAATAAATTCAGTTATATTAACTTCCTTGTCATCATAAATAAGTTTACTTTCATCCCCATCTAAAAATGACAATTCCCGGCTTTCAGAGATCTTTTCTAAATCAGTCTTCTTATACTTTTTTAGATTGTTTCCAGCCCAAATATATTCTTTTAAAGGTGGAATTAATTCATAAACATGTTTCATAATTCATTAACCACCTTTTTAAATAATCTTGAATATTTATCTAATTTTTCTAGACATTTGTTTTTGTTGCTATCATTAGTTTCTATATAACACTTAATTTTTGGTTCGGTGCCACTTGGTCTAATCATAAAACGTGTTTCGTCGTTTAATTTAAAGATTAAAACATTACTTTTTGGTAAGTGAATGTCCTCTGTTTTTTCTTTAAAGAAAGCTTTAGAAAGAGAATAGTCTTCTTTAACTAAAACTTTTTCAGAAAATAGTTCATTGAGTTTTTCAAAACTCATTTCTCTTAAATTTTGTACAATTTGATTTATTCTTATTAAGCCTTGTTCTCCGTCTAATTCTTCAGTTAGCAGAATAGTCTTGTTATAACCATACTTTAGATAAATGTCGTTTAATTCCTCAATTAGTGAGTGTCCATTTCGACGATAATATTCACTCATTTCAGCGATAAATAGTGAAGCGTTTACAGCATCTTTATCACGGACATCTTTATTTGTTAAATATCCATAGCTTTCTTCAAAGCCAAATAAATATTTATCTAGCTGACCACTTTTTTCTAAACGATTCATTTCTTCACCAATATATTTAAAACCAGTTAATACTTCTTTGACTTTGATTACATAATCACGAGCTATCTTATCAACAAATGAAGTTGATACGATACTACGAACAATTTCTTTCCCTTTTAAATCACTTTTAACCTTTGTTAAATAATTAAGCATCAAAATAGCAACTTCGTTGCCATTTAAAAGCAGAAATTCATCTTTATAACGTACACCTATCCCACATCGATCAGAATCTGGATCAGTTGCAATTAATAAATCGCTATTAGAAGATTTAGCCAGCTCGATTCCTAGTTCCATCGCTTCCTTTAATTCTGGGTTAGGCTTTGGACAAGTTGGAAAATTACCATCTGGATTTTTTTGTTCTTCTACGATTAACAAATTTTTAAAGCCACATTCTTTTAAGACCTTCGGAACTATTTTATAGCCTGCTCCATTTAATGGCGTATAAACAATTTTGATTTCTTTTTCCGAAAAATCTTGCAAAAGTGAAGTATTTTTCGTCGATTTAATAAAAGCATCTATTAAATTCTCTTCAATTTCATTTATTAAGTCTTTTACATTTTTATCATCAATAAATTTTAAAAACTCATCAAGAGGGTCAATCTTATTTATTTGATTAATGATTTGATTAGCTTCTTCTAAAGTTATCTGATTGCCCCCATCATTATAAACTTTATAGCCATTGTATTCTTTTGGATTGTGACTTGCTGTTAATATAATTCCAGCACTGGCTTTTAAATATCGAATAGCAAAACTAACAACAGGAGTTGGTATAAGTTCTTTAAAAATATAAGTCTTTATACCTAAATTAGCAAAAACGTTTGCACTTAAATAAGCATATTCTTGAGAATGATTACGTGAATCATATCCAATTACAACGCTTGGCTTGTTAAATTTGGTTTTTAAATATAAACCAACTCCTCTTGTCGCTTTATAAATGGTATAGGCATTAATTCTATTAGTGCCAAGTCCCATTTTTCCTCTTAATCCACCTGTTCCAAAACTAAGATCTTTATAAAATGAATCAGAAATTATTTCTTCATCCATTTTTAAAAGCGTTTCAAAATCATTATTTGAAATACTTTCTAACTTATTTTTCCAAATATTAAAATTATTTAAAGCTATATTATTCATAAAATAACCCCGCAAATCGTCAATATTTTTATTAAAGGGGCGAAAAACTCGCCCCTTATCCTTTTTACTCTAATCCGCCTTGAGAAATTAATTTACCGCTCTTTCTATCGAATAGTAAAATTTCTTTACCAACAAAATCAAAGCGACAAATACTACCAACTTTATAATCGACTCCACCAAAGATAACACTTGTTAATAAGAATTCACCAACTCTTATTTTAACAATTGTTTCCATACCTGATGGGAGTGCGCTATATATTTCACCTTCAATTTTGCCTTCATCAGATAAACGAATAAATTCAGGTCTAATACCAATAATATATTCATTATCTTGAATAACTTTTTCTTCATCCGAACTCATTGTTTCAGTTACTTTTTGAATAGAGAAGTTAAAGTCTTTATCTTTGTTACCTTTTTCAACAAATTTCTTATTCTCTTTAAGTTTTGCTCTTTCTTCTTCCTCTTTAGCAAATTCGAGATCTCTTTCTTCTCTTAAAGCTTTAAGATCAACATCAATTAAAGGATTAAATTCAAAATGTAAATCATTTAAAAGTTGAAGTTTGATTCGTTTATCTTCGTCTTGTTCTACAAAAGCTTCAACAAAGTTAATTGCAGGCGAGCCAACAAAGTCAGCGACAAAGATATTTTTAGGTTTTTTATAAACATCAAGAGGTGCGTCATATTGTTGTAAAACACCATTATTAATTAAGCAAATCTTTGTAGCAAGAGTCATGGCTTCAAGTTGATCATGAGTAACATAGACAAAGGTTGAACCTGTTTCAAGGTGTAAACGCTTAAGTTCACTTCTCATTTCAAGACGAAGTTTTGCATCAAGGTTCGAAAGTGGTTCATCCATAAATAAGACTTTTGGTCCTGGAGCAAGTGTACGAGCGATTGCAACTCTTTGTTGTTGGCCACCACTTAACTCACTTGGATAACGATCCATGAATTCTCCGATTTTAACAACTCTAGAAACATGTCTTACTTTAAGATCGATTTCTTCTTTTGATAAACCTCTTAATTTATATAAGTGAACTTTTTTACCATCCCATGATTTGTCTTCATAATCGATTGTTGGAATTTTTTCACCTTTTTCATTAAGATGGAAACCATTGTTTAAGTAATAACTCTTAATTCTAGCAATTTCATCGCTATAGAATTGGAGTTCTCTTTTAACTTCATCTTCTTTTTCTACATCATCTTTTGTAGCAATTGAGCTAGCAAAATCAAATAAAGTTTTAGCTGTTTTATATGAGACATTAGTTTTTCTCATAATATACTTAACAGGTTTAACATTTTCTTCTTTGGCTTTCTCAATGTAAGATAATAAAGTTTTATAATCTTTAATGATGTCGTAAGTTAATTTAACAGAGATATAATCTTCTGCAAGTTCAGAATCGCCTAATACATAGCCATCGCTATTAAGGTCAATTCCTTTTTCTTCGCATCTTTTAACAATAGCTTCTATCTTTTCGTTTGTTTCTTTAATCTTGCTTTCACAAATTGCTTTTACTTCTTCTTCACTCTTTTCTTCAAGATTAAGATCAAAGACTTTTTTAGCTGAATACATCGAAACTTTAAAGTAATCAATAATAGCAATTAAGGCTCTTCTTTTATCTACTTTCCCTTTTTTATCAATATTTTGTTTAACAATATCGATAACTTTTGCAGGGTTATTGAATAAAATTAAGTCATTTTTATATTGTGTATAATCACTATCGATTACTGGCATATACTCTTTTAGATTTTGTAGACCAAATTCAATATTCTTTTGAACGGTCATATGTGGCCAAAGAGCATAGTTTTGAAATAAGAATCCAACATGTCTTTTGCTAGCAGGAATGTTAATACCTAAATCGCTATCAAAAACAGGGACACCATTAATATAAATTTTGCCGCTTGTTGGTGTTTCAAGACCAGCAATCATTCTTAAAGTTGTTGTTTTTCCACATCCAGAAGGACCAAGAAGTGTAATAAAAGAATAATCATCGATATGGAGATTTAAGTTATCTACCGCATAGAAATCTCCCCATCTTTTTGTAACATTTACTAAATCTATTGTAGGCATTAAATTAACCTCCTATACCTTTATCTAAGCTGGCACCAGTAACTTTATTGATTAACCAGTTAAAGATTAAAATTACAATAACAAGAATTAAGTTCGCAGCGTTTTCTAATGCTGGTAAACCAGTTTCTTCAAGTTGGAACATAAATGTTGTAAGAATCATTCCAGTTGGAGCAATGAAGACAAAGAGTGATAACTCTCTCATACAACTAATGAATGGTAATAAATATCCGCTTAAGAAACTTGATTTTTGAATTGGGAATACGATACGAACCATTCTCTTCCACCAAGGAATGTTTTGAATCATTGCTGCTTCTTCAATTTCATTACTAAGCTGAAGCATGGCATTCAAACTACTTCTACTAGCAAATGGAATATATTTAACAATGCCGACAATTGCACAAAGCAAGAATGGTGTTGCATATAGCCAATTAATATTCAAACTAACCATAAAGAAAATTGCAGAAAGTGAAATTGAAGGAAGCAAATAAGGTAAGAATGCTAAAGCATTAACGCCTTGAGCAAGTTTACTCTTTCTTTTTTTACTAACAGCATAGCCAATGAGTAAACCAAATGTTCCTGCAAGCAAGGAACAGACAAGTGATAACGCAATTGATCCACCTAAGGCACTCCAAATTTCTGGAGTATAGAAGACGCCTTTAAATCCATTTCTTAATACTTCTTTAGATGTCCACCATTTTGTAGTAAAACCAATTGAATAGTCACCAGAATTTGGCAATAATGATTCAAATATAAACGAAATCATTGGACCAATGCAGAAGAATAAAACAATAATTGATAATATGACGGCAGCAATCCATTTACCTACTTTTCCAAGGTTATTTTTACTAACTTGACCACTCTTCCCACTAACAGTTGTATATTGTTTACGACTACCTGTTGAAGCGGTATTAAGTAAAAGAATAACAACACCTATTGCAATTAAAACAAGAGAAATAATTGCGCCCATCCCAGCTTCACTTGAATACTTGCCACCTTGTAGCATGACATTAAGTTGAGTAGCTAAAACTTGATAATTGATTGGTTTACCAAGAGTTGTTGCAACTGGATAAGAGCTCATTGCACTTGAAAAAACCAGCAAAACTGTACTTAAAAGTGCAGGTTTTAAAATTGGAATTGTAATATGGGTGAATATTTTTCGACGTGGAACATTTAAAATTGTGGCTGCTTCTTCTAAGTTAGCATCCATATTTCTTAAAATTCCGCCAATTAAAATATAGGCAAAAGGAGCATAGTGAAGTCCTAAAACAAGTGAGATTGGAAATGCTCCATAAACTAACCATTCAGGAGAAACAAATCCAGTTAAGGCTTGTAATTCGCCTATATATCCACCAGTACAATTTGTTGAGATAAAAAAGTTTTTCCAGAATAAAGCCAAAGTCCATTGAGGCATTATGTAAGGAAAAATAAAAACACTAGAAATAAATTTTTTAAATGGCATATTTGTTCTGGTGACTAAATATGCAACCACTCCACCAAAAACGATTGAAAAGATACATGCTAAAACAGACACAAGTAAAGAATTTCCTAGTGGTCGCCAAAAATAACTAACGCTATTTTTTCCAGCAAACACTTCTTGCCAATGAGCAAAAGTAAAACTTCCTGTTGCAAGGCCAAGACTAGGAGCTTCCATGATGTGAACTGTAAATGAATCTATGACAACGTAAATTAATGGAACAAAGGTTAAAATTAAAAGCAAAACGCCAAAAATGACCAATATTGAATTAGCAGGTAAACCAAAAAATGTTAACCCTTTATTCATGGCCTTTTTTGCTTTTAATTTCATGGAATCTAAATATTGTGTATTTTCCATAATTAACTCCGTTTAGATAGAAAACTTTGCGGGTAAAATTAATTACCCGCAAAGAACGACTTAAATTTAAATTTTATTATTTATTAGTTTTAACGTCTTTAATAAAGTCATTGACGTCTTGATACGCTTTGACGATATAAGCTGGATCTTCAATAACAACGTTTGCTTTACCTTCCCACCAACTTGATGCTGGATCGTTTAAGCAAGGGAAGACGTTTTCACCATCATCACTTTGGGTGAATTCATAATTCTCATCAAGCTTACCATGACCGAATTTGGTTCTATTGATATTAATTGAAGGCATTGATGGGTAATCACCAATATCTTTTCCCCAAGCAGCATAGCCTTCTTTAGTTGTACTCAAATAGTTAATAAAGGCACATGAAGTCCAAGGATGTTGAGTATATGGCATGATTTGTAAGTAGTGTTTATACATAAATCCACCAAATCCATTAATCTTTGAATCACCAGGATTTGCTCCGTCACTAATATCTTTACCTAAAGCAGCAATTGTAATATTTTTCTTAGTTATTTCAGCTGTTTCTTGAATTGAAGCAATTTTAGAATAAACAATCCAGGCAAGACCGCCATAATCTCTCATGAAAGCATCACGAGCAAGCCCATCATCACCATAGAAAACAGCATTAGTTAAGAAACCTTCAATAAATGCATATGCATATTTTTGTTCACCATATTTATCATATTTAGTGATATCTAAAGACTTATTATCATTTGTTGAATCATTAAAAGCATCTTCAAGAGCGTCACACCATTCTTTTTGAGTGAGCATAATTAACCAGTCTCTATTAACGTTTTCGTTATCTGGATCCATAGTGTGGATGTGACCTTTAAATTTAGATTGTGTAACATCCCAAATGTTATCGACAACAACATCAGCACCTTTACCACCATTATTAACCATCCAAGTCTTCATATTATATTGAAGTGAGAATGGATTTGCGTTCTTAGTTTTATCAGTATCTGTTGCATCACTCCATTCTTTTGGAACGTAGTTTAAAAATTTTCCTGTGTTAATTCCAAGAGCTTGCAATTGATAACCATCTTGGACTAAAGCGGCATCATATCCTGTTGTTAAACCAGCATCAATTTCACCGCAAAGTTTTGTATAAATTTTACCATCAACTGCTGTATCAGTGGCTATTTCCATATTAGCACACTCTGGATTATATTCAGCAAGTTCAGCTTTAAATCCATCAATAGCATTTTTAAATCTTGATGATGTTCCAATAAACTTTAATGTTCCACTACCAATTTCTTCAGCAGCTTTTTTAAAGAGCTCATCTCTTGATAAAGTTTGAGCTTCTGCAATGATATCTTTATTTGTATCTTTAATAGCATCATTGCCGCTACCACCACAAGCTGTCATAGTACATGCACAGATTATAGCAGCACTCAACGTAAACAAACCTTTTGACTTTTTCATTATAAATCCTCCTACAAAAAGTTTTTTTTAGATACTTTAATTATAAATGTAAGCGCTTACAATTCAAGTAAAAAAATTTACAATCTTTAATTTTGCAATTAAATTATTGTTATTTTTTACGATAATAATCGAATAAATTAAGATTTTATAAATTGTAAAGAAATTAATAAGTAATTGTAAATTCTGAACCCTTTCCTAAGCTACTTTTAACGTCAATCTTATAATCGTAATAGTTGCAGATATATTTAACAATCGATAGACCAAGTCCGGTTCCACCATTTTCTCTACTTCTAGCTTTATCAACACGATAAAATCTTTCAAAAATACGTGATTTATTCTCATCACTCACACCAATTCCGCTATCTTTAACTGAAATTTTGTGATTTTTTGTGTCAATCATAATTACAATTTCGCCACCTTCTTTGTTATAACGGATGGCGTTTTCAATAATGTTCTTAAATAAGTTATAAAAATCTTCATTGTTAATTTTTAAAATTAATTTTTCATAGTTTTTAATGACCTTAATATGTTTAGCTGAAATTTGCTCTTCAAGCATCAGCAAAATATTATCGAGTTCTTTAGAAACATCAACCTTTTCAATTGGTCTTAAATTATTATTTTCTAAAGAAGAAAGTTCAAGCATTTCCATAATAAGTTTGTTCATTCTCTCACTTTCTTTAATTGTTTTTTCATTAGCTGTTTTAATTTCTTCGTTTGTACTTAAAACACCATCTTTTATAAGCTCTTGATATCCTAAAATTGTAGTTAATGGTGATTTTAACTCATGGGCTGCATTAGCAAAGAAGTCTCTTTTCATCTTTTCACTATTAAATTTATCAGTAATATCAACAATTAAGATGGACACACTTCTCACTTTTGAAGAGTTTTCATTAAATGAATCATCAATATTATTAATATTAAATTCATAAATTTTCCCATCTATTTCTTTATTAAATAACATTGGTCTATTTAAAGAAGAAACCACTTTTACATTTACTAAAATGTCATGAGTCAAAGGACTTTCAATAATTTTCTTGTCATTTCTTTCGACTTTAATAATATCTCTTCCTTTTTTGTTAGAAAGAATTATTACTCCTTCCAAATTAACTACGAGTATTCCTTGCTCGATAGAATCCAAAATAAAATTAAGTTTCTTTTCGCTTAAGAAATTATTTTTAAGTTGTCGATCAAGCTCTCTTCTGGTGTCTTTTAAAATATTGGCCAAATTCTCAACATCATTATCGTATTCAACCATAGTTTGAATATTAACAATGTTTCTTAATTTTCTAACTTGATATTTAAGATAGGAAGCATCTTTTTTTGTCTTTAAATATTCAAAAAGTATGCAAAACACAGATAAAATTATTAAAAGTATTGGAAAGACAATAACAAATACCTTAAAGATAATATAAGTTGAATCAAAATAAATGATGGTTAAAACGTATAAAGATGAGTCACTATTGTATAGACAATAAGCCAATCCATCTCGCCCATCACTATTTTTAAAAGAAAAGACATTATTTAAATTATTTTTTAACTTAAATAAATAATTAGGCTCAAAACTTATCTCATCAGTTGATTCTATAACATTTCCGCTTCCATTAAACATAATAATGTCTTTTGTTTCGTCGCTTTTAAAAAAGGATAAAACATCGCCTTGATTTTCTGAGTTCAAATTACTATTTATATTTAAAGCGACATTAGTTAGCGCCTCTTTATAAGAATTTTCTAAGCCGAAAAATGGAACTAATAGTCCCACTAGCATAATTACAATAAACCCAAGAGTAAATAAAAATAATATGAAAGTTCTTTTAAATCGAGTCATTTTTCAATTATATAGCCGCCACCATATATAGATTTAATAAAGTTTTTATTCTCGTCACCAATCTTTTCGCGTAAAGATTTAATATGCATATCAACACTTCGAGAATTATTTTTATTATTTGTTCCCCAAATTTGATTATAAAGTTCATCACGAGAAACAACATTACCTTGCTTTAAAAATAAATATTTTAAAATTTTAAATTCATTCGAAGTTAAATCAATTAAAGAATCATATTTATAAAATTGTTCATTTTTAAAATCTAATGTATATTCATTAATCTTGATAATATATTTATCTTTTAAAAATTTACGATAATGTACGTTAATTCTACTTATTAGTTCTTTAATATTAAAAGGCTTAACAATATAATCATCTGCACCATTATTTAAACCTGTAATTCTATCTTCAAGAAGAGATTTCGCACTTAATATAACGATAGGAATTTTATCATTATCTATATCTTTTCTTATTATTTTTAAAATTTCATCACCTTGAATTCCAGGAAGCATTAAATCAAGAAGAATTAAATTTGGTTTTTTTATTTCGAAAGTTTTTAAAAAAGATTCGTCATCATCAAAACAGCGAACCTCAAAATCACTTTTTTCTAAAGCTATTCGAATTAAATTAGAAATTTCATGATCATCTTCTACCGAATAAATTAAAAAATCATTCATGCCTAAATTCTACAATTTAAATATTATAAATTCATTAAAAAAATTCGTGTAGGAATAGGCAAATAACTTAGTTTTTCTTAATTTTTATATTTAAATATTTTTGTTTTTAAAATTTGTCCCAATAAAAGGAACTTCAAAAAAATCTTTATAATTTTCTCTAATTATATAATCAATATAATTACCGATTGCTAAAGCATAAACATAATATCCCATTGCATTAGGATGAAATCCCATTGCAAATTTTTCTCTCGCTTTTTCATCATAAAGAGGACCATAATGAGTCATATCAAGAAGGTAAGTAAAAGAGAACATTTTAACTACCTTTTTCATTTCTTCACAAACATAATATGCTGCTTCATCTTTTTCTTTTGAGGTATGATCAATTTGAAGAGAAACAAGAAAAATACGTGCATCTTTTTGAAGAGATTTTAACTTAGAAATCACCTTCCCCATATATCCAAAATAAGTATCGTGATTTTTTGAAGGATCATCTAAATTAATATCTTTAGCGCTTCCGATAGCTTGATTAAAAACAAATAAATCATTATTTCCTAAAGAAATTATATAAGCTTGCTTTTTTTGCCAAAAATTATTTTTATCTGCCCAAGATTCATAAAATTCCTTAAAGCTCATTCCTCCTCGAGAATAATTAGCGTATTTAGTACCAGTTAATCTTTCTAGAATCGCTGGCCACGAATATTCATAAAAATCATGGTATAAAACTTCTCCATTTGATCCAGTAGATTCAAATTCTCCACTAGATAATGAATCACCAATTACTCCTATTTCTTTAAAAATCCCTGCAAAACCGCAATTTTCCTTAATAATATCTAAAGGTTTTTCACCTTGTTGTAATTCGAATAATTTAGTATCCATTTCTACTCCTTCTTTTTATCCCATTCTAATCCGGTAACTTTAGTTAAATCTAATCCTTTAGTTTCACCAACACATTTTATCATTACTATAACTGCACCAATTAATCCTGGTAATGTAAGACATAAATAGAAATATCCAAAGGCACTTTCAGGAATTAAAGGTACAACTATCATGGATATAATTGAAGCAACTCCTCCTATTATTCCATTAAGTAAAGTATTAATTACTGTTATTGATGATCTTAAATTAGTTGGTGAGGATTCTGAAAACATAATAGAACCAATTGTGTCGCCTGCGCCCCAATATGAGCCCATAAATCCACCAATTGCAAAGCCAGTTAAAAATGGCGTCCAAGATAACATGGAGGAGGCAATAAAAAGACTATAGCAAACTAATGAAGCGCTGCCCATGGCAATAATGGTAGTTTTCCTGCCAAATTTATCTGAAATACATCCACTTATAAAAGTAGCTAAGGCATTCCCGACTGGATATAGATATAAAGCGTAAGTTATATCTTGCTCACTCATTTTCGCTGATTCAGCCATAACTGTGTTATAGGTCGAAGTCGCTAAAGAAGCAAAGTAGAAGAAAACACAGGCAATTATTAGCCATCTTAACTGGTGATGCTTAAAAGCAAATTTTACTCCATTAATTATTCCACCTTGTGCATTGTTTATTTTTTCTTCTTTGCTTTCCTGCTCTCTTACTTCATAAGGAGTTTTTAAGTATTTAATTCTATTTGTCAAAAAGGTATGAGTTTCCTTAGCAAATAATAAAGCAACAAACGACAATACAAAACCAATTATAGCCGGAACAAGATAAACTAAATGCCATCTTGAACTAATATTTTTCATTAAAGTTTCCCTTAAAAGAGGAATAAGAAGCGTACCTAAAATGGCTATTGATTTAACTATCGAATAGTTTCTTGCCCTATTTTTCTCATCACTACATTCTAATATATAAACCGCTTGCATATCATGAGAAACCATAAAGCCCATGAGAGTTCCACCAATCATATAAACAACTATTTCTTTAGAAAGATAAACAATAAATAAGCCTAAAGCCATGCAAAAAGTATTGATAATTAGAAATGGCTTTCGGCCAAATCGGTCTGCTAATGGTCGATAAATAACCATTAATAAAGAAATTGGGTAAGTAATAAAGCCTAAAGCCGAAAAAATAGACAATCCTTCACCATAAGAAAGTCCCATATTATCAACAAAAAATTCATTAACAATATTAGATTGAAATTGAATTGAGATTGTCGAAGCAATTTCATCGGTAATAAAGACCAGAGAAAGAATCATAAAAAGATAAATAAGATAAAACTTATTTTCTTTAAATTTGAACTGCCTTTCTCGCCTAACCAATTCTTTTGCTTCACGCGCTTTTAGCTTTTCAATTTTTGACTGTTCCATTTTTATCTCCTCCAAATTGAAAATCAAAAACCATAAAGTTTTTTGTCATTTTTTCATCAATATCAAACTCTTCTTTTAAAGCCTTTAAAACATTCAAAAAGCTTGCAAAATTCGAACATTTTTCCAAAAGATTTCTTTTTTTAATCAATTTATACCAGAAAATGTTTAACACAATTTCATCAGTTGCTAATGAAGTTAAAGCGTGATTTTTTGTATAAATTGAAACACTTTTATCACCTGTATTTTCCCCAAGTAAAGTATCTAAGTTATCAACAATTATTGTTGTTCTACGATAAGGAAATAACTTTTCAGGATCATTTATCTTATAAGAAAATATTGAAGCATTCTCTAAATAAATATCTTCAAAAGAAAAAATGTAGACCTTAATTCCTTTTTTGATCGCTTCAGTTAGTTCATCTTTTATTAGATTGAATTCATTTTTCCATAATGATAAAGAAATCTCCTTTTTAGCTTCTAAAATTAAACTTTTAGCTTTTGAGATAAAATTATCAAACCCTTTAATATTAAAAATAAATTCGCTCTCTTTTTCTTTACCTGAACAATCCTTGAGTTTTTCTTTAGCAATTAACAAATTATTTTGATTTGTCCTATTTATTTTCTCAATCAATTTATCATAATCTAAAGCTTTATAAATATTTGTATAACCGTTACATTTGAAAACAAAACCTTTGTTCACTAATCTTTCTAACACATCGTAAACTAAAGAACGTGAAACTCCAGAAAGCTTACTCGCTTCATAACCATTTAATTCATTATATTGAATAAGTGCTAAATAAACTTTAGCTTCATTTAAAGTAAAGCCTATATTTAAAAGGAAATCATATTTTTTAGTATTGCCAACACAACTCATCAAAATCAATTATAAAAACTAATTTAAGATTGTCGATAGTGATAATCATTATCACTATAAAATACCTTTAATCTCAATTAGTTAGTTTAAAAAATTATTTTGCCTAAAAGTTATCAACCAAAATGGTTAATTAATTAGTAGTTATTAAGAATAAGTCTTCTTTAATAGATATTTTTAACAAGGCAATGCCAAATAACTTTTATATTTACTTTCTTTAGTTTCTCTATTGTTTCTTCTCAATTTAATTATGTATATCTAATTTCGAAAAATTTAAAACGTCCATCACTTTAGATGTGTAAAGTTATCTTTCATTACCGTTAATATGTATTCTATTAAAATCATTAACTCGATATGTTAATTTACTGCTTTCTTGAATTTCTAAAAGAGTAATGTAGTTTAAATAAGTAACGATAGTTTTATCTTCTTTTCCTAAAGAGTTTCTAAACTTCTTTATAAAGTTTCAACAACACCACTAAATAAAATCTTGTCGCGACCACTTCTAATCAAATAGCCAAAACTACGATCAACTACAAAATCATGGAAAACTTTTTCATATGGATCATAAGCGGTTGCTGCATCCACTAAAGCACTAATTGCAGCACCTTCTATTCCTTTTCTATCAACTTTTAATTTTGTAGCATGAATTAAGTCTGTACACCAATGTGGTACATCTGTTTTAATTAAAGGTGTTAAATCACACTTATAATTAAACAAATCTGTAATACCAAAATCAGTAATTAAAGTATCCTTTATTTCTTTAAAAAATTCTGCTTCAAATTCTGGAAATATTACTCGAGTTTTATGTTCTAAAAGATTTTCATTGTCAAGAGCACCTAGCGCAAAATCATGATCCATTAAATACTCTATATTTTCTTGAGTAAATACATCTTCAACTTTTTTATCACCTTTTGGCTTAATAAAAATAAGTTCATAACCGTTTAAAGTTTCAGCGTAAAACGATTCGAAATCATCGCTTTCATAAGTTAAACCTGTCTCGTAATTACCGAGAAGAAAATCTTTATTTGATGCTACACTTCCATCACTATTAGTAAAATCAATATCTCCATTGTAAAGTGCTAAATCGTTTCCCAATATATTCCAAACATCTTTTAAATAAAGCGTGTTAAGTAAAACAAAGAAAGTTTCGCTAGATAACTTTAAATCAGGCGATAATAAGCCGTTTGTTTTTTCTTTAATAAAATTAGTAATCGCTTTATTAGCGTTTGCATTGTCGTTTGCAAAATCAGCTGAATAAGAATAACAATAATAATCATTAGCTAAATCTTTTAAAGTGTCTTCATTAAATTTTAAATCTTGGTTTTGTGCTAGCCAAACAGAGTTTGTTGTTAATATCTTGCCTTCATCATATTCATCGTTTAAGAGACAAAATAAAGTTTTATAACTGCTATTTAATGTTTCAAAATCTACATTTAAAGCATTTAATATTTGTTCTTGTGTATTGCCTGCACTTGCTCTAGCTCCTAAACCTAAATCTAGATAAATAGATATTGGTGAAAAAGCAAGATTTGTGCCATCTTGATAATCTTTTAACAATTCTTCTGAAAGTTTTGCTGAAAAAGATTTAGCTCCAGCAATTAATTTTTGATAATTTTCAGTCTCAAGATCTCCCCTTGAGATACTAAAGTTCTTGCTAGCTTCAAATAGTAGTGTCGCTTTACCATTACTACAAGAAGTAATACACGAAAATAACGATAAAAAAGCTAATGATTTAATAAATGTAGTTCTTTTCATGTTTTAATTATAGCATTATTTTGAAAAAGTAACTGTTGCATCGTTACTTCCTAAAAGTATATCTAAAATTATTAGCATTATTTATTTTTCCAATCCTTGTAAATGAATATGATGTATTAAAATTTTCATAAAATATAACAAGGCAAGACGAACCAAAAAGCATAATATCACCTTTCCCAATAGTATTAGGCGAATAAGGATTAACAGGTAAGGATTCGTCTAAATAAAAATATTTTTCATTTCCGTTTAATTCATTCATTTCTAATTCCATAGGTAAAATATCTAAAAAGCCTTTCCAGTTGAAGAGTTTTCAATATCAGCTTCAAATATTTCACTGTTAATTTCTATATTTATTTTCATAGTTACATCCGCTTCTTCTTTATCATTGGTTAAAGAGGATTGCAGTTTAAGCAATTACTATTGATAAACTTTTAAAAGATGATAATAAAGGCGTCTTCAAAAAATTTGAACCAGAGTTAACTTCTAACATCTATTTTGCTTGGAAAAAATACCAAGTTTTATCAAAAGCGGGTCAGTTATTTCTTGATGAATTAAACAAGAAAATTGAAAAAGAAAACAAAAATAGATAAGATTTACAAGGTTTTTAAAAAAATCGTTTAGTTTTACCTAGGCGATTTAGATCATCTAGTTACTGTAACTTTATTTAAATTTCTTGAATGGTCAACATCTATTCCTTTTAAAATCGAGATATTACAAACAAGAAGTTGAATTGCAATAATTATTAAAAATGGAGAAATGATTTCATCACATTCTGGAATCTTAATTAAGTTCTTTTCATCCTTATAGTATTCATCATTTGTAATCGCAATTATATTTGCTTTTAAGCTTTTGATTTTGTCATAGATAGCGTGATTATCATCTTCTACTTCACCCCTAGCAGCAAGTAAAAACATGTTTTGTTTCTCATCAACAATTGCCATTGGTCCATGATAGAAATCACTACTTGCATAAGCTTTAGCTTTGATAAAAGTTGTTTCTTGAATTTTTAAAGCGCCTTCTAAAGAAGAAACATAATTAATTCCTCTACTAAGTAAATAGCAGTCAATGAAGGATGTACAATTTTTTGCGACCTCTTTTATATCTTCTTCCTTGCTTAAAATCTCTTTTACTTTTTCATCAAGAGAATCTAAAGCAAGTGCCACTTTTTCATTATCACTAAGTTCTTTAACAAGCATTAAAACAACATACATTTGAGAGATAAATGTTTTTGTTGCGGCAAGAGCCTCTTCTTTTGTTAAGTTAAGATAAAAATTAAATTCTGAAGCTTTAGCACAGATTGAATCTAAATTATTTGTAATAGCAAGAGTTAAAGCACCATTTTTTCTAGCCATCTCAAGATAAGATCTAATGTCTTCTCCGGCTCCAGATTGAGAAATGCCGATTACTAAAGTTTTGTCAAAATTAAGATAAGAATTATATTTTGTGACTACACTACAGGCTGCAAAAGATACTGGAATATGTAAATATATTTCAAACAAATATTTAAGATAAACTCCAACGTTATCGCTACTTCCTCTTGCGACGACCATTACATTTTTAATATCTTTTTCAAGAAAGACTTTCTTAAGTTCTTTAACTATTTTTTCATTATAAGATTTAGTCAATTTTAACGATTCAGGTATTAAGAAAATCTCTTTATGCATAATTGTTTCGTTCATCTTTTTCTTCCTCTTTTCTCTAGTCGTAAAAATTATATTACATACGACAGAATTATGTTTATCACAATATTAAGAAGAAATATGCAATATTTAGGGCATATTTATTAATCTCGATAAAAATTATCAAAAATTAAGATTTATTCATTATAATAATAATTGTAAATATTGCTTTACAATCTTAATATTTGAGTATATATTGCAGTTTATTAAAGAAAAATTATTAAAAAGTGATTATTAAAGAATTATGAAAAATGCACCAAATTTGTTAGATACTAGTTTCTTATTCGGAAATGAAATTTATTTTGTTCTAAGTGAAGTTGATAAATATTACCCTTTGCACTTCCATGATTTTTATGAACTTGAAATTCCAATCGAAGGAGAAGGCTACGAAATAATCAATCAAGTTAAATATGACATTTCTAAATCTAGAATGTTCTTATTTAGACCAACTGATTATCATGAAATTATTGCCACTAAGCCACTAAAAATTATCAATATTGCATTTACTTCATCAATTTTAGACGAATCAATTCTTACTAATTTCTTTGATTATGATAATGACATTGTTATTGATCTTACACCAAATAAACTAAAGCAAGTTTTATCAACTGCTGAAGTTATTCAAGAAATCTTCTTTGGTCATAGATCAAATAAAGAGCTTATCTTATCTCACTTATTAAATGCTTTGCTATTAATAGTTATTGGTTCTAGTTTTGTTAAATGTGCAAAAAATGGAAAAAGTTCTAGTGTTGATGTTTTGCGTTACATTCAAGCTAATTACAATAAAAACCCATCACTACAAGAGTTAAGTAATTTCTGTGGCTATCAAAAGAATTATTTCTGTGATTTCTTTAAGAAAAATGTTGGGATGACTTACAAAGAATATTTATTAAATGTTAAGGTCAATGCTTCTAAAAAACTCCTTAAAGTATCCAGTAAAAGTATTAAGGAAATCGCTGTTGAATGTGGTTTTAATAATGCCAATAACTTTATTAGAAAATTTAAAGGCGCAACTGGCTTAACACCTAAGCAATATCGAAAACTTTATATTTACTCAATTAAGTAAGCTGTCAAAAGAAGGTTCGCTCGTTGAATCTTCTTTTTCTTTTTCGTTATTTTCTTCTTTTACGCCATCAACTAAGTAATAATAATTTGTTTTAGTAACCAATGAGAATAAGCCTTTCCCATCTTTTCTAACACAAAAGACAATAAGCGAAATAACGTTAATTATTAAAGATAAAAGAATGATGTGTAAAATGTTAAAAGTAAACACTCCTAACTCAGCAAAATGAAAATTTAAAGTATTTACTCCAGCTGTCAACAAAGTCGACACTAATAAAGTGAAGAAATTATGTAAGTAAGAATTAATTCCTGTTAAAAAATAGATATAAAGTTTACTCTTTTTATCATCGGTTAAACGGTGAATTTTAAGCAAAAACCCTGCAAAGCTTGATTTATTTGGTAAAAATACAGGAATAATAAAATAATAAATTAAAATTATAACAGTATAAGTTAATATCACTGCAGTTAATAAATTAGACTGAATTTGATCATAATAAGAATTGTAATTATTTAAGGCGTTAGCATATTCTTCATACTCTAATAAATAATTACCAGCTTCAACATAACGATCTAAAAAGTAATTGTAAAAAGCATTGTCAACATCTCTTAATGTTGAATAAGATACATTCATTAAATGATATTGAAATAAATAACGACAAACATCTTTATTTAATCTTGGATAGCAAGAATAATCGTTGTTATTAATTTCAAAAAATTTACTGCCTTCTTCTTTATTAAGGTCTAGCACTTCATTAACGAAATATTCATTAGCATTATCTTTATTGATATCTAAGATGTTTTCATTATTTAGATCTTTTTTATCAATAATATAGTTTGTGTAAAAATAACCTAAATAATCGTTGTCAAAACTAATTTCATTAACATCTTTGAAAAATTCTTTTTTAGTTTCATATCCATATTCATCGAGATCATTCTTATAAATTTCTGGGTAATTCTCATAACAATACTTAATGTTTTGATAAACGAAAACATTATATAAGCTTTCAGGTGTACTAAGTACTCCTGTTTCATCATTATAAGCCGCTAGGTGTGAATCTTTTAAAATTGACGTCAATTTACTAGATTCTTCATCCTTTAAAGCAATTAAATCATTTTGACCATTTGCATTTAAAATCGGATTTGCTCCTGCATAAAAAAGAACAATTGTTAAAATACAAACAATTATTGAATCAAGAGCCATTGCCATAAAGCTTCTCGATCTTTTAGCTATTAAATAGGTATATTCTTTATTTTTATCTTTCTTTTTCATCACTAACTTCTTTTAAATGGATTAAGCTTGGAGTAAACGATTGTCTTCCACTAGATAAGTTTAACCCAATCTTAGAATAAATATCCCCTTTAAATACATCATTAGTTAAATCATTTTGATAATAAGCGTCTTTTTTAAGTCCGTGGACTTTTAAAAAGCGTGATTCCCGGTTAACTTGACGATAATTCATGAAAAAGATTAAAGCCTCACTTTGATCTTTTTTAACAACTTCCCAAGCAACAAAATTATTACCATAAGGTGAAATTAATGAATAATAATCCCCTTCATCAATTAAATCTTCATATTTATCAAACCACTCGTTTGATATTTTAACTTCTTTTAATTCTTCATCACTTAATTTAGTAGGATCAAGTTCATAACCAAATGTTCCAAATAAAGCGACCGCAGCTTTTTCTTTAATGCTTAAAAACTTACGAGCACTAACATGAGATCCAATTACTTTTAATGGATAAAAAACATTAGTTGCAAACTGAATCAAAGTACGGGCTACTCCATCTGTTTCATCACTTCCCCAAATTTGAGAAGAATAATAAAGCATTCCTAAATCAAATCTACCGCCACCACCGGCACACGTTTCAAGTAAAACATTTGGAAAGGTTTTCATAAAACGATTTAACAAATCATAGCTTCCTAATGTAAAAGCATGATATAAATATGAGTTCTTACTTGGATCCATTTGACTAACTGCTTCTGTAAGCAAACGATTAAAATCCCATTTACAATAATCAAAATGATATTCTTCAAATAATGTCTTAATCTGATTAAAAATATAATCTCTTACTTCTTTTTGGGTAATATCTAAAACAAATTGATGACGTAAGACAGTTGGATTAACTGTTCTATCATATAAAGCATATTCAGGATGTGCACGATATAATTCGCTATCAAAAGAAATCATTTCTGGTTCAATCCAAATACCAAATTTAATATTTTTTGAGTGAGCATAATCTACAACTTTTTTAACATCAATCTTATCTTTATTGACGTACCAATCACCTAAAGAAGAATCATCGCTATTTCTTTTAGCAAACCACCCATCATCTAAAACAAATAAATTAACACCCATCTCTTTAGCTTTATCGATGAATTTAATAATTTTTTGAGTGTTAAAATCCATCATGCATCCTTCCCAAGAGTTAAGAAGAATAGTTTTATTAAAGCCATCTACTTTTCTTAAAAGATGATTTTTAATTGCATTATGGAAAATATGACTCATTGAATTAATGCCATTAATCGAATAAGAAATAAAGGCTTCCGGCGTAATAAAAGTCTCACCAGTTTTTAATGGATATTCAAAATTTTCATCGTTAATTCCAATTAAACATCTTAATTTATTAAGTGGGTTACCAATAAAATCAAACTTGAAATTACCTGAATAAACTAAACCAATTCCAATTGTTTCACCATTATCATAAGTGGTATCTTTTTTTAAAAGCATACACATTGGATTATGGTAAAAACCTTTTCCACCGGCATTTTCTGTAATTGAAGTTATATTATGTTTAAGTTCTTCTCTTTCAAGAATTCGATCAGTCGCATAAGTTCCATAAACCGATAAAAGATCATAATCTAAAGTTGGCAAATCTAAAGCTAAAGAATTAGCCTTTAAGATTTTTACTTCATTTTTACTTTTATTAATAATTTCATTGTGTCTAACTAAAATGTTTTCTCCTTCATAAAGGGTATAAAACATTTTTAAATAGATTTCATCTTTAATATCTTTAAGTAGTAATTCTAAAGTTAAAGCATCTTTATCATTAAAATGAGGTAAGTCATCTAAATCTTCTTTGCCTGTATAAATCTTATGGCTAACATAGCGAAAATCAGTTAATGATGAATTATCACTATGCCTTATTTCAACTAAAGCTCCTCTTTTATCATAAGTTAAAAAAGAAGGCGCTTCAATTTCACTAGTTAAACCTGAAAAATAAGGGTCTTGATTAATTACTTCTTTTTGAGTTTTTAAATCAAAGTAATTATAAGAATCTGCATTTAAACAATTAATAAAGTTTAATAAGTTATTACTAATTTCGCCAATTTCAATAGGTTCACCAAAATATAACTTAGTTAAAATATTCAAATGATTAACATAAAAGATATAAGTAAATTTTTCTGCTTTTAGAAAGAAAGTTTTACTTTTTTCATCAAATCTAATTTCCATATATCAAAATTAAACCAAAATATTCTTATCAATTGTATCGAAAAGATGAATTTTATTTAAATCAACAATAACTTTGACATTAGAATTTTCTTTAACATCATAATTAGCGCTAGTTTTAAAGACAAAATCTTTTTTACCAAGTTCAGCATGTAAGAAATATTCATGTCCTAACAATTCAGGAATTGAAATTGTAAGGGTAAGTTCGTTACTTTCTTTAACAAATCTTTCGGTAATATTGTCTTTAAAGTAAACATCTTCTGGTCTGACACCAAAGATAACTTCATAGACGCCTTCCTTTAACATCTTTTCGTAACTATCTTTAAAAGTTAAAAGGCGTTTTAATTTTTCTTTATAGAAGCTTTCACAAACGGCTTTTTCTTCTTCATTAAGAGTTAAACTTTCAATTGGATCTAATACATTTCCATTTTTATCATGACTAAATTTATAGCCTTTAGTGTCAAGTTTAATTCTTAAAGTTTCACGTTTAACATTAAGTTCTTTTTCATATTCTTCTTGAACGCCATTTTTAATGAAATAATTGATTTTTGCGACTCTTTCCTCAAGTTTAGCGACTAATTTATCAATAATTTCTTTAGGCAATTCAAGATAATTATTCTCATCAAATTTAATTCTTCCATCTTTAATTTGGACTTTTAAAATGTTCATAGATGGTGAGCCAATAAAGGTAGCTACAAAGACATTAGCTGGATGATTATAGATTTCACGAGGTGAACCAATTTGTTGAACAACACCTTTTTCCATAATAACAATACGATCGGCCATAGTCATAGCTTCGGTTTGATCATGAGTAACATAAATTGTTGTTGCTCCTATTGCTTTATGAAGTCTTATAATTTCACTACGCATTGAGACTCTAAGTTTTGCATCAAGATTAGATAAAGGCTCATCCATTAAGAAAAGTTTAGCTTTCTTACAAATTGCACGTCCTAAAGCAACTCTTTGTCTTTGACCACCACTTAATGCTTTTGGTTTTCTATCTAAATATTCATCAATTTGAAGAATCTTGGCTGCTTCTAAAACATTCTTTTTTATTTCATCTTTGTTTAACTTACGGTATTCAGTTAAAACGATTTGAGTATTTTTAACTTTTTCAATTTGTTCATCGAGTTCATTAATTTCATTTTCTAGTTTCTTAATTTCATATTGAACACTTAAAAGATTATCTCTTGCATTATAAATGTTTTCTTTGGCGTCTTTACTTTCCTCAACACCAAATTTAGCCTTCGTTTCTTCTAAAATATTTGCAAAACTAGATTCTTTTTCAATTAATTTATTTAAATCGTTATTCTTAAATTCTTTTGATTTTTCTAGTTTTTGAAGTTTTTCATCATCTATTCCAAGTTTAGGATTTCCGTTTTCATCTAAAATTGGGCATTCAGTTGGTCTAATTTTCATGGAAAAAGCCATGTTATCAAAAACAGACATATGTGGATATAAAGCATAGCTTTGGAAAACCATAGCTATATTTCTATCTTTTGGCGCTAAAGAATTAGCGTAAACTCCATCAATAAATAAATTACCAGCAGTAATTTCTTCAAGGCCAGCAATCATTCTTAAAGTTGTTGATTTACCACAACCAGAAGGCCCAACGAAAACAACAAATTCATTTTTCTTGATGTCTAAATTAAAATCATAAACTGCTTGAACAAGATTATCATAAATCTTGTTGATATTTTGAAGCGATATAAAAGAACCTTCAGGTGCTTTTTTAGGCTTTCTACGATTTGCCAGTTCTACTGCAACAACACGGTTATAATTAATAACACGTTTTTCGTATTCTTCACGTTCTTTTAATTTTCTTTCTTTATTGTCAGCTAAATGATTTTTGAATTTGTTTATAATATTAGACATCTCTTGTACCTCATTAAAATTATAAGTATAGAACAAGTCAATTCATAATTTTTGACAATGTTTACTTAAATAAGAATAAGTAAATATGAATATTTATCAATTTTTGAATTCTTGTAAATAACGTTTTGTAATTTGAAGAGGGCGGGTTATTGCTCCTCCAATTACAACATATTTAACTCCAGTTTCTAATACTTTTGCCAAAGTTTGAGGTGAATCAATTCCGCCTTCAAAAATAACCTTGGCATTTTTAACTGTATTTAACATTTCTTTTGTAAATTCAATATCTGGAATTTTTATACCAGCGCTTTCTTTTGTGTAACTTCTTAATGTAGAGGAAATATAATCAAAGCCAATTTGATCAGCATTTTTTACTTCTTCTAAAGTTGCACAATCAGCCATAATTAATTTATCTGAATGACTTCTTATATAGCGAACTAAAGACAATAAATTATCTTTTCCAGGCCTTTTCCTTAAAGTTGCATCAAGAGCAATAACATCACATTTTGAACGAATAAGTTTTTTAACTTCTTTAATTGTTGGAGTGATATAAACTTCACTATTTGGATAAACTTCTTTAATAATTCCAATTATTGGAAGTTCATGATTCAATTTCTTCGCTATTCCATTAATGTCTTTTATAGTGTTAGCTCTAATGCCTTTAGCTCCAGCAAGATAAGCTGCGTAAGCAAATTTTTCAATAGTGTCGCCACCATACATTGGCTCATCTTTTAATGCTTGGCAAGAAACGATGAGTCCTTCATTAAGTTTCACTTTAATACCTCTAAATTTCGATCATCTGTAATTTTAACGGTTTTTCTTGTTTTGTCGCTAAGGTCAGCACCAATTCCAAGCAAATGACCATCAATCGAGTTTTCAATTCTTGTTTGAGAAATTGACTTTTTACCAGTTCTTAAATATTCGATGAAATCAGCAATAAGTCTCATATCTCCACCACCATGACCAATTCCAACATTACCTAAATATAATGTTTTTGTTGTTCTCGAGAATTTGGTCATATCATATTTCATTACATGAAGTTTATTTGATTCAAACATTCCATATAACTCACCTTTTGTAAGGATGATATGAATTGTTCTACAAGGATAGCTAGCTCCACCAACCATAGTTAAAGTTGCGGTTACACCATTAGAAAAATCTACAGCAGTTGTTTGATGATCAACTAAATCTTGTGGGCCATCAAATGCACATTTTCCAAGCGAATCTGATTCCATAAAGACTTTTTTCTTGTCTTCAATAGTAACTTCATCCCATCTTTTACCTTCAACAGCATTATTAAAAACGATTGGATCTTGAGCTTTATTTTCTAAATACCAATAGCAAGAATATTGGCAAGTTTTCATATGTGGACAAGTTAGACATTTATCTGTAGCATCTTTTGGTTTTCTAGAAGGAACAAATTGGGTTCTTTCACCAAAACTTGTTACATAAACTGGTTTAGCATCTGAATTAAAGAAACACATTAAATCAGCATCGTGGCAGCATTTTGCCATAATCATAGGTGAACCGCATTCACTTTCGCTTCTCCACTTACCTCTAACATAACTTGACATCATATGAGGTAAATAAACATGTTCCGCCATTTCAATTGTGACAATATCACCAAGTTCTTTAGAATCGATAATTTTCTTAATTCTTGAATAAAATGGAGTATATCTTAATACGTGACAAACCATTAAAGTCTTGTTGTATTTTTTGGATTCATCCATTAAAGCAATTAACTCTTCTGGATTATTACAAATTGGTTTTTCAAGTAAAACATCATAGCCCATTTTAAATAAAGGCATTGTAGTTTCAATATGATATTTATCCATGAAGCAATTTAAAATTGCATCAGCTTTTTTAGGTGCTTTTAACCATTCTTCAAAAGATAAAAAACAATCTTCATCATTTAATCCATAATAATTTTTAGCATATTCAAGTGCGGTTTTATTAGAATCAACCACTTGAACAACCTTCATATAGTTAGGTTTTTCTTTTGCATAGCTGCCATAAAAATTTCCTCTATTTCCGCAGCCAAAAATTGCAACTTTAATACACTTTTTCATAGATTTACTCCTTAGATGATTTCACTTAAATCATCTTTAAAATCAAATATTTTTGTTTCCCCATCTTTAATAAGTTTAATCTTTTTAAATGGGGAATCGTAACTTCCTTTAACTTTCTTAAAAGTAAATTTATCTTTATTTACTCTAGCTTCATAAATGTTATAAATACCTTTTTCATAGTCTAAAGTTTCACCATCATCTTCATAGATTTTAACTTTTCCACTATTACCAAAGACTTTAATAACAAGGGTATCGATTTCACTCTTTTTAATATGTTTCAAATTTTCAAACATTGGAATTAAAGTATTGTTTTTGATAAAGTATCCACTTTCTGCAAGGTTTTCAGCAAAAATTATATATTTTCCGCCTATGTACTTTTTGCCTGTAAATAAATCTATCCAAGTCCCTTTAGGAAGATAAATCATTCTTCTTCTAGCATCTTTATCTAAAATTGGAGCAACAAGTAAAGAATCTCCAACCATATACTCATCGTTAATTTCTAAAGTATTTTCATCATCTTCAAAATGATAGAAAAGTGGAGAAACAATTGGCTCGCCTTTAAAAGACATTTCTTGAGCAAGATTATATAAATATGGGATAAACTCATATCTAATCTTTAAATACTTTTTAAAGATATTTAAAGTTTCTTCATCATATGCATAAGGTTCTTGAGCTTTAGTATGAAGTGTTGAGTGATTTCTTAAAAACGGAATGAATAAATTTGCTTCAAGCCATCTAATAAGAAGTTCTTTGTTGCTGTCGCCACCAAATCCACCAATATCAACGCCATTAAACATAAAGCCTGACATACTTAAAGACAAAATTTGAGGAATTGAATATCTTAAATGATGCCAAAGTGAAAAATTGTCTCCATTCCATACAAAGGCATATTTTGCAGTAGTTGCAAAAGCAGCTCTTGAGAATAAATATGGTCTTATATTTTTCTTTTTAAAGGTGCTAACAAAGGATTTCACCATATGTTCAGCATAAACATTGTGTGCTTCTTTATGAAGAAGTTTTCTTTTTCCAAAAGTAAAATCAACTTCATCTGGTAAAGGTCCATTAAAACTGGCTGGCTCATTCATATCGCACCAAATACCACTAATTCCAGTATCATCTAAAAATTTTGAAGCGTAGCTTTCAAAATACTTCTTGCACTTGTCATCAAAGTAGTTTGGGAAGCCACTATCTCCTGGCCACACGGCATTAATATATGTTTTACCATCAAGTGTTCCAAAAAGATGATTGTCTTCTAAATATTTATATAAATCAAATTCAGGATCTTCTTTTATTGCAGCATCGTTTATCCCAACAAGTTCAATTTCATCTTTTTTAAGTTCTTCACTTAAAGTTTTAATATCAGGAAAACGAGTTTTATCAATTGTGAAATCACGGTATCCATCCATATAGTGTATATCTAAATGAATATAATCTAATGGAATTTCATGTTTAATAAAATTATCTCTTAAAGTTTTAACCATCTCTTCATTTTCATATGACCAACGAGATTGTTGATAACCTAACATTTTCATTCTAATAAAATAAGGATGACCAACAAGTTCACTATAACTTCTAGTAACTTCTTTAATATCATCTCCTAAAACAAGAAACATATCTTGTTCTTCTTCAAAATTATTAACTGTTAATTTGTGTAAATCAGTTTTGCAAGCATCAAAAGTTAATCTAAAAGTTGATGGGAAGAAAACCCCAAAGAATTTTTTATTGCTACGTAATAACAGGTAATTAATTGATTTATATAATGATGGGAAAAGTTCATCTTGATGATTTGAGTCATCAGTTGCCCAGCTTGCCCAAAAATATCCTTTTTTATCAAGATAGGCCATCTTATCACCTAAGCCAAAGATGTTGTCGTTATCATTAATCTTAAAGCTAGTGTTAAAATATTCTCTTTTTTCGACTTCATCAAAAAGTTTATTAAAGCTAATTGATGTCAAATAAGAATCTTTAAAGTATAAAGAGACACCTTCATCTTCTTTAAAAAGTAATTTGTAATTACGATCAATTACTACTAATGAATTGTCTTCTTTTTTAACTTCAAAATTTCTTCTAGCTTTTTTGACATTTAAATCAATTAAATCACATCTATTCTTTTTAACATAAAGACGAATAATATTTTTGTTTAATAATTCAATATTTAAACTTTTGTTATTAATTAAAATTTCAACTTTATTTTTTTCAACTTTATATTCCATAACTTCATCCCTTAATCATTAACATTAACTGAACTCATTTTGACCCAATATGGATCTACTAAATCATCAGGTTTATAAAAATCTTGATTATTTCCATAAAAATCTAAAGCGATTTCTTCAAGTTCATCAATATCTCTAATTTTTCCTTGAAGGTAATCCTCTATTCTTCTTATAGTTGATTCAATTCTTTGCTTTAAAGCACCAATTCTAATGTCTTGAACTTCAAAGCCAAAACCTTTGCTTTCTTTATGCCATTGCTTATAGAAAGTTTGATAGAAATCCTCCACTTCCATTTTAAGTTTCATTAAGTCAGAAATTGTCGATTTAAGTTCTTTATAGTCTTTATTTTGATAAGCTTTTCTTAAACTTAAAGCAATCTTAACTTTTCTTTTTAAAACAAGTGCTAAACTTCTACTTGTATCAAAGATATAATCAAATTTTGAACTTTTACCAATGTTTTGCAGGCTTTCTATCACAGTTTCATAAGTTTTGACTTGGTCTTCTTTAATACAAGAATCAAATATTCCTAGCATTATATCGTTATAAAGATAATCTCTATTAGATGAATTTAATGTATCAATGTTTAATTCATTTTTAGTGTTATTTACAAGATCTATCTTTATAAAATCTTCATAATCAATATTAGTTAATTTTTTAAATTGATAACTTTCTTTAACGTTTTCATTAATATAATTTAAATTTGCTACATAATTAATCACTGGTAATATTGCAAAGATTGAAGTTTCTCCCCCATTATCTCCCCAACAAGTTAAGGTATATTCTTTTATGCCCATATCTTTAGCCGCAATAAACATATTTTTATTATGTTTAATCGCGTAATGGTTATTAGGTATAAAACCTAGCCATTTCCATGAGCCACTAGCAATAGTTACGTTTTCCGTTAAAGTTTTATGCAAAGCAATATTTTTCTTATATTCTTCAACTAAGCGATAGGAATAATCCCAATAAATAATTTTTAAAGATTTTTCTACTTCGCTACCTTCATAAACACTACTATCTTGATCAATACTATATAAATTGTTAAAGAACATATCTGACCACATTTCAACATGGAAATTATATTTTTGAGCAATCTTTAAAACCTTTGCTAAATGTTCTTTTAATATATCAATTCTTTTACGATATCCATTTTTATCAAGATAAGCTCCTCTTCCTAAATTATGAGCTTCATCCATACCAATATTAATGACATCAGAATTAAAGATTTCTTTAACTGTTTTCATCATTTTATCAATGAGTTCATAAACTTTTGGTTCGCCAACCATCAAAATATCATCAATATCAAAATAAGGACGATAGACACACCATCTTTTTAATGTTTTAAGATGAGCTAAAGTTTGAATACAAGGAACAACATTTAAGTTAAAAAGTTTAGCGTAAGAAACAATTTCACTTAGTTCTTCCTTTTTATATCTTCCTCTAAAATGTCCAAAATATGGTTCGCCCTCTATTTCAAAAACATCTTCTAAATATATTTTTAAAGTGCTATACCCTAAAATAGCGATATGATGGATTAATCTTTTAAAACTTTGAACAGTTAAAACATTATTTCTAGCTACATCAACCATTATGGCTAAATCATCAAAAGTATGATTAATAAAGATTTGAAAATTAGTTTTTAAATTGTAGTTAAATGTTTCATAAATTAATCGCCAAATATCATGTTCATTACGATAATTTATTAAATATTTTTTCTCACTTGCGATATATCTAGCTGAAGCAAACTCAGTTTGCTGAAGAATAATATCTTCAGGTTCTAGATTTAAAACCCCGCAAAAGTTGAATTCTATTTGTAAATTTTTAAAACAATATTCAAAATTTGTCATATCACTTAACTAGCTTTTTAGCGCCATAAACACCTAATAAAGCATTCTCCTTTACATACTTAATCTTTTCATTTTTAAGATACATTTTAAAGATATCTGTATAAGTTGCAATGCCTCCTGAAATATAAATTAAATCTAAATCTAATTTTTCTAAATATTGAAGATAGTTATTAAAGTTAACAAAGTATTCATCAATGATTTTTTTAGCGTTTAAATCGCCTTCTTTAAATAAATCAAAAACTTCTTTAGCACTTTTTTCTTCATGAAAATATTCTTTGCTTTTAACTAAAAAGAAATTTTTAGATAACTCTTTTTCAGCACATCCTTTTTGACCACAATCACATTGAATCCCATTTTCTACCAAAACATAATGAGCAAATTTACCTAAATTAAATTTTTCTCCATAATAAATTTCTTTATTTTTATATAAAACTGCTCCAACTCCTGTTCCTAAAGTAAGCATAAAGATATTTTTATCTTTATTAGTGTCATCAATTATCCCTAATAAATGACAAACAGCATCATTATTAACAAAACATTTAACTTTATATAAACTTTCAACGAATTCTTTAATTTTAAAACCAGTAAAGCCTTTTAAGTTATCACTAGCATAAACTACTTCACCTTTAAAAGGATCAATATCTCCAGCAGTTGAAATTGCAATACAATCAATTTTTCTTTTACCTAAATAATGATTTATTGCGATACATATGCTTTCTTTAATTTTTTCTAGACCTTTATTGCCAAAAGTTTGGTTATCAAAACTTTCTAATAACAAATCATTAGAAAATAAACCACTTTTTATACTTGTTCCACCAATATCTAAAGCAACAATATTCATTTTTATAAATTAGTTTCTAAATGAAGTAAAATTTCAAAAGTGCGATTCCAGATAAAGTTAACATCAAGATCTTTAATATAATTATTAAGTTCTAAAGAAAAGTTTTTAGCTTCTTCTTTAATCATTTCTTTAGCAATTGTTTCATAACGCTTTTTATGTTCGCCCAAATTGAAACAATTAATTCCATTAATCTTTTCACCTTCAATAAACATGATTAACTTTTCTCTAACAATCGCCATATAAATAAAATCATCAATATAACGATTAATTAAAGATATATTTTTCTTTTTTTCATCTTTTGAATAATAGTAGCTTGTTAAATTAGAGATTGTTGTTCCTAAAGTGTTACTTGAAGTATTCCAACCAGCAAAAGAAGAAAGCTTAAATAGTAATCCTTTTGTTTTTAAAAACTCTAAGAGTTCTTTATCAGCTTCATTACAATAGGCACAATCTCCAATTCCACATACTTTTCCAGAATTTAAAATGTAAGAGATTGTATCAACAAAAGAAGGAATATTTCGATTCTTTCCATAAACGATATGGCAGCGTTTATCGTGTTTATCTAAAAATTCACTTCCAATATTTATTCCTAAACAAATATCCGCTTCACTAATTGAAGAAACCATAACTCCTTTAGTGGAATAAATATGATATTTAATTGTTTCAGAAATTGGTCGATCTTCAAACATTGGAATTGAATTGCTTCCTAAAGTTGAACTATAGAAAACATAAAATTTAAGCGAGTAATTATAATAATCATTTAATACTCGAGCCATTAAAGTTAAGCCAACTTCATCAGCTCCAGGATAAATAACTACTTTATCATCAATTTTCTTTTTGCTAATAAATGATTTTACTTTTCTTTGGTCAATTGAAGTAAATCCATATTCACTGCAATCATCTTGTGGAATGATGAAAAAATCAATTATTCCATCTTTAACATAAGTTAAAATTTTTAAAATTGCTTCAAGGTTTTTCTTTCTTCTAGAAATAAAATCATTTAAATATTCACTTGGTATTTTTTTAGTTAAATTCTCTTTTTCAAGTACTTCATTTTGTGAAATTAAACCTTGCTTCTCTTTATCAAGAAGTTGACCATATCTAAAAATGTTATAACCATATTCATCAAAATAATCTGGTTCTTCATCCCCACAATTATAAGCAGGGCATCTCATAATTAAGCAATTTGCATATATTTTAATTTTAGGATTAATTTCTTTAACTTTACGAACTGCTTCAGCTCTTTTTAAAATTTCATCTTGTTCTAAATGATGCAAACGAGAAGGAATTATTCCACCATATAAAAGTGTATCAAAAGAAACTACTAAATAATCAGCATCTTTAGCGTTGTCAAAAAGCCATTCATGCAAAGGGTAAATTTTACAAACATCTTTTTTCTTAGACAGTAAATCTCGACTTGGTAAAACAAGTTCTACCTCTTTTGGTAATGGAAGATTAAGCAAATACTCATAATTGCATGGTCTCTCATCAAGAGGAACAACGATAACTTTCATAAATATCACCCCTATTTTAAATCTAAAGATTTAACCTTTTTAATCGCTTTTATATAGCTATTAGTCAATAAATGCATTCCCATATCATTAGGATGAACACCATCAACAGTAAATTCACTACTATCAATATCTTGTTTATCAAAGATATGGTAATTATCTACGAAATAGATTTCTTTCCCTTTCCTTTTATATTTATTAACCATTGCTTTTAAAAAGCGATCATTAAAGATTTTCATTCCTTTGTTACGTGGTAAAAATGAATCAATAGCCATTTTAGTTTTATTCATGACGATAACTGGAAGATTAGGATATCTTTCATAAAACTTATTTATAAATTTTTCAAAATTATTGACCATCCGTTTATCGCAACCAGCATTAGCCTCAGCATCAATTATTAATAGTTTAATATCGTCTCGACTAGCAATAACTTCACCAATTTCTTCTTCTAAAAGTCCAGCTCCACTAAAACCATAATTTAAAACTTCTCTTTCAAAATAACGTGATAATACATTTGTTATACAAAGTCCAGGACGCGAGACACATCCTCCTTGAAGAATGCTTGTTCCATAGCAAACTATTCTTCCTGACTTTAAGTCACAATTTGGTTTAATTATTGAACCTTTTTCAAGTCCAATATCAAGAGTTACTAGCCCTATATAAAGAGGTAAATTAATTACAATTTCTCTTTCCTTTTTTTCTCTAAAAACCCCTAGATTTGCAACGAATTTTTTAGCATCAATATAGTTTCCAAAAGTTGAGTTATGGTAAATATATTGCCCATTTTCTTTGTAATACAAATCAAATCCGCATTGAGCCATAAAGTTCATGTTTTTCATATCATGAACTCCATTTTCAAAGGCACGAACAGTAATTAATCTAGAATCAGTTTTAAAATGAATTTGAATACCAGCACTTTGAGTAGCTAACCAAGGCACATCTTTAGAAACTAGTTTTACTTTATTAATTTCTTCTTCAGTAAATCTTCCTAAAGTTTTATGTTCAATAACGCCACTTCCATAAAACTTAAATTCGTTTTCATTATATGGGTCATGATACTCCATTTCAAAATCATTAAAGAAGTTATCATCATCTTCTTTAACATATTTATAAGCTTTATTAATTTCTTCTTGCGTAAACATATTTTATTTTTCACTCCCCAAAGTAATGCCACTTTTAATGTAACGAATAACAAATGGATAGATTATTAAAATTGGTATAACTGAAATAACAATTGATGCACTTTGAACATTAGTTAAATTCATATTTAAGAAACTAGTTGGATCGTTTGATGGATCTGTTTGTAAAAGATTATAAATGTATAGAGAAAGTGACCAATAAGCTTCTTTATCACTTGTTGTTCCAATAAACATTAAAGCTCCACTATATGAGTTCCATGTTCCAACAATTGAGAAGAAACAGCAACTAGCAAAGACAGGTAAAGACATTGGAAGAACAATTTTAATAAACATTTGGAAGTTTGTTGTTCCATCAACTTCGGCTGCTTCGATTGTTTCTTTTGGTAAACCTTCAAAGAAAGATTTATATAAAAGCATATTGAAGACGTTATTAATTGAAATTAAGATAACTGCCCAAATTGTTCCATATAAACCAAGACCTCTTAAAAGTAAAACTGAAGGAACAATACCAGCGCTAAATAACATGGTAATAATGAAGAAAACAAGAATTCCTTTTTTAAATGGAAAATCTGGTTTAGAGAGTGGGTAAGCCGCCATTGCCATAAACAAATTGGACAAAATTGTTACAGCAAAGGTAATAATTACACTATTACCTAAACTTCTCCAGAAAGCAAAATCATTCATGACATAAGCAAACATATCAAATGTAAAGCCAGCTGGTAAAAAAGTAACTTCGCTATTTCTAGTTCCAGTTGAAAAAGCAAAAGCTAATAAGTTTAAAAGAGGAATTATAACAATAAGACAGAAAAATATAAGTAAAGCAATATTAATTCCACTTAAAACACGATCACTAGTTGGTTTTTTAATGATCTTTTTAAGTCTTTTTTTATGAACACTAATAAATGGGCTTTTCATATTACCATAAACCTCTATGTAAGAACTTCTTTGCTATTTGATTTCCAGCAAGCATTAAGATTAATGAAATTGATGAATTAAAGATACCTAAAGCCGTTGCAAAAGACATATCCGCTCCTGCACCAAGGGCCACTTCATAAAGATAAACATCAAGTGTTTTCATTCTTTCTTTTAAACTTGGATCAGAAATCTGTGCCAATAAATTAATTTGTTCAAATCCACTCGATAAAATATAAGTTATATTCATGATAAACATGAGCGCAATAATTGGGAAGATTGAAGGAAGAGTTAAATACCAGACTTGTTTAACTTTGTTACATCCATCGATTTCACTAGCTTCATAGTAAGATTTATCAATACTCATAATAGCTGTATAAATCATGATGGAATTCCATCCACTTCCTTTCCAAGCATCCATTAAAATTGCAAAGAACTTGAACAAGTTGAATCCCGCAATTCCTCCAATATTATCGCCAAACCAGAAGATTGGCTCTTTAATTAACCCCATCGACATCAAAAGATTATTAATAACACCATTTTGATCTCTAAATAAGTTGTTCCAAATACCAATAACTGTTGGCCATGATAAGAAGTTTGGAAGACACAAAATAATTAAAATAAGTTTACTTGCAAATGTTGACTTTACTTCACTTAGCATAATTGCAAGTAAAATTGAGAAAGGGAAAACAAGACAAATTTTAATAACATTAATGATTAATGTATTGGATAACGCTAATAAAAATTGTTCACTATTATCCCCAAATAATTTCGTAAACTGCACAAAACTCCAGTTATTTCTAAAAAGTTCAACTAGAGGCGAGTTGATAGCTAAAATAAAATCAGACTTAAAAGCAGCAAGAATAAAGATTAAAGGAACATAACCAAAAAGAAAGGCTAAAATCATGGCTGGCAAAATAAACCAGAAGATTGAAGCATACTTTTTTATCTTTACTCCAACACGATGAAAGTAGTTTAAAGAACTACTATTTAGTTTTTTTCTTTTCTTATTTCCAATAACAAAACTTTCCATAATCAAACGTCTTTTCTTTATTTCTTTTCTGCTTTTAAGTAGAGATTTTAATTGTTTTTAATTAACTCAATTAATTAGTTTTTAGAACTTTTATACCAATCATTAACTTCGTTTTTGATGGTATCAGTCCAATATCTTGAGGTATAGGTATTTCTAGCATTAGCTAAAGTATCGCCACCTTGATTGATGCAATTTTGAAGTTGAGTAATAACATAATTTTGTGCTGTTAAGTCAACTCTAGCAAAATTTGGTAAAACTGGGTGAACAGCAAACGGATCATAAATTACTCGACTATCATCAAGAGCAAGAACAGACCAAGCATCAAAACCTTGTTCAGCAAGTGGCCACCATTTTCTAGCTACTTTTTTATTAACACCAGTTTGATATTGGCTCATACCTGAAATGTCATTACTATATTGATCAAGAATTTTTGCGTATTCCTCTTCTTCACCATCTTCAGTAATAAGTTTAACTGCTTCTTTATCATCAGCGGTTGAATATTCAAAGTGTGTTCCTTCAATTCCAGCACTCATCATTTGAGAAACATCTTCTTCCATCTTGGAGTTAATCCAATCAAGTGAATATGCCGCTCTTTTAGCACTAGCAACAGGAACAACAATATAATAAGCAATACCTTTAGAATCACGAGATTTGCCAGCTTCTTGATAGTTTGTTCCGTTAGTTCCATCGCCTTTTAAGTAGACTTGCCATTGAATCATTGCGTCACTACTTGCATAGCCATATTCATGATCTAAAGTTCCATAAACATGATTTGTTTTTTTGGTGTCAGTATTAACGCCTTCTGGGAAGTCATAAGAAGCAACACAGGATTGTCTTAAGTTTGTAACGTTCCAATAAGAAACATTCATAACGCTACAATTTTGGTTGACGAAGTTATTGATGATGCTTGATTCCATTTGTGTTGACCAACCTTGAGCTAAACAACTTGCTTCATAAATGCCATGCATATAATTTAAATAAGCTTCGGTACGATCACTAAATAAAGCATTTTCAAGTTCGCCATTTTCGTTTTCAAACCAGTTCTTTGGCATATCAAATGCTGCGGTAATTGGATTGAATTCAGCGTTTGTTCCAGCAAGACCTAAGGCATGATAATTAGCATTATTTTCACCAAAATGAGCTTGAAGAGCTCTTACAGCAGTATCAAATTCGGAAATTGTTTCAGGAATCTTGTTTATACCAACTTCTTTTAAATGGTCATAGTTCCAAACAAGAGCAACGTTAACCATTGAAGTATGTCCAACTTCAGGAATGGCATAAACCTTACCATTATAAGTGCAGGCTTCCCACTCTTCATCGCTGATTTCAGCAACGGTATTAATGTTATCACCATACTTTTCAATACCTTCTGTTAAATCAGTAAAATATCCTTGAGTTACGTAGTTATTGAACAAAGTAGGCGATATTTTTAAAACATCAACTGGCTCTTTTCCAGTTAAAATAGCTTGAACTTGACTATCTGCATTAGATTCGCTTGTCTGGTTATAAGTAACTTTATAACCCGTCATTTTTTCAAGTTCATTTGCGATAAAACCATTTTGTACCTTGTCGTTACTTTGACCAAAAGCTGGGAAGTAAGTATTTAATGTAATATCCCCTTTAGTTGCGTCAACATCAATTGTCCAATCTCCTGTTGGATCAATTGCTTCTCCGCAAGAAAGTAAACTCCCACCTGTGAGCATTGTTATGGCAAACAATGCAAAGAAAAATCTTTTTTCCATCATTTATTTGGCCTCCTTTATTACCAAGGATTAGTATAACTTACACTTTGAGATAAGTATGTATCTCCTTTTTTATATGTTGCACCACTTGCATAAACACCATCTTCTTCATAAACACCAAATTCATGAGAAGCAGCAAATGCACCTTGTGAATAACCATCTCTTAAATAATCACTATCAGGGGTAAATTTATATTTTAAAGAATCATCTGCATTACGATATGTTTCAATATTATCATCAACATATCTTTGCATAGTGATATTTTCCCATAAGACATTTGTAGTTGATGCGCCACAATCCCAGTTCCAGACATTTCCTACAACTGGACAATAGCTAGAAGCAATTAATGCTTGATAATAAATTGGATCTGGATTTTCAACAAGAGGAGTAACTCCATCGCTTTGATAATGTCTTTCATCAAGTGAATAAGTTTGTCCTGTTCTTAAATTAGTAATGTTTAAAAGCCAACCATTACTTAAGCCACAAGCTTCAAAATATAGATCATCAAATCCGTAATATTCTCCGGTTTCTGCATCATATTTTGTTGATTGATTGACAATTCCTTTATCTGGGAAAGTCAAGAAACCGGCAGTTCCGTGTGAAGTAGATGTACAGTTTCTAACAAGTCTCCATTGAACTGTATTGTCACTCATCAAATTACCAATCAAGCCAAGGTCAGAAATAATACCAGCTCTTAAGTTAATGAAAATATAAGCGTTCCATCCATCACCATCACTAGCAGGACGATATCTCATTTCGCTCATTCTAACGGTTGCCGTAACATAAGAGAAACCATTGAGGTTTTGACCACTCTCTCCAGCTCCTACCCCATTTTTAGAGAACATATAGTTATAAGCACCGGCATTAAGTTCAAGTTGAGATTCACTTAATTCCATTTCATCAACATAATCTTCTCTTCCAAGATAGGCATAGCCGCTACCTTGTCCATAAATTCCATAAGCATCTGGATGAGAATCAATATATTCTTTACAAGTTGTTTGAGAATCAGTTCCTACATAATCATGTCCATCAAAAACGAACCAGTTACTGGCTTTTTGACGAATGAAAATTTGTGTGTGATTAGCATCTTGAACTTGTAATTTATTTGCGTTAGTCGAATTTGCTCCAGCAACTCTAATTGCTTCATACATATTCTCGAATACATTAGAATCAAAAGTTTCAGTATTGTATTCAAGTTCTTCTGGAGTTCCACCATCTTCTGTATAAATGGTAAAAGGAGCAACAAGTTTTATGCCTTCACTATCAGCTGTAATTTCATCAACTACTAAAGGATTTTCAACTGTTGGTTCAGTTGGGGTTGGATCTGGATCAGGGCCTGGTCCAGGTCCTGGTTCATCGCCACCTCCACAGCTTGCTAAAGAGCAAGCTGCAAGGAAAGATAGAGATAATATTGATAAAAATCTTTTGTGTTTCATTGATATTAACCTCTATTTAAAGCGTCTTCTAATGCTGTATATCCGTCAAAATATCTAATTAATCTTTGTTGTGTTGTTTCAAGTGGTTCATATTTTGCACTTGCTTTAATAACGCTTGCATCACTACTTGTTGCATCTTCAGGAATTTGAGCAATTAATTTTTCAACTTCAGCAACTTCGTCAGTTCTAGCTTTATCACTAGCTCTTTGTTCATAAGAAATATCAAAGACATCGCTATCTGTAATATCTTCATGATAAGTAATAGCATCGTAGTGATCTAAAATGATTTCAACATCAGATGGATTATCTTCTCCCATATCTTTTGCAAGGAAACTATATGTTTCTCCTGGTACACCACACATATCAGCATCACCTTGATATTCTTCATCGGTTAATCCTTCAGGTACTGTTCCTTTTGCTTCAGTCACATTAATACCTTTAAAATAAGCGCCAGACATAAAATCAGGAGCAAAGGTTGTTTCGTCATAATCATCAGTAGCAGCAACCATATCTAAAGAAATATTTAATCTAGGGGTGCCTCTACCGGTAGCGTTGATGTTTTCATAAACGTTTTCGTAAGTTTTTGTTTCTCCGTCGACTGTAACTTCAATTGAAAAATCAAAAAGCCAAACTTCCATCTCAGGATCTTGAACATATTCAAGAGACATCTTAATGTCACCATCTGGTGTCCATTCTTGTTTTTCTTCATCCCATGTTGAAGTTAAAATAACAGGGTTTCCTTCCATTGAATCATAGGTTAAAGATTTGACATCTGATTGAGTTTCACCTTCGACAAAATACCAATTTCCAGTATCTGTATCCATCCAAATACCTTGGTTAGACCAGAAGAATGAATCGGTGGTAGAAAGAGTAATTGTAGGTACTGCTTTTTGAGTTTCATTATATGAAGGTCTAATTCTAGCATCACTTAATTGAATAGAAACAACTTCATTTCTCATACCAACGAAAGCCTTTGGATTATATCTAATTGATGTATCCATAAGTGGAAGAATATTCCAAGCTGCTGTTGTTTCAGCATGACCTTCTCTAGCAATTAAAGCATAAGGTTGATATGTGTATTTTAAATTGGCGCTACTAGCCATTAAACGAGTAACTTTTTCGCCATGGAAGAAATCAGTATCACCAGTTAAATATTCTGAATATCCATCAAGTGTGCTGCCATCTCTATAATAGAACCATTGATCTTTAATGGCTCCATCAATACCAGCTTGTCCACTTCTCTTTTGATATAAAATATTGTTTTCAGTATCGCCTTTTAATTTGACATAACTGCCATTATCACAGTCATCAAAAACATAGTTAGCTGCTTCATATAAAGATGGGAAATCTTCTTCTTTTCCATCAGCAACAAAATTTCCACTTTCATCTAAAGCACCACTAACAGCAGTAAAAAGATCTTCTCTTGAATCGATTAAATTAATGTCCTCAGCTGGACCAGGATTTGGATTTGGATCAGGATTTGGACCTGGTTCATCTCCACCTCCACAAGAAGTAACAAGCATACTCGCACAAAGTAATACTCCACTTACCAATAAAAACTTTTTCTTCATAAATTTATCCTCTTTTTTGTTTTCTAAATTGTAAATTATATTCTTTACTTTCTTAATATTTAGTAGGTTATTTAGTAAATATGCGTAATTATTTCTTAATTTTTATCAATTTTTTTCTAACTAAGACAAGAATTAAAACTCCAACAAAAACACATAATAAAGGTATAGCTATTGAAAGAGAAATAATTAAGCCGAGATTGTCATGATGATATGTCAATTCTCCTATTTCATCTAAATAATTGTCTTTTGTAATATTAAACTCTTGACTCCCCTTTATGTAGTCTTTACTTTCTTCTTCTAGTCCTCCTTTTTCAAGATTAGAAATAGTAAAAATATCACTATACAATCCATAATTATGAAGGGAGTCTTCATAATATGCAACGCAAGTCAAATAAGCTGAGTCAATATCACCTTCTAGTATCTTTAGTTTAAGATCTTTTGTTTCTTTTTCACCATTAAATTTCTCTACTTCTAATTGAATATTCTCGCTAATATCACTGCTTTTTTCAAAAACCATATATTTTGATGGCAAATGAATTTCTTTAACAAGTTCAACAAATTCATCAGTAGTATCAGTTGTAACAAAATTTAAAGGCTTTGAAAAAGAAGTATAGTCTGTAAATGTCCAAGAGTTTAAATTATATCCTCTTGAAATATAATCACTAGCGTATTCACTAAATGAATCCTTATATCCAATATCAAAACCTGTAGTATATTTTTTAAAATATTTGATTAATCTAGTAACATCTTCTACACCCTTATATTCAACATCAGTTGTATCTAAACCTAAATACATCTTAGGCATATAAGGCATATGTTCATTCATGCTTTCAAAGTAAATTTTAAAGAAAGTTATACCTAAAACACGATTTTCCATATCGTACTGTCTGACAATTTCATCGACATATTTAGCAACATCCCAACTGCCAGTTAAAAAGCCTTGATCAAATTTAAATTCCAGGATGAATTTTAAGTCATTATCTTTGTTAGCTTCAAAAACTTCTTTTAAAGTTGGAATCTTTTCGTTTTTTTCGACCCCGTTATCGGTTAGAACATATTGTTGTGTTTCTTCATAAGTTAATCTTTGAAAAGTCGATCCATCTTCACAACTTGTTGTGTATTTTAAAGCATCATTATGACAAAGCATAATTTCTTTATCTTCGGTAATTTGAAGGTCAATTTCAACAAAGTCAGCATTTAAATCAACCGCTCTTTGAATAGAACTTAAAGAGTTCTCATTAACTTCACTATTTACTGCGCCTCGATGGGCACTTATAAATTGTCGACTTGTTAATCCAGCTTCATCAAATTTAGAAGAGCATTCAATTAACTTTGAAAAATTAGGACTAATTAGTCCATTTGCTCCACTAGCAATTGCTTGATAATAATCATAATCTTCTTCTAAATTTGTTGACCAAACAACTTTGTTATAACTTTTAAAGTCTTCAACAATACCTTTTAAGTTTTCATAACTTGCATCAATACTAAAAATATTAATATCAAAAATTGTTGATACTTGAATCAAGTTATCAAACGTCTCTTGCTTTGATAAATCATAAGATGAAACATCAAAAACAAAATAGTTTTTATTTAAATTGGTGTTATTTGAATAATCACTAAAAATAGCAATATCATTAGAATATATTGCTAAATCTCTTACAAAATACTTTTCTATATATTCTGCATATTTTATGGCAACATTTTGATTAGTAATTTCAATACAAGGCAAATATTTACCTTCTAAATATGTCTCATAAAACAATGAAAAATCTCCCAAATTGTTGTTATAAGCGTCTAAAACCTCAATATTTTCATTAATTTTAAATTTTACATATACAGGTTTATTTTCATTAGAAAAGCCATTTAACTCTTCCAAATCTTTAAGTTCGTATATGTATGTTAATGGAGAAATTAAACTGGAGGCTGCCGATTCATCAATTGTGATAAAATCCTCTTTTTTAATTTGTTCGCTAGCCCCATCTAAGGGGCTAGCTAGCATTGAGATTAAAACTGAACCAAAAGGGAGGAGTAACAATGGCTTAATCATACTAATTAATTGATATGTTACTTATTAATTAATAGTAGAAATTATAGACTGATTGTTCTTCGGAGTTTGCTTCCATAGAAAGACAATCGCTACCTAATAAACCAGTTTGACAACCACTATTTACAGTTCTTCCAACAACAAATTGGATATTTTGATCGAGTTCATCGCCTAATTTTGTAGCAACAGAATCAGTTTGGACAATATTAGACCATTTTGCACCACAAGTTATATCTGGAAGTTGATTTGCATCGTATTCTGGAGTAAATGATACACCGTAAATACTTCTTTCTTGTTGAGCTTCACCAGCTGCATTTCTAGTTCTTGGTAATGTTGTAGTATGAACTACATCATAAGAAACAGAATCAACAATTTCTTCTTCCTTATAACCTGTAATTGTATAAACTCTATGATAATTTGCATTAGCATCATCAGGGTCTTCGCCTGTGAAATAGATATCAGCATGTAAATTAATAGAAACATCTGGGAATGTCCAAACCTTATTGAATGAATCCCATACAGCTTTACCGATTGAAGTTGTTCCGATTTCTCTTTCACCTAACTTGCCATCAGTCAAACCACCATTTTGACTAATTTTTTCTTTAAATGTATAAATATCTCTTGTTGTACCATCTGCAAGATTCATGTTTTCTTCCATTGTCCCAGCATCAAAGTACATACCAGCCATACTAGTAAGAATTGTTGTTGAACCAAGATATAATTGAGCAAAAACACCTTGATCTTCATTATATGATGGGATTAATGTTGAACCTGATAAATCAAAATTAAGGTCCATACCATCCCATTTTCCAGCGTCTGCCCAGGAGACATATTCAGCAGTAGTTACTGCACCAAGATATTCGCTAGCTCTCCAACCAGACCAGACTGTCATCGCATCTCTGCCATAGAAACCATCAGTCTTATCCAAGAATAAGTCTCCACCAAAATCAACTGCTCTCTTGTCGAAAGTGTTGAAGTTAGCATGTTTTGTGTAATCTTTAATTTCACTGGTTTCTTCATCTGTTACTGCGGTTAATAATGTATTAAAAACATTAGCATTTTCTAATAAATCAATATCAAGTTGGTAATTAGAATACCAAAGAGGTGTCTTGTTATCTGTGTTCCATGGATGAACTTCACCAGAAGTAATTGCTTGTAAAGTTGCAGCGTCTTTTGTTGGTCCGTCTTTATCAATTGCTGATAAATATGCATTATAGAATTTATAAAGGACATCTGTTTCACCTTTTTTAGTAACATATCCATTTGCAGCTTCAAAATAATCAGTGTTATTTAATTGACCAACAGCATTATAGAAACCTTTTACATCATCTTTTAAAACTGATCCATCAGCTTTATGGATTGTATAAGTTTCTCTAGTATCACCATAAGTTGAGCCTCTTACAACAACATCAGAACTTAAATCACCAATTGTCGCAGTAATAACAGCTTGACCACCACTTAAATTTGTAACTGTACAAGAAAGTGTATCTTCACTAACTTCAATCAAGAAATTAACATCGTCTGTTATTTCCCAAGTAACTTCACCAGTAAGGTTGGTTAATGTAGCTTTAATAGTTTCTGATTTTCCAACTTCATCAATAATCAATTCAGTTTTATCTAATGTCATTTTCCCAGCAGTAGCTGTAGCTGTAATTGTTAATTTGACATCAGATGAACCCATTGTAAATGAGTAAGATCCATTGGATGGTGTTAAAGTTGTTCCGCCAGCTGAAACTGAAGTAATTTCATAACCACTTGCTGCAGTTACTGTAAATGTAACGGTATCACCTTCTTTATAACCATCAGCTTTAATTCCGCTTACAGTATAATTTCCAGTATCGTAAGTAACCTTGTAAGTGACTTCTACAGGATCCTCGATAGGTGTCTCTGGACTACATGAAACAGCTGTTAAAGCGCCTAAACTAACTAGTGCGCTAATAGCTATAACATTGAGAAATTTCTTTTTCATTAATTGTGCTCCTTTATTTTGAAAATTTCTTTAAATGCTTACATTCCTGTAAGCGCTTACATAATTATTATATGTGCCTATTTTTAGCATTAAATGGCTCTACATATTATCGCTAATTGTAAATCACTTAATCTTAATTTTTGTATACTTTTTACTTAGTAGAAATTAAGGCAGTACTATAAACTTTTCTTGAATCTTCAAGTTCGTAAGTACCATAATCCGAACTTCTAACAACAACTTTTGGCTCTCCATTTCCGTTATCATTTTTAGTGATAAGTTGGGTTGATCCACCGCCATCAAAATTCATTGCATCGTAGCAGCCAATATATCTTAAAAATTCGGCCAATTCAGGTAAATTAACACCATATGGGTCATTTTCTTCGACATTATTTTTAGAATTGTAACGTAAACTCTCGATTGAACATAATATTATATTATGTTCATCTATGACACCAATTGACGTTCTAGGGATGTTAGTTGTTTGTGCTCCGTTTGTGTTTTCTTCAGTAACTGTAGGAGCAATTTCCCCATTTTCAACAAGAGATTGTCTACCCCCAATTATTGTTGAATAATATTTAAAAGTTTCATCGGCGCTTGTAACGCTAAACCCTAATTTTGTACCAGTTTTGATTTCTAGAGTTTCATTAGAAATAACATAAAAATATTCATCACAATCATTAATGGTTTTGTTTCCATCTAACTTTTGACTGGTTACTTGACTAACAAGACCATTAGTAATAACAGAATCATTATTTTCGTATTTTACCTTAATAATTTGTTGATCTTTTTTAAGGCTAACTCTTTGATTTTCTGTGATTAAAAGATAGTTGTTTGCATCAGTTAACTCGCTTTGATTTGTTATTACTTTATCAGCAAGTTCAACTTCTTTTCCACTTTCGTCAAGATAAACGATTATATTTGAAAGTTTGGATTTAATAACTTCTTCTTTGTCTTCACTTTGAATAATAGGTGATATTTTTGCAGTATCGCCGCTTATACCAATTAACATTGGCATACTTGCTGGAACGTCAGCACCAGCTTGTTCATGATCATAAATGCCATTATCATTATGAGAAGCTTTGATAACTACGTTATCATTTGCATAAGCATTAACGCTTGTTCCAACACCTGTTGCAAAGAAATCAGCATTAACAATAGCCATAGCTTTTTTGCCACTCTTTTCTTCATAATCTAACATTTGATCATAAGGAGTTGCGATCCCAGTTTCTGAATAATTAGATTCTAAACTAGCTTTTGTTAAATCAACTTCAATTATATGAGCAGCAACTTGATGATCATTATTTAAATTAAATGTATAGGTTAAATGATTGACCCCATCCCCAAGAGTTTCTTCACTGGCTACTTTTAAAGTGTCTTCTTTAAAAAGAGTTGGGGTAAAATCTGGTAAAGTTTCAGGATAGGTTTTGTTTTCACCCGGATTTGGATCATCAAAAATTGAAGTTTCTTCAATTGGCTTTTCAGGTTCATCTTTTAAAGTAGTTTTAACTTCAATTGAGACATCTTTATTACCCATTGTAAAGGTGTAATTATCTCCATTTTTAAGTAAAACTACTCCATCTTTTAAAACACTATTAAGTTCATAATTTGTGTCTACAATTGAAACAGTGAATTCAACTTTTTCGCCTTCTAAATAACCATCACTTTTCAGGCCTTCAACTTTATAAATGGCATCATTTGCGGTGTAGTTAACTTTATATCTTGTAGTATCTTGAATCTCTTCATTGCCACAAGAAGAAAGTGAAACTGCCCCAAAAGATAAGACACTAGTCAAAGCTAAAGCAAATAAAAATTTATGCTTCATATATTCATTTCCTCCAATTTTAAAAAGTTTATATATCCCAGGGCACTACCAAAACGATGTCCTGATAATAGATATTGTTTAAGGCCTCTTTGTAATCTTGTATCTTCTTTTAAAGAGGCAATATCTGGATTTTTAGTTTTAAAAATCCGTTGTAAATAACTTGTACCCTCGTAATTAACCTTGCAAATCTTAAATATTTTTTGAAAATTCAAAATATTTGAAGGTGATTTTAAAAAGTATTTCATATTAGGCATTAATAGATAACTATAACAAGAATAGGAATAATTTTTAGTTTCCTTGAAATATTTTGAAAAGAACTTTTTAGCCTTAGAAATTGATGTTAAGACTTTTTGAATAGATAAATTTGCATCACTAGGAATATGAAGAGAAATTTCTCTTTCTTCATTTTTGATTTCATATTCTAATTCACCGATTCTAAATAAATTGACATTTAATTGATGATGTAACCAGTAGAAACGATCAAACTTATATTTTCCATAGAGTTCATAACTTTCCTCAATGAATCTAGAAAAACATTTAAATGTATCGATATAAATCTTTTCACTAATACCAATATCTTTATAATCTTTTTGTGTTTCTAAAGCACATAAAAGTTCTAGCCCTAAAAGTTTAAAACCGTCTTCATCATTTAATTCATTTTGCAGTTTTGTAAAATCGGTTTTTGAATCTTTTAAAACACCAAAATACTTCTCTGGATTGTTAAAAATTGGGTCTGAGTTAAGTAAATCTTGCGTCTTGTTTTCAACCTCTTTATTTAAAACTATAGCTTTAGTTAAAGTTTCAAAATTATAGTTCATATTTATTTTTTCTTTCTCTTTAGAAGATATACTGCTAGACCGGCTCCTCCACCACAAACAGCAACTCCTCCTACAGAAAGACCAATAATTAATGGCATATTGTCTGGTTGATTTGGTTTTACTGGATCAGTTGGTTCAATTGGCTCATCAGGAGTTTCTTCCGAAGCTTTTAAAGTGACTGTATCAGAAAATACTACAGCTCTATATCTTGGAGTTGAATTTGGACCAACAAATTGAGCTTGTAAAATAGCACTATATGTTCCATCTTCATTCTTTTCAGTAATTATGGCACTTGCTTCTAAGGTATCTTCACTTACCTCGCCTTTATAATTAACATAGTTAACATTAAACTTTTGTTCTTCTAAAGGTTTGGTAGGATCAAAGGTATACGTTTCATCTTCAATAGGCACAATTTTTTTAGCATAATCACCTAAAACATCAGCATGGTCGGTTGTTAATCCACTAATTCCGTTTTGTGCACCAGTATATAAAGAACTCACTTGGTCAAATGTCCAATAAAAACTAGTAAAACCTCTTTCAGCTAAATTGAAATCGTATTCTTTAGTAAAAATTCCTCTATTGAAGTCACTTGAGAAATTAAACATATTAAGGTTAACAACACCATCTGAAGTTGTTTTAGTAAACATTGATTCAGTATAGTTATTTAAGGTCGCACAAGGCACTTCAGGCATTAATTGTTTGCATAACTTTAGTTGAGCTTCTGTAAATGAAATAAAGACAACTTGATCATACATGTTGTATTCATCCATGTATTCTTTTAAAACTGTGACAGTTTCTGGATTAGCATCTTTAATTTCGACAATAATTATTTTTCCATTTCCTTTAAATTCTTTAAAAACATCATCTAAAAACGGAATAGGTACTCCTTCATTATCACCTTGCAAATTTCTATATTTAGTAATTTTAAACTCTTTTAATTCATCACTAGTTTTATCAGCAACTTGACCAGTGCCATTAGTAGCAATACTTAAATCAGTATCATGCATGACTACTAGCTTTTTATCTTTAGTAATCATGATATCAGTTTCGATATGAGTAGCCCCCATTTCATAGGCCATACGATAACCTTCCATTGAATTTTCATAACTTTGATAAGGCAAGCCACGATGACCAATATTAAATGGAACACGGTTCATGTTATATTTAGCATTATCTGTATTTTCGAATACTTTAAAAGTATCTAAAGCTTCACTTACATTTTCTGTAATGATTCCATAAACTCCATCGGTAACTAAACGAACAATATTAATATCTGAATAATCAGCAACATTAACCCATACCGATTTAAAGCGCGATTCGATGTAGCGAATATTTTCTTCAGTAGCGAATTCTTGAGATAAAATTACAGTTGTTGCCCAGGAAGAATTAGTGACATTTACATAATCAACTAAAGGCGCTTCATCATTATTTGAATAATCTAAAATTCCTCTAATCTTTTGACCATTTCCATCATTTCTAACTTGTTTTAATAAAGTTGGATCAGAAGAACATACTGCCATATCTAACGGACAGAAAGTCTCATCTAAATATGTTTTTAAAGCTGTAGCAACATCTTCTGTGTCAAAATAAATTACTGGAAGCATCTTTTCTTTAATGTAAGTTTCATAAGCTTCTTTAAAACTAATTCCTAAGCTTTCTCCACTTTCATTAACTAATTCAATATCTTTATTAATTCTTAAAAGAATATTACTAGGTCTAGTTGCTTCATTTTCACTATAGCCTTTTAATTCATCTAAAGAATTAATAAAGGTATTAACGAAAACAGGAGACATAACATTTGTTTCATGTTTAGTCGTCTCGTTAAATGATTTTTCAATTACACGGCTATTAGCTTTTAAAACTGAATTATTAACACTTTTTAAGTTGAAAGTAGAATCTAGCTTATTAAGTGAAAATCCGGTACACAAAAACATTAAAAATGGTACAACAAAGAATTTAGATTTTTTCATAATATCTCCACAAATTAAAGTTATTTTTATTATATTTATTAAATTAAGATAGTTATATATAAGTGGCTTAAAATCTTAATAATTGCTAATTATTAATAAATAAACACTTACTTATTTAAGCCTTCTTTTTCGATAAATTTATAGATAGTATCATAACTTGTTCTATGACCAATTAAATCTGGGTGACCATTAGCACCAGTTTGATTGTTCATAAGTTGAATAGTAAAAGCACTATCTTCTCCATATTTCTCATTTAAATTTTTAGTTGCTTGCTTAATAGCTTTAATTAAAGCAGAATCAATTGAATGACACATATTATAAACAGAGATGACTTTACAATCTGGATTATTCTTAAAGATTGGCTCCATAATGATTGAATAGTTATTAATAAATTCTTCTATACCAGCATCTCTTTTTTCTTGAGTGATATCTTCTGCTAAATATCCGCCATGGTCATTACTACCTAAATTCATAACAACAATATCAGGAGAACATAAACTCATATCATAAGGGATAGTGCCTTCAACAGTATTATATTGGTCCATCATATCGACTCCATAAGGAGCTAATATTTCTGAAAGAGCTATACCACTACATGCGACAAAAGTTGGATCATAATCTAATTTATCAGCAAGCAATTGCGCATAAGTTAAACTGCCATCTTCATCTTGAGTTCTAAATATTTTAATTGATGGGTTGCCTAAATTACCATAACCACAAGTTAAAGAATCTCCATAAAATTCAATTTTTTTACGTGGAGAAGAATACTCTCGATGATAATAATCAACTTCTCCTTCAGTATTTAAAGCATATAAACCAAGTTTTGAAACACTTGCTTCATTAAGTTTTAATAATTTTAAAGTATGTTTACCTGGAGTTAAGTTTTCAAACAAAGTTACTGTTTGTTCGCCTGGTTGCAACTCAATCTTGGCATTTTCTTTTCCATCAATGTAAGTTTTTAAATATTGAGTAACATTGCCTCCAAGCATTTCGGAATATAAATCAAGTGTTAACTTATTAGTTTCACTTTTTACATCAACAAATAGTTCAAAGCCCGTACAGGTAAAGCCTAAATACATCGCTTCTTTACCATTAACCTCTTTTTTAATGTAACGCCCCAAATAACGTACTTCTTCATCATTTAATAAATCAAAATTTTCAATTTTAGTATCAGTATAAGTCACAGTATCATCTCCATTATTATCGCCATTATTATCTCCATCATTTTGATTTTGATTATCATCATCTATCGGAGGAGTTTGATTGGCGCAAGCTGTAACTGATAATGATAATAAAGCTGCAGCAAGCAAAAATATTTTTCTTTTCATAATAAATCCTCAAAGATATTCTAAATAATTAGATATAAATAAGTATATTTTTAAGGCCTAATTCTTAATAAATGATAATTTCTTCTTAAAGAAAAGTAGGGCGCACCCCTACTCTATTTTCTTTTTGTTTTCTCTATTTAATTTTTAAACTTGTTATCGATTGCCTTTAATTGAGTCATAAACATTTATTGCCATGAAAGAGACAATAGATAATATTGATATTATTGTTGATATAATTAAAACAATTAAATAACCTAAATAAATACTATCACTTGTTGAATAATAAACTGTTCGATAAATTGGAACAGAAACAACAAAGAAAGTTACGGCTATAGCTGAAGCAAATTCAAAATATGAAGTGTTATCGTAAGTCAAATTATCAGAAAAGGTGTATTTAACAAGGCAAGTAATAAGAGGTGTTATGACAACTAAAATCCAAGGTATAATTATAAAATTGACTCTTCCGGCAAAGCAAAAAATAATAAATTCACCAATTTCAACAATCGATAAAAAGATTAAAGCTGCATAAAAATTGTCAAACTTTTTATTATTTTGGTTCTTTCTAATAGTCACAAACAAAATAGGAGCAAAAAGAATTGAAATAGCTCCAAGCACCATAGTACAAATTGGAAAAAGAGTTGGGACAAAATCGGTTTGATGATAAAACATTGCGGAAAAGCCATTAGTCATAAAAAAGCACCCTAAAAAGATTAAACCAAAAATAATAAGGTTAGACTTTAAAACCTTTAAATCAAACTTAACGGAATTAATAATTCTTGTAATTAAATTTGTAGTAAATGAAATAGTTAATATACAAACAAGTATTAATACCAAATATTTCAAAACATATTCAGCACCTTCAAATTGCTGAGTAAACATGCGTGTGATTAGATATAAAATTACAAACAAAAAGCCTGCAAAAGTTAAGCCAATTGTAAAATATTGATCTAAAGTTGTTATCCTCTCTCTTCTTTTATAATAATCATAGATTAGGTTTATAGTGAAAAGAATGATTGGTATAAAAAATAATGCGAAAGGTAAAAAATAATTTTTGTTAACAAGATAAAACATTCCTTCAAGGAGTCCGGCAAACAATAAAAGACCAAAGAAGTAATTTTTAAGTTCAACATCTTTTGAATAAGAATTTATTACTATATCAATAATACTAATAGCAAGAGATGCTAGACCTAAAGTTATAAATAGATATATCTTTGCACTTCCGCCATATTGATTAATTGATGTTCCTATAAAAGCATAAACAATAAAAAGTATGCCTAAAGCGATAAAAGATATTACTTCACTTATATGTTCTGTTTTAAATTTCATGCTTATATCCCTTCTTCATTAATGTTTTACTAATATTTTATTCTCTAGTGCCTTCAAAGTTATCGATTAAATTTGGAACAGTAAAAGCTAACACCGAAATGGATGAAAAAAACGATAGAATAATAAACACTGTAAGATATATTGAAAGACAATCAAATGAGGCATAATTAATTACGCACCAAACAGTGCCAAAAATAACAAATATAATGATACAGACGTCAGATATTATTTCAAACCAAGCATAAACATCGCGTATTTTAGAAAACGTATATTTAACAAAAATTGTAATTAATGGAATAATCACAACTATTGACCAAGGAATAAACATTTCAATTTGTTGAGGTCCATAGAAAAACAAACAAATAATAAACTGAAATGATTGAATGGCAGTTAAAAAGATTAAAGTAATATCATAATCGTCAAAATCTTTGTTATTAAGGTTTTTCCTAATAATGAAATATAAAACTAAACCTAGAATTAAAGATATAACTCCTATTATAAAGCAAGACATATATCCAATAGATGGACTAAATGTTACTCCATCTCCAAAAAGCAATTCATAGTTTAAGGCCATATGAAAAGCGCCTAAAAATATAAGAGTAAAAATTGAGCCAGACAATTTTAAAGATTTAAGATCAAATTTAAAATTTACAATTATGCAGAATACAAAATTTATTAAATAAGTAATAATAAAAGAACTTAAAATAGCCAATGCTAAAATACTTAAAACAAACTCGACACCACTATAATCGGAAGGCAAAATCTTAAATATTAAATATAGAATTTCTAATAATAACCCTGCAAAAGTTATTCCAATTATTAAATAATCATCAATTGTTTTTACTTTATTTTTGCATTTATAATGCTTATAGATAATGTTTAAAGCCAATATTACAAGCGTCAATAAATAGATTACAAAAGAAAGAATAAAAACGTTAGCAAATAATAAATAAGTTCCTTCAATTATTCCAGCTAAAGCAAAAATTCCCAAAATATGATTTTTAAAATCAATTTCTTCATCATATCTATTTATAACTAAATCCGTTATTCCGACTGTTAAAGAAAAAACTCCAAGACATATAAATAAAACAATTTTTGCATAATCTATATAATCTAAATTACCTGTACCAATAAAGGCAAAAATAATAAAGAATATGCCCAATAACACAAAAGAAGCTATTTCTAAAATATGTTTAATTTGATATTTCATCTTTTGACAATGCCTTTCTACGCTAACGGAATTCATTAAATATTTTAATCTTTATAACCTTTAAAGTTTATGGTCATTATAGGAATTACAATATTCAACGCTAGATTTTGTTAAGCGCTCCACTCCTAAGAAATGAATAAATAAAATCAATCCACTTCATGTATTAATAATAAATAAGTTAAAAGAAGTAAGCACTCTTTAATATAGAGATTAAATCTCTATTTCATGGAATAGACATTTGAACTATTGGAATAATTTCTTTCTGGTTTATTGCTAAAGTAAGCATAATTGTTATAAGCAGACGAATGATATTGCACTCCTGTTGATACTTCAAAATTATACTGAATTTCAAAAAGCATTTCGCTTTCTAAAAAATCAGAGTCATTAAACATGGAAAAAATATAATAGCTTTTAGTGTGATTGGAGATTTTGGTCGGATATTCGTAACTATATAGCCAAGTAGGCTCGCTATTAAATATATCTATTGAATAAAACAATTTAGGATTTCCTTTATTGTATGTTTTTGAATACGGAAAAACTGGATCTGCACCGTAACTTTTGTTGTTAAGTGAATAATTGTACTCAAAATCAAATCCATTTAAAAAGGAATAGCCTAATGGCAAAGTAATTTCATCATTTTTAGTAATTATGGAAGCTTCAGCATCGACTAAAGGAAATGTTTCGTCTCTAATTATTCTTCCACTTTCTACTTCTTTTTGATTAAAAGGCATACAATAGTCGCTTCCAGAGCTACAGTAATAAATAGTTTTAAAAAGAGTGTGAGGAACAATTGTGATTTGATTGTTAAAATTACGCCAATTTACAATATAATCACTATTATATTTGCTTGCTTCACATCCAGGAATGAAGTCAGTATCACTCTCTAAAATATAAAAAGATGAATTGTCGTTTAAACGATACTTCCATAAATAAGTACTTGCATTCACTAAAAAATAAGGTTTGTCAGTATAAGTGAAATAGTGAACCCCTAGCAGAGTAAATGGTTGTCTTGATAGATAATTGTATTTTTTATTTTCAATTTTCTTAAAAGTCTCGTTGAGAAAATTCGTAATTTCATAAGCTCTTATATTAATTTCTTCTGAAGTAGTCTTATATGCATATGATATAGAATTTTCACAATCATATACATACAAATCTGAATCATAAAGAAAATCATAAATTCTACTTTCGTCTGTTTCTCTAGTAACATGATATTCAGCATAAAGTTTGTTATAAGCTCTATCGAAATTAAGCCCATCAATTCCGGCAGAATCATTTCCATAAACCCTAAATTCTTCATTAACATCATCCACAGTACGAGGACCAGTAGATAGTTCGAAAGTATTACCCCGTATTGTAAACCAATAGGTATCAGGATATTCATTTCGATAAACCTCACAAGAACATAATGAAGCTAAAGAAATAATAGAAAAGATAAATTTATAGGTTTTCTTATTTTGCATATTGATTAAAAAATGAAATTACCTAAGCCAATCGTGACGAAAAATAAGATTGCATAAATTGTTGTTAATACAATACAAATAATCAAATTTCTTCGACGATAAAAACTAACTTGGCTTTTAGAAACAATAATAAAGTTAATTAAAAAGACTATTTGAGCCACAACACTAATAATACAAATTAAATCTTTAATAAGTTTAAATGTTTGAAAAATAGTAACATTAAAATAGGTGTTTCCATTTGCTATGTTATAACCAGAATTGTAGATAATAATTCCTAAAATCACAGCAAACATATTTATTAAAATATATTTAACGTAATTTAAAATTACTGTGTCATATACTAATTTAGAAGTATTAGGTTTAAGATCAACTTTTTGAAAAAACTCACTAACATCAATATCAAGAATTTTTGAAATTTCACGAAACATATCAAGATCTGGTAAACCTCTTCCAGTCTCCCATTTAGAAATTACTTTATCTGAAACATGCAATAAAGCACCAAGTTCTTTTTGAGTTAAACCTTTCTTTTTTCTTGCTTCTAAAATCTTATCACCAAAATTCATATTAACACTACCTTCAGCAAAGTAATTAACTAATAGCTTTGTCATTAGATAAATACTTTAAAATTAAATCCTACTCCTTAATCATAATAGATTTATTCTTCTACTTCACTCTATAAAAAGAAAAACCACTCTACAAAATAGAGAAATAACAAAAATGATAGTTAAAAATCTGTTTGAGCATCAACATTCCAAAAGAATAATTTAGTCATTTGAAATGTTAGTTTGCTATTTAAGCATAATAATAGAGTAATAAAAAACACTGAGAAATATACAAATAACCTTGCAAAACCTCAGTGTTTTATTGTTTTTAGTAAATAATAACTATGCGGCTTGACTCATTTCTTCTTTGTCGGCTGCAATAAGTTCATCAATTCCATCAATAATAGTTGAACCTATATCAGAGATTGTAACCGTCATTTCATAGTTATAAGTTTTACTTGTTCCTATAGCAATCTCATTGAACATAAAGACGCCTTTAAGCCCTTCATCGGAATAACTTATTTTTCCAGTAGTGTCTAAATCCCAACTATAGTCAAAGAATTGTAAGGCATAAGCCGAGTCAACAATACCCCATAAAGTAATAGGCAAAGAATAATCTGAATTATAGTAGTCTTTATCTCTAAAACCATTCATATCTTTAGTAGCATCATATAAAAGAGCAGACTTATCTTCACTAAGTGTTAAATTTGAATCTTCAACTTTAAATTCATCTCTTACGAAGTAAGTTAAATCAGCAGTATAAATCTTTTTATAATCGCCAACACCTAGATAACTATCAAAATAATCTGGATTTCCTCTTACGGCTTTACCATCTACAATGTTGTAGTCCCAAACACTTCCACCATATAAAGGCGAGTTATACGATCCTCCTTCATATGTTTGATTGTTGCCGTCAACTCCATACTTCCAATAGAAAGCATCATTAGTATATTTAATAAGATTGCCTTTAATAGCCATATCTTCATAAATATAGGATGCATCACTATTTTCTATACCATCTGAATCATTAACAATTTGTTGAGCAGTAACTTCACTACCATCACTATTAAAAAATTTACCAGTCCATTCCATAGTGTAGTTATAGCCTTCAGCCCAACTTATAAGCTTGTTTGCTAAATCCTTGGAAGACATTGTATAAATCTTAAATAGTTTTTGAACAGCGATTGTATCATTACTTTTGCTGGTTGCTTTGACAATAAAGCTGCCATCTTTATCTCCAGCTTTAAGTGTTCCATCTGCACTTATTGTTGCTAAATCATTATTTACAGACCACGTAACATTTTCTGGTCCACTTAATTTAATAGATTGACCTGGATAAAGAGTTGAGGTTTCTGCAGCAATTGGACTTAATTCAACAAATTCAGGTTTTTCTCCTTCACCTAAATCAGTTACTGGTGGTAAAAGTGGCTCACCACTTTCTTGTCCACAACTAGTAACACCAAAAGTACTAAGTGTCATTAATGCTGGGAAGACTAATAATTTAAGTTTTTTCATATAGAATCACCTCATTCGTACCATCCGCCACCTTCGTAAGTAAAAGTGACTTCTCCATTATTTACCTTATAGTCTATTTCAGTTGGCGGATAATCATATTCTGAAATTTCATCGCCTTCAACCTGAGTTAAGTTACTAAGAGTAATAGAGCTTGCTCCGATTGTAACATCGGCTGTAAATTTACCTGTCTGGGTTGAATATCCACTTACTGTATAATCAATTGAGACTTTCATAGAACCTGACGAATTATCAAAAGTCATCTTCATGCTATAATCACTATAATAGTCAGACCATGAAAGCTCGTAAATATTTCCATTAATTAAATCGGTAATATCAACAAATTCTATAAGATCATGTACATCACCATCATCATTTATTGATAATTTATCAAACTCAAAATTATCATTTAAATTAATAGTTAAGTTTGTTGGAACTTCAGTAGCTTCCATGTTGCCACTTGTCTTCTGTAGATTTGATAAAACTATGAATGATAAATTTTGTTTAACATCAGCTGTAAAAGTTCCGTTTGTAACAGTAGTGTCACCCCAATAAGGTTCTGTCGTTATAGTAAAAGAAACTTCCGCCGTCATATTATTAATATCGCCACCAAAACTAATTTTGAAATCATATGATGTTGTATCATAACCATAATCTGACCAACTTGTTGAGTAAGTTTTTCCTGCAATATTAGATAGAACACTTGGTACTTCTTTTACCTCTATAGTTTTTTCAGCGGAAATGTTTTCATTGTCTAGTGAAATTGCTTTCACCTTTACTGTACCAGCATTAGGGCCAGAAATTAAATAGTAGTCAGTACCATAACCATATCTGCCTGGTCTCTCGTCTATATAAGCTCCACCAGTAGTATCTTCGATAACTTCGAATTTTACTTCATCATTACGAATTCCTTCCGAAGGAGTAACGCTAGCGCTCAACAAAAGAGAATTTCCAACAAGCATTGTGTCAGCTAAACTTTCATCAAAAGAGACGGATTCTACAGGCTTATAAGTTGATTTAATGGTGATTTCTTTTGTAACATTCTTACTCTTTAAAGTAATAGTTGTTTCTCCTTCACCAATTACATCAAAATAGAAGCCACCACTAGAAGTGGTTGAAATTGCTCCTATAGTATCGCCTTCAGAGCTTGTCTCAATCTTATCGATATCTTGCATTGCTTCTTTTGGCATAGCATCGTTTATGCTTATATAAACTGTATCATCAACACTAACATTGTATTTACCTTCATTATCAGCTTGAACTTTGCTTTCTTCAGTAAAATCTCTAGAAAGATAAACTTCAGGTTTAAAATCAGTAAAGAAGTAATCATTGATATCAAAATAATTATTTTGATCACTACCTTTTTCACCATAGGTTAATGAAATTTCATACTTTTCAAAATCGTATGGAGTTTCGCTAGTAACTTCAATATTTTCTTCAGTTAAACCTTTATAATCTTTTCTTTCATAAGTTGCACTTTGTAAGTCGCCATAAAAGTTAAACTTAAAGTAAAGATGAATATCAAAAGAATATGGATCGCCTAACCAATCAGTACCTTTAATCTTTGTGACGATGTCCCATTCATTACCAAATGTACTTGTTACTATTGTTGAGGATGCAAATGGGTCATAATCATCATCTTCATCATAGACACTACCATCACCAAATACTTTTTGATATAAGAAATCAGTTACACCACTATATTGACCTTCAGTTAATGAAAATTCGATGCCACCAAAAGTATTAACCATTGTTTCATATTCTTCACGGTTATCACTGGTTATTTTTGTTGTGTCGCCATTATCAGGAACTTTTGTTTCACTTCCATTACGATATAAAGAGTAGAATGTATCTTCAAAAATCGTACGATAATAACGAGAAGTATCGCCTTTTTCAGTAGTTACTGTAGTAACAGAATGATTATCGTTATAGACTTCAAAATCATATGTTGTTTTACTAGAACTAGTTTCTTCCATAGCTTTAGTTTCTACTACAAGTTGAGTTTTATTAGTGTTCTTCTTTTCACTTTCAATCGATGCTTTAAGACTATTTTTAAGTGTTTCAATCGAAAGTTCATTTTTACTTACAACTCTAAAATAGATAATTTCATAAGTATCAGGATTACTCTTTAAAGATACTTTAATACCTACATCACTTCCATAAATCTCTTTACCTTTAACAACACCTTCTTGAGTTACCTCAATATAAGCATCATCTCCAATTGTGACTTCATAAATCAAATCGTCATAGCTTCCTTCAGGAGTAAACCTTGTTTGAATTTGATATTCTTGACCGACAACAATGTAATAAGATTCACGATAAGTACTATTTGTTTTGACCCAATCATCTGGAATAATAAATTCAATACCTTCTGCAGATGAAGCAACTTCAATTGTAATTCTGTTAAGACCTTCTATAACTTCAAAAGTAAAAACGTTCTCTTCGCTTGATTCAATTATTGGTTGATCATTTAATAGGACCGACTTAACAGTAAAGTTAGCATCAGGTGTAACTTTTATTGTAATTTTTTCACCGACCGCTACATACTCATCTAATTTATCTATTTCAAATGTTGCATGCTCAGGATCTGCACTAAGTCGAATTAAGCCTTGACCTGGATTAGTTAAAGTAAAACTACCGCTAATGTAATTCTTGCCTTCTTGAACAGTAAACGAATAAGCATCACCTTCAGGCGATAATACTGTATCATTAAGTTTTACTTCATTAACTTTATAGCATTCATCCTGAGGACTAACTTCAAGAAGAATTTTTGTACCTACAGGTTGTCTTCTATTTTCTTCTTTTAAGATAGTTCCATCTTCAAGCTTAGCAACTATTGTTCCATTTGTAACACTTTCTTCTTGGACAACAACGCTACCATAAATAATACTAGGATCTAAAACTTTAAAGGTAACATTAACTTCATGCGTCCCACTAGTAACAACAAATGTATTTGAAGTTAATTCTGTATTATCTAAATAATACTTATCAACTTCATATCCATCATTAGGAATAGCGATGATTTCAATAGTTTCACCAACTTTGACTTCACCAATGCGCGAAAGTGTAACTGAACCATTACTTATTCCTTCTTTTATAGTTACAGTTGCTGTTTCTACTTCAGTTCCTTTTGTTTTTAAAGAAACTGTAATTGCTACATCCTCATTACCAATTTTAAAAGCATAACCGCTATCACTTGTTGGAGTTAACTTAGTATCTCCAGCTTTAACTTCATCGACTGTTTTTGTTGAATCAGATACATTAATATTGAATGTAACTGTTTCTCCATAAGAGTAACCTTCTTCTTTTAAACCACTAACTGTGAATCCTTCACCTTCAGTTACTGTGACTTGATGTTTTTCACTTGTTACAGTTGAAGAATCACAAGAAGTGAGTGTAGTAAGGCTACCAAAGCCTAGCATTGCTACAAGGCTTAAAGCAAAAATTATTTTTCGTTTCATAACCTTCCTCATTGACAATTCAATATATTGTTTTTTGTTAAAAATAAAAAAGAATTGTCCTTAAAATTTATTTACTAACACTATATTAATAAAAAGAAAGGTATAAGTAAATCTTAGTACACAAAAATGTCAAAAATATGATAATTATCGTTAATTTTAATATTTATAAACTTCGCAAAAAAGTAACAGTTATCTAAATAAAATAACACTCCCAATAAGATAGGTATAGCTATAACCGTTATAATTTGTTCACACTAAAATTGGCTTAAACTTAATAAGTCAAACTAAATTAAAGATGTAACCCCTTCAGAGATTATTTCTTTAAGTAGATAAAAGAATTATTTAATAACTAGTGTTTTTGTCTAGCTTCAACAAGGACAAAACTTTTAATTCGAGCTGAGTATTTTAACTCAAAACGAGTATTTTCCTTAATGAACTCCTTAATGTCTTTGATGTAACGAAAACAAGTTCTCTTAGAGCATCCTGTTATCTTTACAAGGTCATTAGTATTAAATCTTTCTTTCTTAATTACCATCTTGAAGATGGTTAAAACTGCAATATTTGTCTTCATACCTATAAAGACAACTTAAGGGTGTAAAATATTTCACATTATTTCAAAATTTTTAAAAAACTTTTTTCGAAATCATTTTTTACTCAAAAATGTTCAAAAAAATGATATAAATGGTATTTTTTGAAACTAAACAATTTGTATCTCAAAGGTTGTAGGTGCATTAAAAGTGTAAGTATCACTTACGCCGCCTGCTTCATAGACACATGCTGTCAAACTATATTCATGTATGCCAGTTGTTGCTATAGGATCTAAACTAACAAAGTAAGTTTCACCAACCCCTTCTTTAGTGGCATCATATTGTTTGCCATCAATAATAAATCCTTTAATTGTCACCAAACTAATATTATTAATAGTTACACGTATTGGAATACTCGTATTAGCATTAGCTGTACCATTACTAGTAACTTCTTTAATAGATAAACTAATTGATTCAGTTTCAAAAGTATCTGTCGCGACTAATTCAACACTGCCATCACCTTCATGGAGATCATAAGTATAAATGACTCTAAGTTCGTAGTTAGATGAAGCGGTTAAATTAGTAAATATCTCAGTCTCAGTTTGAGAACTACGATAAAGTTCTCCTTCTCTATATAGTTCAATTCGAGAGAAGGTTGCTATATCATCAGGATCATTAATCGTATAGCGAAAATCAACTGTAGCCCCAGTAACATTAGCAAAATCAATTGTTAAAGTAGGAACTGTATATTTTAAGGTAGTAAATGTTTGAGTGGTTTTATATGCGTGCTCACCACTTACTGAAAAAGTAAATTCAACTTTATAAGTTGTATTTGCTAATAAATCAGAAATGTTAAATTCACTTTCTTGTGTCGTTACATCTTTAATTAATTCATCCACTACACTTAATAACCTAATTGAATCAACTGAAACATTTTGAGCTTTATTAACTACAGAAATATCAGCACTAATAAAGCTAGGAGTAATGCTTATTTCATCAAAATATTTACTTGTTGAAAAATCATGAGTAAAGATTTTTTCTTCTTCTTTTACTTCCCCGTTATCTACAACATCAGAAATAATTTCAAGATGATATTCGCTGTTATATAAGAGGTTATCAAAAGAGATACTTATTTCATTTTCTTTATTAATACTTTGTGATTCAACAACAGTATCATTACGATATAATACTGCTCTCATGTTAACAAGCATGTCATAATTATCTTCAATTTTAAAAGAAAAGCTTGCAGAATCAGTATATATTTCACTATTTTCAAAAGTAAAAGTATACTCATGTTCTTCAACTGGAGGTGGAGTTGGATCTGAACTTGGTGAAAGAGTTAAGCTTGTTTCACCTTTTATCATAACTGGTTTAGAAACTCCTTCATCAAGATAAGTAATATTTCCAACTTCATAATTTAAGGTAACGTCTTGCATTTTTCCAACTTTTACATAAATATGTGTTGAAGATGAACCTTCTAAATAATTCGCGGTTGTATAAGTTACACTTCCGCCTTCTTTTTCACTAACGGTGAAAGAATTAATTTCAAACTCATCAGGATTTTCAAATGCTAAATCTAAAATGATATCAGTATCTTTATCAAGGGTTGCATCACTTTCAGAAGTTGAATCTAACTCTTCAGCAAGATGAATATGGTTAAGTGAATTTACTTCTTCACTTGGTACTTCTTTTAAACTAACGCCAAGAAATATAGGAGGTTTTTTTACATCAGGTAAATCAGGTTCACCTCCTAGTTGAGGTAATAATATTCCTAAAGCTACACCAGCCACAAGAACAACTGCCCCGCAAGTTGCTAAAGAATATTTAAAGGCTCTAGTTGATGTAAAATCAAGTAAGCGATCTAAAAGAGATGGCTTACTTTCAAGCATCACTATATGACGTTTTTCAATTTCTTCTTTAATGTTATCGTATCTATTTTCAATTTTTGGATTAGAAAGGAGTTCTTCTTTAAATTTATTTTCATTAAATTGCATCTAAAGAACCTCCTTTCTCAGCAAAGTAATTTTGAAGTTTCTTAATTATACGATTGTATTTAGTGATAATGGTATTCAAATTTGCATTATACATTGCAGCAATCTCGTTAAACGCATATCCTTGAACGATATGAAGTAAAAGGATATCGCAATCTTCTTCTTTGACTTTAATTTCATTTAACAAGACGGCAAATATAATATTAACGTCAATCTTTTGCTCTTTGGTATCACTTGCATAATTTAAACCATCATCATATTCTAAGTCTTCTTTTTTAGTCTTGATGTAGTTTAAAGCAATATTACGAGCAATAGTGAAAAGAAAAGTTAAACATGATTTATCTTCTCTTACTCGTTTTGCATTTCGATAAAACTCAATATATACTTCTTGAGAAAGGTCGTTCGCAAAATCAGGATTTTTAACATAGGAAAGTAATTTATAGTAAACACTTTTATAAGTCTTAAAATAAAAAAGATTAAAAGCTTTTTCACTGCCATCTTTTAAAGACTTGAATATATCAACAATATTATTATCCATTGTCAAATAAGTGGAATCTCCACTACTGACATTTTCAAAATGTTCAGAATTTAAAATCAAGGAGTCTTGAAATTTAATTCTATCATTTTGAAGATTGAACATATCTTCAATCTTTTCAATATATTCTTGCTTTTTAATTTTATAAGTCCCAAACACCATATCAATATTAATTAATGGGTTAATAAAAATCAATGACACTTATGTGTCACAGTAATAACTCTCCTCCCCTAATTCTTGCACACATTTTATTAATTTTTAGCACGAAATGAGCAAAAAATAAAGGAAATCGATAATTTTTATTGCACATGCACATTTGATAATGATTCTCAATAACAAAATAAGACGCTAAAAGTTTTCATTAAACTTTTAAAGTTTAAACGTAAAAATATATGGATTAATCAAAATTTTACACTCTAAATGAAAGTTTTCAGAAAAGGCGTTATTTACTTTTCAAACAAAAACTAATCTTTAACTTTATTTGGAAGCTTGTGCCACGAAATCTTTGCACCTGGATATCTCATCTCCATTAATTTTTTAGCACTTGTTTGATCATTAGCAACGACTCTTTCTGTTGTTCTGATACCATTAACAGAAAATGTTCCTTCATAAGTATTTGGCATAATTATCTCCTTTTTCTTACTACCTTTACTATTAACCTACTTTGTCTTTTTGGCAACTAAATAGCATAATGAAGGTAAATATTGGCATTACAGCAATTAGTAAATCAACTTTTAGTGAAGCTTTAAATTTGATATTTTCAATATCAAAATTTATGTAAAATTTTTAGAAATATGTTGCCATATTTCTGACCATTAATTAAAACAATGCTATTATCTTGTTTTTTAAGGCCACAACTGTAAAAAAATCGATAACAATCGTATTTTAAAATTGCCATTTGCAAAAACTTAGGTTTTCAAAGTGCTGATATTTGCAAAAACTTAGGTTTTTAAAATGTCGATATTTGCAAAAAGTTAGGTTTTTTCAAGTCGAGTAAATTTAAAACAATTGAGATAGAACTGCAGAAAGCTAAAATAGTAGAAACAAATTAATTTCAGTTAAAAATTTCAATCTAAAACTCAAAACAACTCTTTCTTGTATTTAATTGAATCTTTTTCGTTAATTTCTCTAATAACTCTACAAGGATTACCACAAGCTAAGGAATGAGGTGGAATATTTCTAGTGACAACGCTACCTGCTCCGATAACACATCCTTCACCAATTGTTACTCCACCAACTATGGTGACATTGCCACAAATCCAAGTATTGCTACCAATTGTAATAGGTTTAGCGTATTCTTGATCAGTTTGTACGCCATCTTTTCTAATATAAGGATTTCTTTCTTCATACATAAAAGGATGCATTGGAGTAAGAATTGAAACATTTGGTCCTAAAAAAACATTGTCACCTATTGTAACTTTTGCACAATCTAAACAAGTAAAGTTAAAATTAGCGTAAAAGTTTTTACCAGCTGTAATATTTAAACCATAGTCAAAAAATATTGGCCCTTGTAAATAAGTTCCTTCTTTTCGATTTGGCATTAATTCATTTAATATTTTTTCTCTTTTTTCAGTCTCTTCTTCAAAAGTATTGTTATATTCTTGAACAAGATGATGAGCTTTATTTCTAACTTTATATAAATCTTCAACGTTTGGATCATAGATTTTTCCAATACTCATTTTCTCAAATTCAGTCATTGTTGTTTTCTCCTAAACTGGTAATATTTTAGCAACTCAGGACGCAAATTCAATGTCGTTATAGAAGGATTTTGTGGGAATATTGTAGATAAAAAATCTCAAATATAACGTTTGTATTTAAGTAAAAACAATGCAAAACCTAAACATTTTAATTTCAAATTAAATATTGAGCATTGTGTATAATACTAGAAAGTTTTATGTCTCTTGATAAGCAATGAGGTTAAAGTTATTTAAAAAGTATTGGTATAACATTAAGCGTGATTTGTAGTCACAATCACGTATCCATACTCATTTATATAGCATACATTTTAGTTATTCTTTTGATTATCGTCCTTTTTATATTCAACAATTTTCCATTGACCGTTTTTATCTGAACCAACTCTATAAATTACTTTCTTACTTTTAAGTGAGTTAAGCACTCTTGCAACTGTACGGAGAGATAAATTGGTTTGCTTGCATATATTATTACGCGTAACCTTTCCATCAAGAGAAATTATATTTAATATTAATTGTTCTGACTTAGATAATTCGAACTCATTTACAGTGCCATTTACAGTGTCATTTACAGTGCCATTTACAGTGTCATTTACAGTGTCATTTACAGTGCCATTTACAGTGCCATTTGCATTCTTTTTTATCGTAGCATCTTTTTTAAAACCTTTTTTGTCGAAAGGTATAACAACAGTAATTGTATTTGCGGAAAATTTATAGGCACTTTCACCATACACTTTCACAACTTCAGGTACACCATGTCCAGAACGTTCGACAATTCGGCAAGATTTAAAAATATCCATTAAATCAGGATTAACCGGTTTAGAAATACCAGATAAAAATTCATCCTTGGAAAGACCATAAGGAAGACCTCCCTGAGATTCGATTTCCATACGATCTTCAAAAATATAAATTTGAGGGGAAATATGAGATTCCCATAAATTATGCACGCAAGCGTTAATCCGTGCTTCTTCAAATGCTTTATTATCAAACATTCTTTTTTCTTTTCGAGGTCTTGAACTAACATCAATATATGTCGGATTAATTGCTTCGCAGTAATTTATTACATCTATATAAGATTGAATAAGAGACTTATTACCATATTCATTTCTCATAAGATATTCAGTCTTATCTTTGCCTTTAAAAACGCAAACAGCTATAGAAACTCTGTTTTCGTCGGATAAAAGTTCTGCTAATAAATTGAAATTCCCATCTTTTGTAACAAGATTAAAGTTGCTCAAAAAAGTTCTATCATTAATATGAACATCGTTAGAACGCAATTTATCTCTTAATGTGTCAAATTTTAAATCATTTTTATTAACTGGAATTTCACTTAATAAAACGCGCTTATAGCTTAAAGAAGACATAAATTGTCTTTCAATTTCCTCTTCACTCATTGGAACAGAAGACGTTCCATCACGATAAAAGCAACCTGTAGCGCTCCTTCCCTCTTTTTTATGTAATAAAGTTTTGAGCCTTTTTTAATTTTAATAATGATTATTATCTTTTCATTCTCAAAAAATGATTCAATTTCGCACAATCCCTCTGTTGATGGGAGAATTTGGTCTCTAATAATTTGCCTTACTTCTCTCATTGTCTTGTCAACGTTATCAACACCAATAACGTTTCCTTTATCATCTACACCGATATAAATAGTTCCATTACGCGTGTTTAAAAAAGCAACAACTTCTTTTGCAAAGTCTTTGTTTAAAATTCTCTTTAGTTCGACAGACTCTGTTTCTTGAAATTTCACCGCAAAACACCAACTTTCTTAAAGTAATTTAATTATACTTAAAAATGCATGTTTTATCTATGTTTAAAAAATAATTCTTGTCAGCACATCTATGTCAAAATTCGCTATACTTATCTAACAAAACATAAATAAAGTCATAACTAATATAAGGTTTTAAAACCACAACTGATCAATAATAACAAATTTATTTTTTTACGATTAAATGCGAATAAATTCTCGACATACAAGCAGATATTTGCCATTGTTTAAGGGCTTTTTACAAATAAGATATTTAATTATCTCTTTCATCAGTTTTGTGATTAGCAAGTCAAAACTATGACAAAATTGGACTCTCCCCCCTTTAATGTCCATATTTGTTCGATGAAGTTGTAAAAAGCCTTGTTAAAAATATTAAAGATAGACTCTTTAACTAAATAGATATATTTCTCTACCATTAATTTTAATGTTTTAACTCACTTTAAAATATAAATGCATGTAAGTGGTAATTAACTCATAAACATGTAAGAATTAAATAACAAAGGAGATAAAAAAATATGTTAAATAAAAAAGTTGCCGAGTTGATGGTTAATCAAGTTAATAAAGAGTTATACTCTTCTTATTTATATCTAGCAATTGCTAATTATTATGCTGAAGAAGGATTAAATGGTTTTGCTTCTTGGTTTAAAAAACAAGCTCAGGAAGAAAGTGAACATGCTGATAAATTCATGGAATATCTTCATGATAATGATGAAAAAGTAGCTCTTGAAACAATTGAAGCTTATAAAGCTAGTTTTAAGGATTTCAAAGAACCACTTACTCTTCAATTAAGCCATGAAAAATATGTTACATCTTTAATTAACGATATCTATGCTGCCGCTATTGAAGCTAAAGATTATCGCTCAGTTAATTTCTTAAATTGGTTTATTACCGAACAAGCCGAAGAAGAAAAAACTGCCGCTGATTTACTTAAAGAATTTGAATTATTCGCTGTTGATTCTAAAGGCGTTTATGAATTAAGTGAAAAACTCGGCGCAAGAAGATAAATTTAAACTAGAGCATTAAATATCATCACCACTACTTGTGGTGATTTTATTTTGCGATAAAAGAAGAAAAAAACTAATAAAATCAGCAAACTCAACTTAAAATATAACTATTGCAACCTAAAATTTACATTTATAACGTCAAACTACATTGTTTATCGTCCTCTTTCAAACTAAAATTAAGTTGTTATCTGAAGGAGCTTAATATGAAAACTGGAGATAAAATAGCAAAATTAAGAAAACAAAATAATTTAACTCAAGATCAATTAGCTAGTTTACTTAAAGTATCTCGTCAATCTGTTTCAAAATGGGAGAGCAATATTACATATCCTGAAACTGATAAAATTATTCGAATTAGTCAAATCTTTGATTGCTCAATTGATTATTTATTAAACGATAAGATTGAAGATCCTCAAGCTAAACAAATTAAACCAGATGTTAACTCAGTTCAAGAGCAAGTAATTAGTCAAAATGTGACAAGTCAAGAAAGTGAAGTTAAAAAGGAAAGATGTTTTGTCTTAACTATAAATAGACTTCTATTAATGATTATTGTTTTACTTTCTTTCATAGCTTTCTTTTTACAGTTTGCTCCATTTGTTCAAGGAAGTATACATCAAGATGGCATATGGACAATTAATATTCAGTATAATTGCTTTGAATCTATCTCAATGATTGCAGATCAAACAATGGTTTGTCCATTTTTTATAATCATCACTTCTTTAGCAAACTTCATTTTACCTATAGTTTCATTATTTGTAACTAAAGCTAGTAAAAAAATAAATATAGCTTTACTAGTAACATCTTCCGCTACATTTATTTTTACCTTCTTCCTTTATATTGAAGCTATGACTAGACTAAGCGGCTCTAATAGCTCAGTTAACACATTTCAAGGTGGGACTTTCTTCTTTGATTTATTCGTCTTGGTAATAATTGGATTATCAATTGCTGCTATTTATCTAGAATCACACAACAAAAATAAAGTGCTTCACGTATTTAAAAAATAGGAGTTTACAAGAAAAACTCTGCAAAACTCCTATTTTTATTTAATTTGATATATTAATCTTTGATAATTTTTAACTCAGCATTATTTAATGCTTCTTCTAAAAGAGGTTCAAAGTCAAACTTCTTTTCAATTTCATAACACTCTTCTAGTTTTGGAGAAGTTTTAGGTCTTACCGGAGCAAAGATTGTACAACAATCTTCATAAGGTCGAATTGAAATATCATAAGTTCCAATCTCTTCACTTATTTTAATAATATCAACTTTATCATAAGTACAAAGTGGTCTTAAAACTGGCATGTTAGTGACTTCATTAATGACATTTAAAGAGTCAATGGTCTGAGAAGCGACTTGCCCTATACTTTCTCCATTTGCTAAGCAATTTATTTTTAATCGTTTAGCAAGACGACTTGCTAAACGATACATCATTCTTCTCATGATGGTAATTGGATATCCTTCTGGAGAAATTTCATAAATCTTTTCTTGAATCTTGGTAAAAGGAATTACATATAATCTGATTCGAGTTTGATATTTAGTAAGTTTATGTAAAATATCTTCAAGTTTATCGATAACACCACTATTAGTATATGGAGGAGAAGCATAGTGAATACAAGTTATATCAACTCCTCTTTTTAAAAGAAGATAAGCTGCAACTGGAGAATCAATTCCTCCGCTTAACATCACTAAAGATTTACCAATAGTTCCACTTGGATAACCACCCATTCCTTTAATCGTTTCAGTAAATAAATAAGCACCATCTTCTCTAATCTCAATATCAAGTAAAGTATCTGGATGATGGACATCAACTTTTTTATCAGTATTTTTTAAGATTACTGTAGCGACTTTTCGATTGATTTCATCACTTATATAAGGATAAGATTTATCAATTCGCTTAGTCCTTATTTTAAAAGTTTTTCCATTTTCTTTTTTAAGAATATCTAAAGAAACATTTAAAATATTATCTAAATCTTGATCAATTTTTAAGGCTAAAGAAAATGAATACATTCCAGATATATCTTTAAGTTTATTTACAAGATCATCAATTTCATTTTTTAAATTTAAATAGATATGATCATGACGAATAATCATTTCATAATCGTTTTCATTATCTTTTAAACTATGTCTAATTGATCTAGCTAATGAATTAATAAAGTCTCTTTTATTTTTGCCTTTGGTTGACATCTCGCCAAAGCGAACAATAATTGTGTTATATTTCATATTTATCCCCTAACTGTTCTTAAAATGTTTTTTAATACTTCGATAAAAGTTCTACATTCTTCAATTGTATTATCTTTTCCTAAAGAAAGACGAATTGAATTACTAGCTTCATGCATTGATTTATTGGCGGCTAGTAAAACATATGAAGCTCCTTCTTTTTTAGAGTTACAAGCCGAAACACTAGAAACATAAATTTCTTTATTAGATAATGCTTCAACTACCACACTAGCTTTTTTTGTTTTTAAAGAAAAATTAACAATAAAGGGCGAAGAATTATTAGGGTAGTTATTAATCACTACTTCATCGATTTTTTGTAGGTTTTCAATTAAAAAAGCCTGCATTTCTTTACTCTTTTTATAAAATTCATCAAAGTGTTCAATAATAAAATTTAAAGAAGCGTTAAAAGAAACAATTGAAGGATAATCATAAGTTCCACTTCTTAATCCATTCTCTTGACCGCCTCCATGAATTAAAGGAGTAAGCATAATCTTTTTCTTTTTAACCAATGCTCCAATTCCTTTAAGTCCATAAATTTTATGAGCACTAATTGTAAACATATCAGGAAGTGTATAATCAAATTTTTCTTTTCCAAGAGTTTGAGCAAGATCAGAATGTAAAACACATTTTGGGTAGTCTTTAATAACTTCTTTAATCTCTTTAATATTTAAAACATTACCAAGCTCATTATTAACACCCATTATTGAAACTAATATAGTTTGATTATCAATGGCTTTTTTAAATTCATCAATATCAATTTTTCCTTCGCTATTAATATTTAAATAGGTAACTTGAAAGCCTTGAGTTTCTAAATATTTAAAAACTTCTAAAACTGACTCATGTTCAATTTTAGTAGTAATTAATTTTCGACCACGACCCTTATTTTTCAAGGCATAACCAACAAGCGCTAAATTGTTTGATTCACTAGCACCACTTGTAAAAATTACTTCATAATTATTATCAAGTTTAAGCTTTTTAAGAAAGTTCTCTTTAATTCGATTAATATCGTTAAAAAGTTTCATGCCTGGAGCATGAATTGAACTTGGATTATAATAGCTTTCTTTTGCGGCTATTAAAAAAGCATCAAGACATTTATCAATTGGTCTTGTTGAACTAGCGTTATCAAAATAGATCATTGTTTGTCCCTAAAATTTAATTTTTCGAGTGCTTGTTCACTAATATCATAAGCACTCTTAAAGTCTCCACTTAAATATAATGTTTCTGCTTGTGAGATTAAGTTATTAATTTCTGCAAACTTCATACGATCACGATTAACAAGAAGAATATCTTCACTTGCTAAACGTTTATAATTATCTAAATCTTGAATCTCTTTTACAAGATTATTTGTTTTATCATTTAATTCTCTTTGATATTGGTTAACTTGATTAACGTCAATTGGAACTTTTGCTAAAATCTTAGAAATATCATCAATTAAAGCATAGCAATCATCAAAACGATCTTTAAAGTAATCAACATATTTATCAACTTTAAAATCACGAATAATCTTTTCGTGTTCTTTTAATAAATCGTATTTTGTACGAATGTTTTTAAAGGCAGTTTCACTATCAGTTTTTAGTGAAATTAAATATTCATTATAAGAATTAATTCTTCCGCTAATTTCTCTTGTTCCATTTTCTAATAATCTTAATTTATCTAAAAGTTCACTATAAGGATATGGCTCAATATTTCGCATATATTGATCTAAACGACGTTTATCCTTACTAACTTCTTCAACTTTATTACGAATATTAGTTAATTCATTGGTGTGTTCTTCATCAATTATATAAATCTTTTTAAATCTAGTTATATTGTTATTAATCTTTACAAGTTCTTTATCGTAATTTAAGAACTCATTAATGACAGGGTCTTTCTTTTCGTTAAATTCAATAAAAGCATCTTCTTCTTTTTTAAATTTTTCAAATAGTTCATCAATTACTCGATTAATCTCTTCGGTTTCTTCTTTAATGTGCGAAACCGCTAGATTTTTAATATTGCTTCTTTCAGTATCAAGCGCTTCATCAATTTGACTTACAAGCACTTCAACTTGTAAATGAGTTAAAGGTTTACCTTCTTTCATAATGCGTTCATATTCTTCGCTTAGTTTTTTAACTTTAGAAGGAATATTCTCATTTACTTCTTTAACTAAAGGTGGAATTTCATCAATTAATTTATCAAGTAAATTTAAAACTTTATCAACTTCAGGAATAATGTTTTTAGCATCATCATAGTTTGCATTTTCTACTAAATCATCAAAATCATTAAACTTACGGTCGATTTTAGCAAATACTTGTTGGAAGGATGAAGCTACAAAGGTTAAATCGTTTTCATTAAAATTAAATTTAGATTTAACATCTCTTAATTTCTCTTTTTCATTTAAGCTCATTTGACGAGCTTCTTCTTCAGGTCGAATAACATTAACTAAATCATTATTTAAAGAGTTAACTGCATCTTCATATTGTTTTAAAATTGGTAAATTTTCTTTTAAATAGTACTTAAACTCACGAGTCTTATTTTCTTCAAGGTAGTTTTGAAGTTGAAAAAGAATATCTTGATACTTTTGATCAGTAGTATCTCTAATTTCTTTACTTCTTTTAAAATAACTTGCATGTATATCACTATATAAAAGATTAGTACGACTAATAATTTCAAGTCTTTGAATATAAGAATTATCTTGCCCAGTAAGTAAAGCATGAAGATATTCATACTTAGATTGATAGATATCAAGTTGCTTTCGACATTTCTTTTTATTTAAATAAAACTTACTTAAAGCTAGATAACCAACAAGAATTAATAAAAATAAAGCAAAAACACAAGAAACAACTACTCCAATAATAAGTTCTGTGCTTAAACCATCTAAAATATTTATATACATGACTTTCTTCCTCTCTAGTATTTTATACTAGAGAAGCCATTTTTTCTATATTGAGAAACTTTTAAATCTAACATAATCGATTATTAGAAATGATATAGTTGGTACAATTAAAAGTTAAATCAGTACATAAATTACTGCTATAACTAAGGTCAACTTCAAATAATAACAAACTTTTAAAATTAGTTCCGTTTATTACTATAATCGCTAAACCACTTATATGGCAGATAGAATAAAGTATATATGGAAGCAATTAAACCAATAATTCCTCCAACAAGATAGGATATTTCTGCTCCGCTTAAAGATTTTTCTAAATCTAAAGAGAATCCTTTTATTGCTATGGCAATTCCAAAACAAACAATAAAAATTAACATTGCTAGATAACTGATTGTATAAATCCAAAAAGGAATATCTATAAAGTCTTTTTTATCAAATAGTTTTATTAAAAAAGGTAACGCAATTAATAAAGATAAAATAATAAATAACACTATTCCATAATAAACACTACTTGTAAAATAATAGGAAGTAATCGTGTATGACAAGATAGTAATAAAATATCCGATAGTAAAATAGTTAAATGTATCAACTATTCTTTCTTTTTTTATAAATTTATATATTTCATAGACACTAAGGCCTAATGAAAAAGCAATAAACAAACTAGAAATTATCAAAAAGACAATAATTGTTTTATTTTCAATTCCTACATCATTAAAGGATTTATCAAAAATATAAGCTCCAAAATTAAGGAATGAGTTCGTCAATAAAGATAATGAACTAAGAATATAAAATATGGAATTATAAATTGGATTTAATTTCTTCATATCAAACCGCAGAGTTAATTCAAAAATAAATTAATATAATCGTAGGTATTACTTGAAGTTGAATAAACATTTATTAAATATGGTAATCCTGAGGAAAAATTGTATTTAAAATCTTTTGTATAATTAAAACTATTCGAATAAACAATGGAGCCGTTAACGTTAACAATATTAAAGTAAATAAATGGCTTGATGCCAACATTTTCGCCTAAATATTCAAAGCGAATATTGCCATTTAAGGAACCAGATTGATACAGCAAGAAGGAATTTCGTACAGCACCTTTAAAAACCATATTAAAGCCAGCATTGATCATTGTCCCTCTTATTTCTGGTAAAGGCGTTCCATTCATTATTACCAGTGAAAAATTATTTGAATCGTAATAATTATAATTCCTTGTAGAAACATAATATGTTTGACCAGATTTAAGATGGGCATAAAAACATGCACATGATTCACCCGATAAATCATAACTTGAAAAAACTATATTAAAATTTTTGTCAAATAGTGTAATACATGTTCCAAAATTAGACGATGTTTGATTTGAAGATGTTGAAAATAAGTAACCGCCATCAACACTTGGATTAAATTGCAATATTTGATTTTCTTTATTATAAGTAATGCTCTTTGTCGTACTCTTGTTATTAGAATTTAAAAAAGAATTGCTGATTAAACCACCATTAAAAGAAATACCTATATCGCAAGACCCAGATACATTTAGATTGCCGTTATTAGCATAAATCTCAAATATATATTCCGACCCTTTACTTAGCCTAATGAGCTCTTTATAAGTGTGCTTCTTTTTATAAAAAACATTATTGCCCCAAGCGTCTTTTTTTGAAGAATAACCAACCTCAAAACTTTGAATAACTAAATTGTTTTGTTTTACATCTACCTTTATAAATGGTGGTAATTCTTTAAAATAAAGATAGTATTCACCGCTATTCTCAGGTTTAAATTTAAATTTTTGCTTTTGTGAATTGCTGAAAGCAGTATTAAAATAGTTACCATTCGCAAGCAGATTATAAGTTTTAGGAGTAAATTCTTGTCCAAAAGAATAAGCCCATGAGCCGCTGATTGTTCCAATAAATTCAGGCATCCAATGAAAAGGCCGCCAAGTATTATCGTTAATAACGTCAACTTTCAAATTATGAGCAATAATCGCGTTATAATCATCGCTTTTTTCACTAGCCACAAGACTTGTTTTATATGAAATTTTGCATGAATTATCTTTAAAAAGTAGCGCTTCTTCTAATTCATTGTAAGAAAAATTCCCATCACCATTAGAAAGCAAAAAATTTACTTCTTTAAGTAATTTTTTATCTCTTCGCATATAGTCATAATTGAGATAATTATTAAAAAAAGTTGTAGAAGCAATATTAAAATCGTTTGAATCTGTTAATAAATTAGAATTATTTTGCTCTCTAATCAAATTCGTTGTTGCAGAAATAATGGAATCAGTAATTAAACTCCCTAAAACGCTTACAGCAATATTTATTCCTATCGGTATCCCTGAAGGAATAAGAGCAGCCTGTAATACAGTTGAAGCGAGTCCGAGAATAGTTGGTAATACGGTATAATTATTGTAATTCTTTCCGCGACCCTTATAATAAGCCGATGTAGTTCCAAAAGAATATCCATAATCATCTATTGGGTCGTAACCAGAATCACCAGGATTTAAATATTTATTAGATGATTCGACATTATTAGGCTGAAAATACCTAATATTTTCTTTATAAACAGGGTTAGCCAAAGCATAAGTATTATCAATATCGCCAACAACTCTATCTTCATCATAATAATATTTATAATTTTTATGGACGACCACAGTTATCTCAGTCAGTTCATTACTTATTGTAGTAAATCTTTCTTGTTCAATATCATAAATAATTAAACTGCTATTTTTATTATTACCAATATCATCATAAGTTTTTATCAAATAGCCCCATTCAGACCCGGCTCCAGTATGCGTCCCGTTAATTTTAAAATAAGACTTAGGAATTAACTTAACTATTGAATCATCGGAAGCATAGGCTATACCATCTTGCGATTCCGTTCCGACTGTAATAGTATCTGTATTTGAGCCATTAGAAGTATTTGCTAAATAATAATCCAATGGGCCTTGTTCATTTGTGTTTTCATCAGAATCACTCGTACTCATGGGTTCAATTTCATTTTCATCCCTTGCTACAGTTTGCCTATAATTATATTCAAAATTAATAGAACTTAAAATTTTATAATATTTCTCATCACTCACATCAATAGGTATAGATTTGCTTATAATCATTTCTGCATCACTATTACTAACAATTGAAAAATTTTTTTGGACGTGCAAAGATTCTTTTAAAACATTAATCACTTCTAAAACAAATTTTTCTTGTCTTAAACTTTGATACTCACCAAAATTATTATAATACTGGCAATTTTCGATAAGCTTAATTTCGGCAACAGGATTAATCGACTCATTTTGATTAATTTCAGTTAAATCTGCAACATAAAAATTATTGCCGTTGAAAGAAATTTTGTAATAAGAAAATGACAACAACTTTTTATCTAAAGGACTTTGACTTGTAAGTATTATGTCATTCTTGCTTGCATTCTTGCTATCTAGTTCTAAATCATCGTGTCTTTGACAGACTAAATTAGATTTTGTGCTTAAAATACTTGGGTCGCTCGCTTTTTCATTATTTTGCGTTAAAAGCAAAACTAAAATTAAGCTAATCACCCAACTCATAACTAAAGTAATTTTTCTTTGCATAATATTCCTCTTTTCTTTTTTATATTAATAGTTTTCGCCGAAATTTACAATTTGGTTTTCACTAACATAAACGATTCGCCACTTTCTAGAAGTCCAGATTTTATGTTGATATACAGGTTAAAATACAGGTAAAAGCATGTCTATCTAACATCTATATCAACAATCTAACACATCTATATCAACAATTTATGCTTGCAAGCCAGACTAATTTGTTATATGCTTTTAAAGCAATTGTGAGCATCATTAGCATCACTCGTCTAGTTGAACAAAGATCAAGTAGATTACGAAAGTAAGATTCGCTACATATCTGAAATCCCTATTTGTTCACCGTAGGAGTTGGGAGTTAATGACCTTAGCTTTACATTGTTAAAGAGAGGAGAAAAATTATGAGATACACAGGACCAAAATGGAGAAGAGCAAGAAGACTTGGCTTCTCATTACTCGGAACAGGTGAAGAATTCAACGGTCACACACTTAAAAAAGGTGACAAAAGAGATTATGCTCCAGGACAACATGGTGCAGAAAAGAAAAAGCTTTCTGAATATGGAAAGCAATTAAATGAAAAACAAAAATTAAGAGATTTATACGGAGTCAATGAAAGACAATTTAGAAGATTATTCTTAATGGCTCGTAAATCAAAGGAAGTCACTGGTACTGCTTTTATGATAATCTTAGAGTCAAGACTTGATAACTTAGTTTATAGATTAGGTTTTGCTCCAACAAGAAGAGCTGCTAGACAACTCGTTAATCATAAACATATCGTTGTTAATGGTAAAACAATCGATATCCCATCTTATCTTTGCCACGTTAATGACGTTATCGCCGTTAAAGAAAATAGCAAAGATTTAGCAGTCATTAAAACTTCATTAGATAACACCGCTGTTACAGTTCCTTACGTTGAAGTTGATAAAGAGAAGAAATCTGGTAAATTCTTAAGACTTCCAGAAAGAAGCGAATTATCAAAAGAAATCAACGAAGCATTAATTGTTGAATACTATAACAGAATTATCTAGTTATAAAACAAATGTAGCAAAATTCCCGGCCACGAACCCCCTCCTGGCCGGGTTTTTTATTTCTATAAGTCTAAATATGTGCTAAATTATAGGGCTATGGAAAATTTAAATTTAAGTAAAAGTAAAACATTAGTTAACTTAGGAAATTCGATTCTTAATTATTTTGGAGTTACTCCATTTCATGAAACATTAAAAGAAGCAGATGAAATTATTAAAAAGAGTAATAAAAAGAAGATTGCTTTAGTTCTTTTTGATGGTTTTGGCAAAGTTATTGCCGACTACTATAAAGAACACATTCCTTTTATCTATTCTCATAAAAAGTTTGAGTTTTTTAGTGTATATCCACCTACCACAGTAGCTGCAACTACCGCTTTAACTACTGGTTTATATCCTTTAGAAAATGGACATATAGGATGGAATCAATACTTTCAAAAACATAAAGCCGTCATTAATGTTTTCCCATCTAATGATAAGTTTGAACCATCAAAGTTTTACCCTAGTGTTCAACAAAATATCTTAAAACCAACTTATCTATGGGAGCTCATTAAAAAAACTCAAAAATTTAATGCCTCTTCTATTTCAAGCTATGAAAAGAAGACTCCTCTTAAAGAAGATGATTTTGAATACTTCTTTATGCATGCTGATGAATTAATTAAAACTCATGATTTTGTTTATGTTTATTCTTCAATGCCAGATCATAATCTTCACGACTATGGTTGTTTTAACAACACCATTAAAGAGACATTGCTCTATTTAGAAACTAAGCTTAAAAAACTCGTTGAAGACAATCCAGACACTTTATTTTTACTAGTCGCTGATCATGGTTTCCAAGATGTTGAAGAAATTTCTATTCGTGAACATCAAGACTTTTTTGAAACACTTTCTCGTCCATATTTTGTTTTTGAATCAGCTTTTGCAGGTTTTTTTGTTAAAGACAAGGAAGCTTTTGAACAATTAGCTCATAAATATTATGACGATAGATTTTATATTTTAACTAAAGATGAACTTTTAAAAGAACATTTATTTGGTTATGGAAAAATGTGTGAATATCTTAACGAAACCTTACCTGATTATTTTTTAATTACAAAAGGTAGATATATTTTCTTTGATGGAGAAGAACCAATTGGCTTTAAAGGAGCTCATGCTGGAGGAACCAAAGAAGAAAAAGAGTTATATCTTTTTGCGTTTAACGATTAAAGATAGTACTAAATTTATTTTTCTTAAATGCTCAGTTAGTATATCGGCTGAGCTTTTATTTAAAAATTTTCTACTACAACTACAACTAAAAAAGCACGACTCTTGTCAAGAATGAAGGGGGATTTCTTGATTAAAGTCGTGCTTTTTTAAATAAAGCACTAATCAATTTATATTTCGATAGTATGAAGAATGCCTTTTTTATTTAAATACTTTTTAATCGCTCTCGCTTTTTCAAATGCACATCTATAAGTAGCTTGAATCCAACGGTTTGAGACATCATCAACATTCATTTCTTTAACCTTATTACAAAAGGTTTGTAATTTTGCATCTTTATCAAATTCATCAAAATCAAAATCTACTACTTCATCATCGTCAAAAATAAGACCATTATCGATTTCAAAATATTCTCTATCATCATCACTTTTAAAAAGGTCGGTAGCATTATCAACTAATTGATCGTTTCTTTTTTCTTGAATCATCTCTTCTCCTTTCTAAAATTAGTAAATAGTAATTAAAATAAAATAACTTAGATAAATTCCTGTAACAAAACTTAATTTTAAACAAATAAGTTCTAGTCAATGTTCAATATTAGATTACATTTATGTTAATCGATATTGCTTTTTGATTAATTACTTCTTATCTATTGATAATTTTAGCATTTTCTATTCTTTAATGATAAGAATATACACAAAGTTGTATAAAAAGGTATATAGAGATTGATATATTATTAAATTTTTAAACATTATTTTCACTTAATTTGTAGAGCGTAGACAAGTAATTTTAGTTACACAGCTTTTCTAAGAAGAATAGTCACACTAGTTTTAACTTACTAAAAATAATTTTAAATTAAAATATATAAACAATACTATCAAATCAAGTGGGCAACAGGCTCTCTTAAATACATATTACACTCTTGCCATTTATATTTTAATCTTGAACTAATCTTTCCTATCTCTTTCCAATCGAAAAGGCTCTGAAGCCTTGACTGCATTAAGACATGGTGTTAGTATTTAGTACAAAGATGGTCTTTGGGATTCAGAAGTTAGCCTTCTGAATCTTTTTTCTTACTTCCAACTAGTAATAACAAAACCACCAATATAACAACAAGAATAACTAAGTATTCCATTCCACTCCAAGCAGTCAACACAAAGCCAATTTCGAGGAAATAACATAAGTTGTCTCCTTCTTTATAATTATATGATAACTACTAGATAAATTATACCGAATATTTAAGATTTGCAGAATTTTTGAATAAATTTCTTATTTTTTCAAAAAATTAAGCCAAAATATAATAGAAACTTCAATAAATAAGTTAAAAAGCAGACTTTTGCAAAGTTTTTCTTTAAATAGGTATTATAATTTCTATTTATTGTTATCAATATCGGTCTTTTCTTCGATATTAGAGACTACTTCTTTAGCTTTCTTTTTTCTCATATAAATAACAAGTAAATATGCTAAAACAGTACAAACAATAAAAAGTGGTAGTCCTACTCCTAAATCTATTGCCATCTTTCCACCATCACTAGGCCAAATAGTTGTATAAACATTACTAACATCTTTGTTATAAAAAACAGAAATAACAGAGCCAAAAGTTAATCCTGTAATTAAGAAATACATATTTGTATGACACTTCTTAAAAAAGAAAGACATTAATTTACTTAGTCCAAAAAAACCAACAGCAAAACCAACCACAAATAAAAAGAAAAATAATATCCATTGAGGTTGATCAAGCAAAACATTTAAATGCACTGCTCCCATCATTGGCTTAAAAAATCCTATCGACATTAATAAGACTGTGGCTGATAAACCAGGAATAATTTGAGTTAAAGATATAACAGCTCCAATTAAAAATCCGACAATATGAATCCACCAAGGGAAAGCTTCAAAGGTTGAAGAAATATCAAGTTCAGGGATGTTAGCAAGGCTAGCACTTAAAACAACTGGAAAAGCAAGACCAATTAAAGCCAAAGTAATTCTAATAGGAGTCACTTTTTCTTTTTTAATAACTTGATATATTTCTGGAGCTGCTCCTAGCATCAATCCACCAAAAATACAAACAACAATAAAGGTAAAATCTTCAATCACTGATTGAACAACAAAAAATCCAACTACAAAGCCAATTATGGCACCTATAATAATCGGTAAAAGAAATAAAAAACATCCTTTAAATCTTTTAAATATATTGCTAACTGCATATAAGATTTTGTCATAAAGTTTAAATAAAATTGCAATTGTTGATCCGCTTATTCCTGGTAAAATTACTGCTAATCCAAGTAATAACCCTGTAAAAGCCGATTTAAACCAACTTTTTCCATTATACTTTTCTAGAGTTACTTCTTCTTTTGGTTCAGTTTCTTTTAAGTTTACTTCTTTTTCTTCCATAGTTAAACTCCACTAAAAAAGCCTATTTAAGAGACTTAGCTAATGAAACTATCATAGACAATTTTGAAAATTAAACAAGTCTAATATAGATATAAAATCTCTATAATCAATCTTCTCTTTTTTGATATAATAAAAAAGCGCCGGCTTAGCTTAGTTGGTAGAGCAACTCATTCGTAATGAGTAGGTCGGAGGTCCGAATCCTCTAGCCGGCACCACTTTTGTAATATAAATATTTTGTGTCACTTCTTGGTGGCACTTTTTTGTAAAATTTCCAATAATCTCTACTGAAAATTTTAGTGCATATGCAACAAAATTTTCAGTGAAAATAACTAAATTTGAGTAAAATTCTATAATATCGGCTTGTCTTACTTAAAATATCTATGCAAATGCAACAAAATTTTCAGTGGAAAAAAATTATCGTTTTGAGAACTCCTAGGTACGATAAAATAGGCATTTTAGAGTGGTTTTGTTGCATACGTGTTGCATTGCCAAAACTTTTCAGAACAACTCAAATAGTTATCAAAATAATTTATACAACACTTAATTCTTCAATCTTTTTATTCTTCTGAGTATTTTTACCCCCTCTTTAGTCAATTGGTCACTATCTTTATCTAATACTAATGATTTTGCTTCTAAGATCCTATCTATTGCATTCATTGGATCTAGGGAATGATATGCAAAGAACAAATGCCTAAGCTCTGTACCTTTTATAATCTTATAAGCATTTTTACTATCAATTTGATAAACATATGATAGATATCTATAAATATACCCTATCCAATACATCTCATTAATTGAAAACTTTATTTTTCCATAATTGGTTTTACCATATTCTATATCAAGTTCTTCAAAAATTTCTTCAATTGTCATGCTTTCGTTTATAAAGGTTAAATTATCTATTCTAGAAACAAATTTAGAATTCATAAATCGGCGGATAAATATATTTGAACTACATTCTTCTCTAGTCACAGATTGTTCAAAAATTTTACCTTGTATATCACATAGTAACAAACCTACTTGATCCATTTCTCTTTTCATAATATTTCGTCAATATATTGACCTTGCCCCCTATACTGTCTTCGAGCCATTTTAATTTTAGTATCTCCAACTTTACTATCCTCTAATCTTTTGATTTGATACTTTTCTTTTTCTTTACTACATAAATAGCATCTTTCAACAATTTTTACCTGACTCAACGCTCTCTCTGTTTTAAAAACATATTGAAATCCTAAATTAGTAGCTGCCAAACAATGTATACATTGTTCATCAGTAATTTCACCTTCAATAAAACTATCTATAATTCTAAACATCCTGTTATCAGCGATTGGTGCTACTAAATAATCTATGTCTTCTAATTTGTTAATTAACTTTTTGATAATCGGATGATCTTCATAGCCACTAAGCCTTCCTCTAAAATATGCTATTGTCAGCATCCATTCTTTATTGACTTTATATTCAATGCTAGAAAGGTTTTGTGGATTAAAACTTAATATATAAACGCTAGATGTATCAAATCCACTTACAAATAAGGATGACTGCTCAAAACTTTCACCGCAGTAAAATCCTTTACCAAAATCATTATTGTTTTTTGAATGCTCAATATCAATATTACCCTCTATAATGTTCTTGGCGCCATGGTATAATACTAATTTATTCTCATTTGCTAAATCTTCATAATAAAGTTGTGCTTTAATCTCATTTATAAAGATATTATTATTTAATGCAAAAGTATATATTTTTTCGATATTATTTTCATTTGTATCCATTTTGCCAGTTTCCCATCTTGCTACCGTAATCGCATCAACATCTATTTTTTCAGCAAATTGTTTTTGAGATAAATTAAGTATTTCTCTAATTAATTTAACATCCTCATCTATTCTATAATTCACCATAGATTCAATATCACCTCACCACTTTATTATAGCGTACGCTAGTAAGAAGTTAAATATAAACTTTTTATTATCATACGCTAGTAAAAAGTTTTTTATACTCTTTACGCTCTGCATTTTTAAAAAGAAAAAGAGGTATCTAAACACTCACTGTGTCTAAATACTTCTCTAATCTTCTCACAACAATTATTACTAACGTTTATAAAAAGAATTAAATCTTTATGTTAATTAATAACTAGAGTTCAACAGATTAATTAAAGATGCCAGAAATTAGAAGATACAATATATCTTTTTTTGTAATTAAGCAATCTTTCCTATAACCAGAAAAATTATTAAAATTGCCTCTGAAAGTATTAAACCAAGTAGAAATGAAAAAGGATATTTGATTTTAATTCTTCAAGAATTTCTTCTTAATGAAAATAGCCTTGAGCTTTAGAGTTTACACCTCGAATTTTACATAATATCTTTGCAAAAGCAGCTTATTTTTGTAAATTTTACTATTTTAGTTAAATGATATTTTATCTATTTATTCCTTACTATTTATAATCAAAGAAAATAACTTATTTAAATAATAAATAGTAAAAAGAATTTAAGGATAAGTATTACCTATTTATTCTAATCCACGATATCTTTTAATGTGAGCTTCGGCTTTTTTGACTACATTACGATCGCTATCATAAGTTATTTTAAATAGAGCTTCTTCATAATCACACCATTCAAAAGAAGCCACTTCTTCATCATGGTCATCTTTTGGTGTTAATGAAGAGTCAACTGGAGTTGCTAAAAAGAAATAAACATCTTTTAACGATAATTCATTTGGTGAATAAGTAATTTTAGTTTTAAAACTTGTATCAAGCTTAACATCTAAACTTGTTTCTTCTTTGATTTCTCTTATAGCGGTTTCTTCATCGCTTTCACCTTCTTCTTGATGGCCTTTGCATAATGAAGTATGTCCATAATTCATTTTTAAAAGCAGGTAATAAACTTTCTCATTTTCAACTTTATAAATTACAGCACCACAACTCTTTTCTTTAACAAGTCGAACAAAATAGAAACGATTAACAATATAAATAACATTTAAAATGATTAAAGCTAATATAGAAACAATAATTAATATAATAAAGAAATAGTATAAAAGATCATAAAAACGAGAATCTTTCCCATAAATTACTAAACAATAGAAAACATTAAAGTTAGGACTATTAGCAACACAAGCATCTTCTGGAAAATCACCTAGAGGAATACCTAAAAAGTAGGCAAAAGATGTAATTGCAAAAGCTAAAACAGTTAAAATAAAAATTGTAATAACAATATAAAAAGCTAAATGAGAATAAAAGCTTCTCCCAATAACATATTTATTTTTATACTTACTTGCTTTCTTCATCTTTTTCAACCTTCACATAATTATAGTAACTATATGTAGAATATTTCTCGGCTAATTCACACATTCTTTTATAGCATTCATTTCTCATATAGTCTTTATTTTCATTTAATGATAACTCAGCTTTTGGATAAACTGGTTCACCAACATAGACAGTTGGCTTAGGTTTATCTGAAAAGCGTCTTTTAGTATAGCAAGTTACCACTGGAATTGCCGGTACATTAAGCTTTGCAGGATATTTAAAGGAAGTAGCAATAAATGGTCTAATCTTAGTGTAATAAGGCCAAATATGAGCTTCTGGGAAGATAATTGTAAAGCGCTTTTTATTAGAATAATATTTTAAGGCTTCATCAAATTTACGATAATCACTAAGTGAAGAAGGAAGAGGTAAATAACCTAAACCATAAACTAAAAAGCGAACAAATCGAGGTAAAGTTAAAGCATCAGTATAACCAATTATATTACTTCTTCTAAAAGTTACGGTTATAACTTGATTAACTACCGCATCCCAAAAAGAAGTATGATTCATGTAAATATAGCCACTTCCACATCTTTTTTTAACTTCTTTTATGTTTTTTCTACCTTTAACTTTAATTCCAGCAAAAAAGACAATTAAATGTAAAACTGGTTTAGCTATACACCAAAAAAGTAAAAAAGCATATATTCTAAAAAAGATATTTCTATGAATATATTTATAATCTTTTGGTAAATCAATTCTTTTTAAGGTTTTAGTTTTTTCAAAGTCGTCAGTTAATTCGTCTGTGTAATAAAAAGTGTGTCCTTTACTTTCTTTCGTCATTTTCACTCTCCAAAGCTTGCTCGTCTATAATATCACCTTTATGTTCAATTTTAACCCAATTTGTTCTTTTGCTTTTGTGGAATAAACCATCAAATAAAGCTAATAAGAAAGAAGAAAAGAAGGCTAAATAGGTCAAACAAATAACAATACATTGAGAAGTCGAGAATTTTAAGTTTTTATTATCAATTGCTAAAGTAAATGCACTAATAAAGATAAATATTAAATAAAGAATTGAAAATTGGAATAAGGCATGAGCAAATAGCCAGCCCGATTGTTCACTAGCATTAACGAAACTAGCAATAAATAAACCAAGAGAAGCAATAAAAGTTAATAGACAAATTACTGAAAAGATAACAAAAGGATAAATTGAGGTGCTATATTCAAGTAAGGAGAAAAATCTTTTAACTTTACTTTTTTCTGGGTAAACATGAGTTTGGACTTTAAATCTTTTTTTAGAAGCAAAGAACCCCCAAAGCCAACGAACATGTTGACGATTTAAAGTTTTAAATCTATCAGGTTGTTCATCAAAATACTTAGCATAAGGATAATAATGCATTTTAATGTTATGGTAATAACAATAAGTAGTAAGTTCTACATCTTCCGTCATTCCATTCCAAATCCATCCACCTTCATTATCAACGATTTCTCTTGCTAAAAAGTAACCCGTTCCAGTTAGTGTTGCTTTTTCAAAAAAGAAACTTCTTCCTCTTGATGTAAATTGATTCATAAATGAGAATAAAGTTGCACTACATCCACAAACCCAGTTTTTAGTAGCGTTAGTAAAACTACGATAGCCAACACCAACTTGATAACCAGCTTGATAGACATCATTCATCAGTATTAAATAATCTGAATTCATGACATTATCTGCGTCAAATATCATAAAAGCGTCGTAAATCAGGCCTCTTTTTTTAATTTCTTGATAGGCATCATCTAAAGCAAAGCCTTTGGTTTTACGATTTGTTAAATCACCTCTTATTACAACATTAAAACCAAATTCTTTAACTATTTCATTGGTTGGATCTTTTTCATCTTCAATAATTACATAAACATCAAAATATTCTCTTGGATAATCTAGTTTCTTACAAGCATTTAAAATATTACGAATAACATTAGATTCGTTTCGAGCTGGAATTAATATTGCAAACTTGGTGTACTTTTTAGCTTTAGGGAGTACTCTTGGCTTTTTACAAGCTACAGCAAAATACAAAAAGTAATACCAAAGAAAGCACGAGAAAAAAAGAAAGGCTAATACCAGTGCGATATCAATCCATGTAACAATCAATTGGTAATCCATATATCTATAATTATAAAGATTTAAAAGTCTAAAGTAAAAAATTAGTGAAGACTTTCGACTATTTTTGTACTTTGTTGTCTAAATATACTTAATGAATGAATCTTAAAAATAGGCTATAATACTTTTAGCAGGTCGTTATGGCTAAAGTTAGAAGAACTAAAATTATCATTGAAGAAGTCGTTGGTGAAGATGAAGGCTCCACCAAAGTTTTTGTTGATGGCGATCAATTTAAAGAAATAGATTTTACTAACGAGAAAAAAGATAGTATGGAAGAGAAGAAAAAGACTACTTCTACTAAAAAGAAAACAAGTAGCAATAAATCTTCTAAATCAACAAAGAAAAAAGCAACTTCTTCAAAAAAGAAAACCACTTCTTCATCTAAGAAAAAGAACACAAAATCTAAAACTAGCTCAAAGAGGAAAACTCCTTCTACTAGTAAGAAAAAAGATGAAAATAAAAAAGAAGTCCAAGAAACTCAAACCACTTCTTCTGTAATCGAACTCCCTTTAAAAGAAGAGAAAAAAGAAGTTCAAGTTGAAGAACAAATATCTTCTAACACAACAAAAGATTCGGGTTTTGCAGAGATTTCAGTTAAAAACGAAGATAAAATTGTAGAAAACGCTGTCCCTACAACTATTGAAGAAAATGGAGTTTCTTTAGTAGATAAAGAAGAAAACTCTAAAGAAGTTATTGATAATCCTGAAATAATAGATGGCGAAATTAAAGCAACTAATAAAGCTGAAATAAAAGGTGAAAAACTAGAAACACTAGAAGCTGAAATTGTAGAAAAAGAAGAAAAAGGCGAAGAAACATCATCAAGTGAAAAAAGCGAAAAAGATTCAATTAAGAACGAATCAGACACTTCTTCTTTAGAAGAAAATAAAACAGAAGAAACAACAAAAGAAGGAAATATAGAAGAAAATAAAATTTCTGAGCCATCTAAAGATAAAGATGAAGATGACAAAGACATTAAAGAAAACGACGTTGATCAAATTGAAGAAGCAAATGATGAATCTAATGAAGACGCTTCTAAAGAAGAAGAGACAAAAGAAGAGAGCGATTCAACCACTTATACAGTTACAGAATCAAATGATAGTGATAACAAAGAAGATTCCAATAAAGAAGAAATTAAAATATCTAAACTTTTTTCAACAAAAGGTTTAATAGTTGGTGGTGTAATTTTAGTTGCACTTCTTGCAATCTTAATTCCAGTATCTTTAAATCTATCTAATCAATCTTCTAATAACCATCTTATAGAAATAAACAAAGAAGATATAAATAAAAATAACTTTATTTCTTCTTCAGTGTTTTTTGATAACTTAGAAAGTCTAGAATTAGATATTTATGATATACGTTCTACAACAACTTCACTGCAAACCTCTTTAAATTATTCCTATATTAATGAAATCTACTCTTTTGAGTTAACTAACGAAATCTATTACATTGAGGAAGAAACCATTAATACATCTACTGATAAATTAACTTACAATCAAAGCGAAGATAACTACACTTTAACTACTATAGTAAACGGAGAAAGTCTTGATATCAAAGACCAAACCCAAACCTATACTAAAAACCAAGCAAAAGAAATGCTTCAAGGAGTGATTAGCAATTTTTATTCAAACTATTTAAATTGTGATGGTTCTTCTATTAATGCTTTAATAGATGAGGTAACTAAAAAAGAAGAAAGCACTTTAAAATACTTCTATCATGATGAAGCTAATACTTACCAAATTCGAGACAGTAGTAATTCTTTATTAATAGTTTTTGATGAGTATGGAATTATACAGAATGCTGATTACAGTTATCCAGGCTGGTGTTTACAAGAAACACCTTCTGAGCCAGGAATTAAATATTACACTTTAAATTCTTCGTATACATTAAAGGTGAATTAGATTGTTAAAAGCCCGGTCAAACAAGACCGGGCTTTAATTTCTTTTTTTAAAAATATTTATTGAACAGGGGAAGGGTCAATATAAAGTACGTAGTTCTTCATAATAGTGAATAAGTTAATTGCATCACTACTATCACCACTACCAGTTGATCCTTCGCTAGTAAATATTCTTCCTACACCACTATTATAGTAAGCAACTACTCTTCCAGTAACAGCATCTATAATTTTATAAACATTATCTTCGCCTGGGGTTAAACGGCATTTATCTCTTATAGCTGCATATAAAGAAGCATCAGAAGAAGGATCTACTTGCTCTTCATTATCTCCAACACGAGAATAACGAATACCCGTCGTACTAGTCGTTAAATATTCGCCTAAATAAGTTTGTCCATTCCATAAAAGAGTTGAGTTTATTTCTCTCATTTGATAGGAATCACTTCTATCATCACGTAATTCGCTAGGTATTTTATGCGAAACGAAGATATTACCATCTTCTCCAGCACCAGTTCCGTTAAATCTAAATGTTCCTGGATTTCCATAGAATAATTTAATGAAACTATTTGTATGACGATTGATATACATGTTGTAATATTGTCTGCCGCCTGTAGTACCAGTTGAGACTAAAAGAATATCATAAATTCCTCTTGCATTATAATCCTTAAGTTTAAATCCTTGTCTTTTACTTGTGCCGCCTTCAGCAGAAACGCCTTCAGCAGAAACATTACTAATAAAAACATCATCATCTTTACTATCTTGAAATTTGAAAGTCATAATTTGTCCACTTATAGAATAAGCTACATATTTTGGAGTTTCATCTGTGTCTTCGACACCGCTATAATCAGTCACAACATTCATAGCGTTATTAATATATGAATTAGAGAATCTGATTTGGAAGTAAAGATTGTTTACAAATCTAAAATCAGCATTTTGAATTACATAAATGTATGGGTTATTTGTGTCCAATCTTTTACTTTCATCTAAATCATCTTGTGTCAAGCCATTTTCATAAGTCGTCGGATCATTAATGCCGTAAACTTCATCTGCTATAGTAAAGTTTTTGGCGTTTAATAAACCTTGTTCAAGATTATTATCGATATCGCCCCAATCTTGATCTACTGATGGATTACCATTAGAATCCTCCTTAATTGGAATATCAGAAACAAGTCTTAAATTAGTAACTTTTTCGATAGCAAGAGCAACTGGACGTACTCTTGGACCAGTATTTAATCCAAAATTATCAATATAGGCATATTTATATCCAGCTCTCTCCGAAACATTATTTACTCCACCAACACCAATTGATCCATCGTTATTAACAGAAAGTGGTAAAAGATATTTATCATGGAGTTCGTTCCCTGTCACATTGTAATTTACAATACGTTCTATTAAACTTTGCCCATTCACATCTGGAAAAGGAGTGTCACCGCGATCTTCATTTGTCGCCCTAGCTCCAACAAATAAATAGAATGTATAAAGTCCTTCACCATAAGTTGAAATAAATGAATTTAAAGCATTACCACTAAAAGTATATAAATCAATCCAATTTCCTGACCACCGGGAATTAGTATAAGTTGTATCAATACGAATTGTTAACTGTTCATATTTATTTTTAGTAATTTCGACATTTTTCAAAACTGCATAGTTTACAGGGTAGTTATAGAAATCACCATATTGATAATCAAACGTTGAATAAGTCATTTTTGTAGAAGATGGCAATAAATCATCATTAATTGTTGGACTAAAACCATCTTTATAAGTGAATGAAGCTTGTATAGCATCAGCTCCACCGTTTTCAGCATCGTTTCCCTTATTTTTACCATTGCTAAATACAGGGAATAATCTTATATTTCCATCTTTGTCTGCATATTTAGAAGGATTTTGCATAATATCAAAAATATAAGTAATATCCTTTGCTGTAAATCCGCCAGTTCCAGTCGTATATTCCCTTACATTAAAGTTATATTTACCATTATCATCGGTAGGAACATATGTCCAAACATTGGAAGTAAAGTCAAACCACATGTTATCATCTGGCATTGAAGCCGAGAGTGTTGGAATGACTTTAGCCATATCATCAGGAGTCAAATTACCATTAACAGTAATTTTAATTGGTAAATATCGACTAGCTGAATTTTCGATTTTAAAGTTTTTATTGCTATCGTCGTCCCAATCGTAAAAAGATGTCCAAAAGCCAAAACGATCATTACGATATTGAGCACGATTTATCATTTGATCCAGAGGGTTAGAAGCACTAATTGTAAGACTACCTTCAATATTATGTTCTGAAGTATTAAAAGTAATAGTCTCATCATTTTTTCGATAAGTAAAAGTAGTTCGTCTATAACCACCACTATCTGCTATATAACCAGTGCCTTGACTACCATTAAAACTTGTAAAAGCTAAAGTAACATCGTTGCCGTCATTTGAACTAGTAAACCACGTTCCTAATTCAGGGTTTCTTGATATTTCATCCAAACTAATTGAACAAATATTGATATTATCTCTATCATAATAAAAAGGAGAATGATCGACTAATTGGGTACCATCATTAATACGATCAAGATAATCATTGCCCCACATACCTAATTCCCAACCATAGTCATAGTTTATATGGCCAGAAGCTCTAAGCGTGTTACCATCAATTCTAGAACTCGAACCACGTTGATAATAGTTAGCAAAATTATATATAAGACTCTCTCCTTCAGTAGTGATTTCTAAAGAAATGCCGTGCAAATCATCATTGTATTGAGGAGAAAGTACCTCATCGTTATAATTAACACTTGTCAGTCCTTGATCATAGATAAAATCATAATATTCATCATAACTGGTGCCACCTTTTCTTTTATCGCCATAGTAGTCCATATTAAGATTGTCTTTAAGTAAAGCATCAAGTGCGACAGTATTTTTGTTATTGACTATATAGGGGTCTTTAATTGAAACATCAATTCCTTGCAAGTGATAATCATCGCCATTATCACTATCTTTTCGAAAACCAATACCATAAGCAAAAACATTGCCTGGTGTAGTAGTCGACCCAGCTCTATTTGTATGGTTATAATTAGGCTCAATAACAGCTCCATATAAATAAGAATCTGTTTGGCTATTTAAATAATTCGTTAAATAATAATAATAAGTATCATACTTAGTTCCATTTGCATTAATACCACTAATACCTTCTGTAACAATCTCATATTGTGGTTGCCCATCCACTAAAACTGGATTTCCGTTATCATCTAAAATTACTTCGTTATAACCAAAAATATCTTCAGGATTTGTGTTAGCATTAAAAAACTCATTACTCATGTAAAGAGTGGATGGATAAAAATAATATGTGTAAGTTTCGTTTAAGTCAGTTTTTGCGCCGAACTCATAGTTTTCTAAAATATTGTCGGCAAAAACGCCACTACCATCAGCTTCTTCGGAATCATTGGTAATAGTTTTTTCGTCATGAACATTATAACCAAAATAAAACATCGCTGTTCCGCCGGCAACAGCTGCAACACAAATAACTCCAAATAATGCTAATAAACCTTTAAATCTTCTAAACACAATCTTAACCTCTTATTGAAGTAAAATCAGCGCAAACCTCAATCTTAAATGTCCAATTCCCTAAAATTAAAGCCGCCGTAAGACCTAAATATTTTTGATAATCAATAGGCTTAACTTCTGGTGAAGCATAACGTAAATAGTTAGCCAATTGACAAGTAAAATCAATATATCTTTCTTTATTGTCTTCAGCTAACCCAGATTTATCTATGCCAATATGAAGAGACGTTTCAGCGTATCCTTCATTGTCATTGTCGCCAAAAATATTAAAATAGCCATCTTTATCACAACGTGAAGTAAAACTATCAATGATTGACAAATAGCTATCCATTTTTCCAATTTCTAAAGTTGCACTATAGTTTTCACCAATTACTAAAGTACATGGTATAATACTTCCTTTGGTATGACCGACATAAGTTCCACTAGGAAATTCTTCTCCACTAATTGATGGTGGAAACTCAACGATATTAAATACAAGTCTATTACTATTAACGTTTGCCGAAAGTGAATAATTGTTACCCGATTTTGTTAAAACAAGATTAATAGCTTTATTTGCTGTTTCATATATCAATGTTCCATGCTCAGAATCATAATTAAATGTAAACCCATAAGGTGGCTCTGTTTCAAGAGCTAATTTCATCCTGACGTTTAAATGATATCCAGTTGCATTTTCGTCAATCAAATCAGGATTATCATATTTATATCTAAAAGAAAAAGTGCTATCTGTAACTGTAATATCAGGGGTAGTACCACTTTGAGTTTCAGAATATTTGAAACTTGAAGAATAAGTTTCAGTTTCTTGGTTTCTAATAGTACTTAATTCAATTGAACCGCTATTATCATTGTTAAGAACTACTTGAACATTTACTTGTTGATTTTCAGAAACAGTTGTTCCAGTCCATGTACCTGTATATGGGACCTCTTCTGTAGCATTAGAACCTAGAAAATTGGTTAGTTCACCAGTAATTGGTAAATTACTATCTGCATTTTCTTTCCAAGAAAAATATAGCGTATTTTCATTATTAACATTACTATAAACAAGGCTTAATAAATGTCCCGCGGTATTTCCTGAAACAATTAAATCTCTTCCTTGAACAATTTTTTTATCAGTATAAAAATTTATGCCATCAAAAAGGTTATATCTTCCTTGAGTGCCTTCAGAAAAAACTAATAAGTTTGGCCAAGTACGTATTTCAATGTTGCCATTTGTAACTTCTGCTGTAATATTTACATCATTTGTTATCGGATCAGCTATTACGGTTTCCTTAAGTCCAAAACTCCAGGTTGCAAACCCTGTTCCAATAATTGTGGCTGCACCTAATGGGGCAAGTAATGTAACTAAAGTCTTACGGAGAGAAATCATATCTTCTCCTCCACTTTTTTCATTTTCTTGTTACGTAAATCTAAAATATATTCTTTTCCATCAATCTTTTTAGCAATTTCTTGAGTACGTTTATCATAAGCGACTTCAATAAAATGTTCAGTTGATTGATATGTAATTAAGAACAAGAAAGCAGCCAAAATTGCGATTAAACCAATATTTGATTGTAAGTAAATTGTTGTGACACCAAGTCCGAAGTTCTGGAATCCATTATATACACATTCAATGTCATCAAAGGTTAAGACAAGTTCAAAAGATAAAGAATCAGAGTTAGCATCGCCTCTAAAAGTATAATAAGTTACATTTGTTTCTGGATTTGTGTAAATTCTGATTAAACGGTGAACAATTAAATTACCTTCAGGAGTACGATAACCATAAATCTTATAAAGCTCCATTTGGTCTGGAGATGTTACTTTATCCACACCAATTAGTGAATATTGCATGATTCGATTTTCAGCAGCTTCTAAACCTTGTTCTTTGATATATTCATTTTCGTCATTCACTGATTCCATTGAACCAGTGTAAATTGCAACAAGACCAGAGTTACCAAAATATAATTGTTGATTTGTAACTTTAAAAGCTATTGAAAATCCAAGCAAGATTAGAAGAAGAACATAAAAAATCGCAAAGAAAACATTAGAGACAACTCTCCATTTCTTTGACTTACGTTTCTCTTCAAATATTGCTTCTAAAACAGTTTTAGGTTCGAGTGGCTTTTCAACTTCTTTTTCACCAACAAGAGTAAATGTTTTGACGTTTCTCATATTTTGAACCATAACATAGTCTGGTTCATTTACTTTGTCTTTATCTACAATTGTTTTTGTTTTAAGTCCTTCTTCACTATTTCTTTCTATAATCTCTTTATATCTATTACGTAAAGTTTTCTCTAATTGAGCATCTTCATGTCCGTAATTAATATGTTTAATTTTATAGTATCCATAAATAGCAAAAAGTATAGAAAACATGATTGCCATGCCAATAACAACTGCAATTGAAACATAAAAAGCAACATTACCTAGTATTTCTTGGCCATTCATTTATTTAATACCCTTTTTGTTTTGTAAAAGTGTGGACTTATCTTAAAGGTAAGTCCACACGAAATGTTTGTTTATTAATTATTTAGTTGTATCGTCTTCAATGTAAGCGATAACTGAAAATACAATTTTTGATGGATCTTCATCATCGTTTATCAAATCAGTTTTCATTGTTAGTGGTTCGCCTTCATCACCAGGTTTACCACCTTTATAAGTGTTATCAGCGTAAACACGTTGTTGATATTTTAATAAAGCGTTTGAATAATCGTTTCCTTTCTTTAGAGTATCTACTCCAAGTTCAAATCTCCAACTGGCGGTTGTTTCACTACGATTTACTTGGTCATCAGTAATGATATAATTAGCACTTCTAATAGGACTAGTGCTTTCGCCTGTCAATGTTACTGGGTCATCAGTTCCAGTCAAACCTGATGGAGTAACTTTGACTGTTGGAACTGGATCTTGGAAAGTAATGTATTTTCTTCCTAAATCACCTTTAATTGCAATAGTCAAATTAATTCTGATTCTTAACCCGGCATCATAAAGTTCACCAAGAGTAAGTCCATCTCCTTCGTATTTAACGGTAAAATCCCATTTATTTACGATAGTTCCTGCATTTTCGCTAGTTGCTGTAGTTTCGGTAGCACCTTCATCTCCAAACATAATTCCTGAGTCAAGACTATCATTTTTAGGACCGCCTTGATCTAAGATTAAAAACTTATTCGTAATAGTTGAAGCTGTTGGATCTACACTAAGAGTGCCTGATGCATCTTTAATTTCGTCAGTAACTTCAACATTAATAGCTGTTGAGCCAGAATCGCCTGTTGTAACCGTATCACGAAATACCAAGCACTAAATCCACTACCAACGACAGTTGCACAACCTATGATAGGTAAAATTACTGCTAAAAATTTTCTTTTCATCATACTTAAATCCCTCTTTTAATTTGTTTAATTTGAAATAAAAATTTTTTTATTTGTTCAAAAAAATAATAACAACACGACTCCAAGAATAAAAAAACAAAAAAGATAGTGTTTAAAATTGAGTAATTTAATTTTTATTTCAAAAAATTTTCAATAAAATTAAAAAGTATTAGATTTGCAAATATTTTGAAAAATCTTCTTTCTTCAACAATTGTCATATTTGTCATAGCAAAAATTTAGACAAATAAAAGACAGAATTGCTGAAAACAACACCTGTTGATTTAAAAATTAACACTTTTGCTTATTAATAATTTTTTTCAATTAAATTAAGTTTAGCACTCTTTACATTTTTAAATTAGTTCCATCTTTTTATGAACAATAAAGATAAATGGGTTACAATTGTTTATATGAAAAATTTCTTTAAACATTTGCGTGTCGTTATAAAGCATAAAAACTTAGTATTAATTCATTCATATAAGTTAGGAATATTACATCTAGGCTTGGTTCATGATTTATCTAAGTTTTCTAGAAATGAATTTCTTCCTAGTGTTAAATACTTTAGCGGAAACTATTCACCAATTGTAAATGAAAGACGTAACGAAGGTTTATATTCTTCTATTTTTGCTCATCATACCAATCATAATAAACATCACTATGAATATTGGATTAGTGAATTTAAAGGTGACTTTATATTAACTAAAATTCCTTTTAAATACTCTTTAGAGTATGTAGCTGATATGATTGCGGCAAGTAAAACATACTTAAAAGATAAATACAAAAAAGACGAACCACTTAAATTCTTTTTAACGCGTTATGACCACTACTTAATGCATTCAATGAATAAAGAATTCATCAAAACTCTTTTAACAATCTACTCTCAATCTGGATTTAAAAGCCTCAAAAAGAAACAAACTAAAATAATATATGATGAACTATCAAAGAAATATCCATTCAATGAATATATTCATTGTTACTCTTTAAATAACTCATTCAAAAAAGAAGATATTACTCCTGAATTCATTGAAAAGACACTTAAATAGAGTTGATCTTTTAACTAAAAGCTAGTGTGATAGACTGTAAAAGCTATGAAAGAAATTGAAGTTTGTGCTGCAGTAATAATTAAAGATAAAAAGATTTTATTAACTCAAAGAGGTTATGGAGAATATAAAGATAAATGGGAATTTCCGGGTGGTAAAATCGAAAAAGACGAAAGTAAAGAAGATGCCATTAAAAGAGAAATTAAAGAAGAATTAGATGCTTCAATAAAAGTTGATAACTTCCTGTGCAAAGTCGAATATGACTACACTACTTTTTATCTAAAGATGAATGTTTTTTGTGTTTCTTTAGAAGATGAACACATCATTTTTAAAGAACATGAATCATATAAATGGATTAGTTTTAACGATTTAGATGATGTTAAAAAGCTTGATCTACTTCCAGCTGATAATCTAGTAATTTCATACTTAAAAAAGTATATTGAAAAACTAACAATGTAACGTAGTTACATGTTACCTAAAATAACAAGTAAAAATTAGCATTTATTTATATTTGTTTTGAAATGGATTTTTAACTTAAAATAATAAGTCAAGTTTCAACGTTTAAAAAACATCCATTTTTAACGCTGAATTACTAACAATGTAACGTAGTTACATGTTACTTTAAATTTAGCGATTAAAGATACAATTCTTTGGGTTGTTTCGGCAGTTATTTCCTCAACTGAACAAAGGAATAAATCTTTAGAGCTTAAAATAGATGCTTTTAATATCAAAATACTAACAATGTAACGTAGTTACATGTTACTTTCAAAATAGTTAAAGTCTCTTCATCTATATTGTTTAACAATGGATTCTCCATAATAAGAAATGAATCAGGTTTTTTAGCCATTAAATATTAATCGCTTTTAATATTGAATTTACTAACAATGTAACGTAGTTACATGTTACTTTACAAATAATTAAAATTGAGTGTTTGCTTTTATTGTTCTATACTTGCTTTTTTATTAAAAAATAACAGCTAACAAACCTTTAACGCCTAATTCAGTTCCTCTTTAAAAATCTTCTACTAGAAGTTATAGATAATACACAATATTCATAAACCTTAGTAGGGTTATAAAACCACTAAAGTAATAAAAGCACTTTTATCTTCTCTGACTTCTATCGCACTAAAATTATTCTATTAAGTTAGTTTCTTAAATAATCAATTCTTATCTTTCTTAAATCCGTTTTCTTCCATAATCTTGTTTAACTTTTTAATTAAAGTTGAACATCTTAAAAAATAAATAAAGCGACCAATAAGCCAAACAAAGATTAAAATCTCGCTTAATATAATTAAAAGAATTTTAATAAGAATATGTGTTTTTTTCCAAAATCCACTCTTTTTAGTGATTTCTCCACTCACTTCTTCTTCATTAATTAACTTATATTTATAAACATAGTCTCCATATATAAATGATTTAGAAAGAGTGAGTTCTCCTTCTTTTTCTAAATTGTTTTTATCTTTATTAACTAATATAAAGTCATTCTTTTCTTGATTAGCAATAGTAATATATGGAGAAAAAACCATAAATATTGATAAAACCATTACAAATATTCCGGCTATAAAGCCAAATAAAGATGATGAAACTTCAAAAGTATCACTTCTAGTAAAAGAAAGAATAGCCGTTTCAGTTAAAACTAAAGCTTCAAGTGCTAAAACAAAATTAATAAGTTTGATGTTTCTAAAAGAGTGACCACGTCCTTTTAAGCGAATTAATCCGCTTATAGCTACACCAATTTCAATAAAAGAAACTAAAGCAATAATTAAAGCAATTGATGTTTCATAACTACTCAAATTGAAATTGCCTAAGTAAACATTAAGCATATAAATGAAATATTCTAAGCCACTAGCAAAAACTAAAATTGAAACAATCAAATTGCGCTTTTTAAAATCTATATCACTATTCATTAAACCAATGTAACAAACAAGTTTTGCTAGTCCCATTAAAATATTTACAACGCCACTTACAAAGAAAACAACTCCACTAAAAATAGCTAAGATCCACTTACCTAAACCAATTACTAAATTAATAGATAACGAGCAGATTGTAGTTATCTTAAATAGCTTATCTTCCTTTTTAAAATTAGAATAAATTTCTTTAATTTTCATATAAATAGATTAACAAAATAATAATATGAAGATAAGAAAAAAACTTAGATATTCCATGGTATTTATTTAAAAACCATACAAATCTAAGTTAAAATCAAAAATTAATATCTACTTTTAAAATGATTTATTTAAAAATTAGAATACTTATCTAAAGCCTTTTTACGAAGAGTTTCATATTCTTCTTCGCTAATGTCTCCATTATCTTTTAACTTTTTAAGTTTAGTTAATTCTTTTTCTAAATCTTCTGTTTTGTCACTATCTTTAGTTGTGCTTTCTGGAGTTTTACTTACCTTTTTAGAATAACCACATAAATCTTCTTCACTAGCACAAAGCATTAAAATACCAGCGATCAATCCACCAAAGATCAAAACGCAAATTGAAATTCCTAAAAGCTCTGATTTAGATGAACAATTATCTAACTTTTTAAGAGCAATAACGTCTACAGTAATTGGAATTGCGCAGAAACAGACATAAAGCAAATAAATCAATGATGCAGGTAGCGCAATAAACGACGTGATAAGCATTATTCCTGCACTAAGCCCAAAAAGAATAATACCTAAATAAAGAAATACTTTAATTACAGTTTTCATATTTATAACCCCTTTTCTTTTATATTTAAAGTATTTATCACTTTTGCTCATTCGTCAATAAAAAGTGTTAATTTTACCTAACAACTTTGTAGAACACGTTTAATTATCTAGAAAAAGAGTATCTTTTTATATAAAATAAATGAGCAAATCGCAATTGCCCCATAGACAAATGGTAAAGTCACATGTCTCTGAAACATGGTCCGTGTTGGTTCGAGTCCAACTGGGGCAGCCAATATTTATATGACAAGTCTGATACAAACTTAGAACTTCTAAAGTTGTACAGACTTTTTTAAAAGCTTCTTTAAACGTAGTAACTGCAAAACACAATAACTGCCCCGAAATATTTAGAATAACGGGGCAAAATGCCCCGTTTTTCCTAGTAAAAAGGGGCAATTTCAGTTGCTGTCATTTGCAAAACTCCTTGGTCTTTTAATATGAAAATAGATGTCGAAGCAAAAATATCAAAGAAATCATTTTTTTTAATCGAGAAAAACAATAAAATAATTCCTCTTGAAGTTAAAAACGGAGGTGATTATAAAAAACATACTTCGCTAAATAAATTATTGGTATCAGCTTATTCAGCTAACTTAACTACTCCTTATGTTTTAAGTACTAATAATCTGGAAGTTAAAAATGAAATAACTTATTTACCAATTTATATGCTTGGATTCTTAAAGAAAGATGATGAGTATAACTATATAGCTAAATTAGAAATATAATTACACACAAAAAAGAAAATAATAATTAACCTATTTTATTGTAGGCTAGAATGAAATAGGTTATAATGTAAACATGTTTATAGGTAGAGAAAATGAATTAAAAAGAATAAATAGCACATTTCAATTAGACTCATTTAAAGCTGTATTAGTTTATGGTCGTAGAAGAGTCGGCAAGACAGAATTAATTAACCAGGCAATAAGAGAGTGTAAAAAACCTTGTTTATCTCTTTTGGCAAGAAAAACAACCTCGCAGATTAATCTAACTGATTTTAATAGCGAGGCGTCTAAATTCATGAATATAATTGGCTTCAAGGCTGAAAACTATTATGATTTTTTCTCATCATTATTTGAATATAGCAAAATTCATCCTTTCATTTTATTTATCGACGAGTACTCTTTTTTAAAACAAGACGATGATCTCATCGACTCTTCTCTTCAAAAAGCTATCGAATTTCACTCAAAAGACGCTAAGTTAACTCTTATTTTATGCGGTTCTTATGTTGATATAATGAAAAGGATTGTAGATATAAAAGCTCCATTATATGGAAGATTTAACGAGATTATTTTGTTAAAAGAATTCAATTATTTTGATTCTTCTAGGTTTTATCCAACTTTGCCAACTATTGATAAAATCAAATACTATGCAACTTTTGGTGGTACTGCTTTTAATATATTAAATATAGATTATTCCGTTCCTTTTGAAGAAAATTTAATCACACGATTTTTAGAAAACGATTCTTTTTTTGAAAAAGAAGCCATAAATGTAATTGCAAGTGAAATTCAAAAAGAAGAAAAAGTAAACGCGATTTTAGAATTAATAGCAAATGGCAAGACTAAATTTAAAGAATTAAACGATTTACTTGGCGATAAATCGAAAGATAACATTTCTAGATATTTAGCCAAGCTAGAGGAAATGGGTATTATTGGAAAATCCTATATGGTTAATGATAAGTTTAATAAGAAACCAATTTACTATATTAAAAACAACCTTTTAGATTTCTATTATAGTTTTGTCTTTAAACATCAAAGCACAAGACAATTAATGAATTCACACTTATTTTACGAAAAAGTTGTAAAAGAAAAATTCTTAAAGCAATACTTACCTAGAAAGTTTGAAGAAATAATTAAAGAATATGCCATAAGAAAAAATTCAGTTGAATTACCACTATTTTTTAATGCGGGTCGTCTAATTTATAATGCAAAGCAAAGAAAAGAATATATCAATAGAGAATTTGATTTAGTTTTAGAAACAGCTAAAGGTTTTATTCCTATTGAGTGTAAATTTTTTAGTCGTCCATTAAATGAAAACGACATTAATGAAGAAATCAATCAATGGAAAGGTTTACCTTTTAATGTCTATAAATACGGATTTGCTTCCTTAAATGGATTTGATGAAAAATTAAAAGAAAACAAAGATTTAATATTAATAAATTCTGACGATATTTATCGTTAAATTTTTATCTGGAGACAAAATTTGTCTAGATAAAGTCCCAATAATTTGTCCAGATAAATTAATCTATAAGAAAAGGAACTAGCGATTACCACTAGTTCCAATGTTATAAATTAAAGAGTTTTGCTTTTAGCTTTAGCTTTTTCTTCAGCTGCTTTTTGTCTAGCTAACTCAGCTTTTTGGAAATTATAGCCATCTCTACAAGCATCTTCGATGTTAAATTCACATTTAAATCCAAGTTCTTCTTCAGCTTTATCGGTTGCAGCAAAGTTGATTGGGACGTCTCCATCTCTTCTAGGAGCAAATTTATATGGAATTTTAACTCCAGTGGCTTTTTCATAAGCTTTAATAATTTCTAAAACTGAAGTTCCTTTACCAGTTCCAAGATTATAAATTACAAGTCCTGGATTAGCTTCAAGTCTTCTTAAAGCAAGAACGTGACCTCTAGCTAAATCACAAACGTGGATATAATCTCTAACACCTGTTCCATCAACTGTTTCATAATCATTTCCGTAAACACTTACTTCTTTTAATACACCAACAGCAACTTTGTTGATATATGGGAGAAGGTTATTTGGAATTCCATTAGGATCTTCACCAAGTAAACCTGATTTATGTGCGCCAATTGGATTAAAGTATCTTAAAATAGCAATATTCCAATCTTTATGAACAAAAGCCATATCTTCTAAAATTCTTTCAATCATAACTTTTGTTTCGCCATATGGAGACGTAGCACTTTTTACAGGAGCATCTTCTGTTAATGGGACTCTATCTGGTAAACCATAAACAGTTGCACTAGATGAGAAAACAAAATTTCTAACATCATATTTTTCCATAGCTCTAAATAAAGCAAAGCAAATATCAAGATTGTTTTGATAATACATTAATGGTTTTTTAACACTTTCACCAACTGCTTTATATCCAGCAAAGTTAATAATAGCGTCAAATTTTTCTTCTTTAAAAAGCTTATCCATTGCTTCAACATCAGCACAATCTAATTTATAGAATTTTGGTCTAACGTGAGTTATTTTTTCAATTCCATCTAAAGCTTCCATTTTAGCGTTATAAAGGTTATCAACAATAACAACGTCATATCCATTTTCAATTAAAGATACAACCGTATGACTCCCAATAAAACCTAATCCACCTGTAACTAATACTTTCATAAAAACTTATCCTCCATTATCTCTTACTTAATAATTTAGCCTCATTATCAAGTATCTTTTTCTCTAATACTTTTTCTTTCTTATCATCCTTCATAGAAAGTGAAGGTAAAATTGAATCACTAATTAAACTCATAATATTATCAGCAACTAATTTTTCAGTGTTGCTTTTAACATAAAGTTTTAAAGCAGTATATGCTAAACGTAAAGTCACTTGTTTTTGATCTTCCATTAACGCTGCTTTTTTTGAAATCTCACTCGCTTCTTTAGCAACTTCTTTATCAGCACTTTCTTGTAAGTTACGGTAAAAGTTATAAAGATCATTTTTATCTTCGATATAGTCTTCATCAATTGCAATTAAAGAAGCAATATTTCTTAAAGATGAACAGTTTTTAAGTAAACTAATAAAAATGGTATAAGCTATTTGCTCTCTTGAATAAGTTTTATCTTTTGGAGAAGAGATAATTTTAGCTTTAACATAATTATTAATCATATAATTTGTAACACGATTCTCTCCCTTTGTATCAAAAGAAGATAAAACGCCGTTAATAAAATTGATGCTTTCTTCCATCTTAACTCCATCTGGTATTGATTCATAATCAGGGAGCTTATAAGCACTTAATTGACTAAGATATTTGACAAGTTCATCAAGTTTTTCGTTCATCGCTACTATTTTACACTACTAAACTTGAATTTTTGACTTTTTTTGATGTGAAATTACATTAAAAATAATGAAAAAAATATAAAAATATTAAATATAAATATTTAATTTACTCGGTAAACTATGATTTCTTTATATCCGATAAGTCTTCTTTTTATATTTGTTAAAGTACGAATAAGGGATAAATCCATCTTTCTGTAGTCTTCCTATAACAATTGATTGATCAACGTTATTTTGACGAGCAAAGAAAAGAATCGAAGTTAAATTAAAACATTTTCTATTAACAAAACGGTTATATAAATCAGGATCGATTAAAATGTCAGTTGCTAACTTATCAACTTCCTCTTCCTCCTCATCATCTTTATTAATAGTAAAATTTGTTTTTTTCTTACTTATTAAGATGTGACTTATTTCATGAAACAAAGTGAAATAAAATTTATCTAACGCTTTTCCACAATCATTAATTGCAATTAAATAGCATTTTTCTTCTTTTAAATATTTTGTAAATCCTCTTATCTTAGATTCTTTTAAATAAGGCAAAACAATAAACTTCACTCCACATTTATTTAGTGTTCTTTTTAAATTTTCAATTAAAGGGCCTCCTCTTACGTGAGAATATCTTTTTAACAAATTAATTGAGTTTTTGAAGGCGTTTTCGTTGAATTCAATACATTTTTGTTTTCTTGAAAGTTCAATAGCTAAAGCAATCCAAGCATTTCTTAAAATTATTTCTTTAATTTTAACATCGCCTCTATTTAGTCTTTTGCATTTAACAAATAGTCTTTCTTTTTTTAACTCTTTTAAAGATGAAATATTTAAAACATCTATTAGCTTCTTTTCAATTTCTTTTAGATTTAAACTCTCTTTATCAATACCTAATATCTCTTTTAAAAAACCTTTATCAAAATAAGATACAATTTCTTTTATATTTACTTCTTCCAAATTAAAACTCCTTTCATAAATATAAAGGAGTTTATTAAAGAAAATTTAAAAGAATTTTTAATTGACTACTTTTAAAACGTATTCTTTTAGTTTTTCAAAAAAGTCACTTTTAGAAAATGATATTTTGAGTTCATTATTTAATTTTGATGTATCTAAAGCGTAACGAGCGTCATGACCTTTTCTATCTTTAACAAACTTAATTAAGTTTTCATCTTTATTTAAAATAGAAAGGATAAATTTAACAATTTCAAGATTAGAATATTCATTGTGAGAAGAAACGTTATAAATTTCTCCTTCTTCCCCTTTTAAAACGATTTCATCTATAGCATAAACATGATCTTTAACATCAATCCAATCTCTGATATTTTTACCATCACCATAAACAGGAATATATTCGTTATTCATCGCTTTTTTTATAACTAGTGGAATGAGTTTTTCGTGATGTTGATATAAACCAAAGTTATTTGATGAGCGAGATAGAGTTACATTTAATCCATAAGTTTTATAAAAAGATAAAACCAATAAATCACAACTAGCTTTTGAAACACTATATGGATTAGTCGGCAAGAGGTTATCGCTTTCTTTAAAGCGATATGAAGAAGATAAACTAGTTGCACCATAGACTTCATCTGTTGAAACTTGATGAAATCTCTTCACTTTATACTTTAAAGAAAGCTTTAAAAGGTTCAGTGTTAAATCAATATTATTTTTAATAAAGAGTTCAGGTTTACTTATACTTCTATCAACATGACTTTCAGCAGCAAAGTTAATCACATAATCAAAATGAAACTTTTTAAATATTTGATTCACTTTACTATATTTAGTTAAATCTTCTTGAATGAAAATAATCTTTTTTCCATCACTCATGCTTTTAATAACTTGATTAGAGGCATAGCTCATTTTGTCAATCACAACTAAAACATCGTCTTTATGATTTTCTTTTTCAAGAAAATAAAGACAATAATTTGTGCCTATAAAGCCAGCTCCTCCAGTTATTAAATAAGTCATTTTGTTTCCTTTATTAAGTCTAGTTTAAGTAATTAAATAACCTTCTAAATTTAGTTTATTTTTAAAAATACTTAAGTTTTGCAGTGTTTTTAAAATTTATAATTGTTTTTAGAATATATTTATTTATATAACAGTTATTTATTTAAGATGATTTCACTATCTTTTAAAGCTTCAGCGATAACATCATCCATATCGTAATATTTATATTTCCCAAGTCGACCGCCAAAGATGATGTTATTTTCTTTTGCAGCTAATTCTTCATATTGCTTATATAAAGAATTATTCTTTTCATCATTAACTGGGTAGAATTTTTCCATACCTTTTTTGTAGTCAGATGGATATTCTTTCGTAATCCAAGTTACAGGTGATTGATCGTTTTCAAAATATTTATGTTCAATAATTCGAGTATAAGGAACTTCTCTTTCGGTGTAATTTATAACACAATTTTTTTGATAAAATTCTTTTTCGATGCGTTCAACTTCAAATTTAAGTGAACGATATTCAAGTTCACCAAACTTATAATCATAAAATTCATCAATTGCACCAGTATAAATAATATTTTTAGCTTGTTTGTTCCAGTAATCCTTATTCTTTAAGTAATCTTCATTTAATTTTACTTCGATATCACCAATGATATTTTCAACAAGCTTTGTATAACCACCAATTGGTATACCTTGATATATATCATTAAAGTAATTGTTATTATATTCAAATCTTAAAGGCAATCTTTTAATAATAAAGGATGGTAAATCTTTACAGTCTCTTCCCCATTGTTTTTCCGTATAACCTTTAACTAGTCTTTCATAAATTGTTCGACCTACAAGAGAAATGGCTTGCTCTTCTAAATTAGTAATTTCTTTAATATTTTCTTTAGCCTTTTCTTCTTCGATTTTAGCTTTAGCTTCTTCGGCAGTATTGACACCCCAAATTTCATGGAATGTATTCATATTAAAAGGCATATGGTAATATTCGCCCTTGTAGTAAGCTAATGGAGAATTAATAAAATCATTGAATTTTGCATACTTATTTACATAATTCCAGACTTTTTCATCACTTGTATGGAAAATATGGGCACCATAAACGTGGACGTTTATATTGTCTCTTTTTTCTGTATAAACATTACCTGCAATATGGTTTCTTTTTTCAATTATCAAAACTTTATAGCCGGCATTTTTAAGTTCACGAGCAACTATTGCTCCATATAAACCACTACCAACAATTAAATAATCATACATAAGTCAAAAACTCCTTAAAAAGATTATATCAAATCTCGCTTTATTATTTTAAATCTTTGAAATTATATCAATTATCTCCGCTATAAAAAACGAGAAAAGTTTTTTATATATGAACTTAATTTAAAATCTTGATTAATCTTTTAATGAGCCAATTGGAACAACATAGACGCCATCTTTACGACGATAGGCATAATCACCTACTCCAGTTAAGACCATTAAAAATGATGGTTTATTCATTTTCTGCGTATCAATTTTTCCCTCTAGTAATTTAAGATTTTTTACGCCTTCTTCTATTAGTCTTTCTCCACCAAGCTTAATTTCTATCAGGCCATATTTACCATTTCTTAAATGTATAACCGCATCACATTCTAAGCCTGATTTATCTCTATAATGATACACATCACCGTCTAAAGCGTTAGCATAAACTCTTAAATCTCGGATACATAATGTTTCAAATAATAGTCCAAAGGTATTTAAGTCATTTATTAAATCATTAGGTCCTATTCCCAAAGCTGCTGCAGCTATAGAAGGGTCACTATAATAACGTGTATTTGATGTTCGAATAGCTGTTTTTGATCTTAAATTAGGATTCCGTGCTGTCATTTCCTCAATAACAAAAATTTTAGATAATGCGTCTAGATAAGATGTGATAGTTAAGCAAGAAACTGCTTTTTCCTCGTTTGGCAAACAATCACTAGCTAAAACTTCTTTTGAAGCTTGGCTCCCTTGATTTCTTGCATAGGATTTCATTAGCATTCTAACTTTATCAACATTCTTTTGAGAATTATCGGCTCGATTTATATCAGATCTAACAACCGCTTCATAGTAGTATTTAGCTTGGTCAAGAGCTATCTCATCTCGCATACCAATCGCTTGAGGCCAGCCACCTCTACAAGTAATAAAAGCTAATCTTTCTAGTGAAACATTCGAAAAACCATAAATATTTTCTTTGCTATCAAATAGTTCTTTTAAACTAACATCTCCAGTTGATTCTCCAGATTCAAATAGTGACATAGTTCGCATTGTAAGAAAAGCAAATCTACCTACACCACTGTGAGTTATATCTTTGGTTTCAAAAGGAACAGCAGATCCAGTGAGTATAAATTGTCCTAATTCGCCACTATGATCGATTTCAAAACGAATTGAATCCCAAATCTTTGGCATGATTTGCCGTTCATCTATTAATCTAGGTTTCGCACCTCTTAAAATAATTTCTGGGTTTAAATCAGCCATAGCTAAATTCTGAGCTTTTCTTCTAGGATCGTCAGCATATAAAACACTTGAAGCGTGTTTTTCTGCCGTCGTGGTTTTTCCACACCATTTAGGTCCTTCAATCAAAACTGCTCCTTTTCCTTCTAACATCCTAGACAAAATACTATCAGCGATTCTTTTTTTATAAATCATGAAATCAAATCCTTCAATCTCTTTAATATAAGTATAATGTTTAGCTATTCAATTAACAATTAAATTTAACGATTTGGACCAAAATCATTATATAATTTGGACGCAAAGTATTATACGATTTGGCTTTCTTTTATTATATGATTTGGACATATTCTATTATAAATCTTCTATTTAAATGGCTTATTTATTAATAAAATAAGCAAATAGAAATATCAATAAAAGACAACAAATTAGGAAAAAACTCAGCAAAAGCTAATTTTTTATTGCTATATAATAATTTACAAAATTTCCTCCTAGTAGTTATCCGCTTTGGATCTAGCAAACTTAATCAAGAAGATAGCTCTATTAATTTATAGGAGTCAAATTTATAGATATTTCTTCATTTAAACATAATATTGTGTTACTTACTCCGCATGTAAAATTGTTAATCTTTCTTTGACTAATTCTTCCATCTTTTTATTAAGTTTTTCACTCATCAAAGAAGTAGGAAGCAATGTTTTAAAGCCATAATCAATCTTAGCATTTAAAGACTTTATAATTTTCATGCTTAACTCTTTTGATAGACCAATATTTTCACCAAATTTTATAAAATCATTTTTAGTAAATTTCTTTCTTTTTCCATTTAAAGATAAAGCAAACTCGTCTTGTCCGACTAGTAAATACGATGAGACAAGATCATAAAAAGGCGCTAAATGAAAGCCACTTCCATCATCATAAAGAGAAAAATTCTTCAAATGCATATCAGTGTTTCCAACAACATAAGAAAAATAAATTACGTTAAAAAAGCGAATTTTATCTAATTGCTTTCTCGAAGAATATTTATCAATAATCTCTTTAACACATTTTTCATAAGAACCTTGATATTTATATTCAGTAAGCTTGTAAGATAGTTGACAAAAATCTTCCATTGGTAACTTCTTTCCACTCACTCGATCAATTCTTTTTGTAATATATAAATATCCATTATTTTTAGTTTTAATAAGACCATTTTCTACAGTTTCGAGGCCTATATCATTTGCCAACAGCATTATAAAATGTTCATTTTCGGTAATATCTGGAATATCATAATCAGGTGTTTTAATAATAAATTCAGAATTATCAGTATCAAAAAACAATTTTTTGGTTTTCTTATCTCTTTTAACGCTACAAGAAATTTTCTTTTGAACGCCTGTAATAGATAAGTGATTTCTTAATTCATCAATAGCTAGAATTTCTAAATTATTTTCTAAAAGTAAGGTGTCTGGAAAAGCACTAACATTAAAGAATTTTTTAATACAAAAAAGATGCCGATGATAACTATCTTCTAAATCAGAGTTTAATTTTCTTCCGCAAAATAAGCACCTATGATTATTCATTACCTAAATCCTCTTTTAAGGAAACACATCCAATTGCATCAGCACAAGTTTTAAGCAAAACTTCAAATCTATTTAACGGATTAATGTTATATATTTTTACTGCTAAGTTAAAAAGATAGCCTTCAGGTATAAGGCCATCAAAAAAAGGAAAAAGTTCCATTGAATGATATGGTTCATCTTTAAGAGGCAACGTTAAACTTATAGCTTTACTATTGCTCTTTTTTAAATACTCATCGACGTAGTAAAAAATATAGCCATCATCATTTTCAGTCAAATAACCACATAAAATATCATTATAAAAGACTTTAGCTTTTTTCATGCTTTAATCCTTTTTTGTAGGCGATAATTCATAATCAAAAATAGATAAAACTTGATTTATCTTATCTAATTTAAGTGTTTCTTTTCCATTTTCTAATTGACTAATAAATTTCGTACTAACACCAGCATATAAAGCTAAATCTTCTTGTTTCAAATGATTTTCTTTTCTTTTTTCTTTAACAAATTGACCTATTTTATTCATGATATTACCTTTCATACATATTTTCTCAATTAAGCAGACAATAATCAAAGGAATCTATACAATCGGTAATATTTTTATATAAATGTGACCAAATTAACTAAATTATGTGTTATCGGTTATATTTTTATAATTTATAAAAGCAAATTAACAAAAGTGTACTAATCTATAAAGCTTTTAATTTTCTGATATAACCTTATGAATAAAAGAATTTCTCTTATTAAGTGCTTTTTTGTTAAGTAAGAAGACTCCACACTATCAAATCCATGCATGGCTTTTTTAATAATGTGGTGTTCAGCTTTAAATTTATCGGCTAAAGCTAAACCTTCATCTTTTAAACAATCGTTTTCGCATATTTCAATATATGTTTTTGGAATATTAGAGAAGTCTAAATCTAAAATATCATCTACTTCTTTATTTTTTAAAAATCTTTTCCACATCTTTTTATTTAATTGACTATTCCGCACCGGTGTGTCTTTAAATATTTCTTTTGCTTCAAAATTCTTATTAGTTACTACTGAATAAAATAACATTAAAGCTTTTGCTTTCCTTAATTTTGCATATAAATCTAAACAAAGATATCCACCTACCGAATCAACTTTAAACACATTTCTGCTAATAACTAATTCGCTCTTCTTTCATTAATTTCAGCTCATATAAAACTGAGAATTTAACGATAAGCCGTAAAAAGTGTTATTTTTACACTTTATACGGCGTAAAAAATGTAAAATTGACAAAAAAATACGGCTTATCACTTAAATATTCTTTGAAGATGGCTCGTTGCAACTGACCTAGCTACAAAATGAATAATTTAAAACCGTCTCCATTTAGTTCTCTGGCTATTTATTCTTTGCATCGTGTACAACAATTTGAGGATAAGGAATTAAGATGTTATTTTGATCAAAGATGATTTTAATTTCTCGATTAATGTCACGTTGCACTTGATAGCGCATTGTTTCATTACATTCGGCAATAATTCTAATTACAACTGCACTAGCAGATAATGATTGAACACCAACATAAGTTGGTCCATTTACTATTGATTTATATCATTTTCGAATATTTAGAAATACCTTTTATTTCACTAGCGATATACTGCGCAATTTCTCTGTTTTCGTAAAAATTGCGCAGTTTAAATCAATTAACGGCTTATTCCCTTCTATATTTAATTGAATCTAACATATATTCCATCATCAAAAAATACCCATACCTATTAGAGAAGTTAATCTCCAACAAGAACAAAGCTGAATATAGTAAGTTTAAGTTAATTTTTAAATTTGTATTAGATATATCGTACAAAAATGAGAACTAGTAAATTTTGATACTTTCAGCACTACAAGGCAAGGATGAAGAACCTCCTGCTAATCATAAACTAGTATCGAAAACATCTTAATTTATGGCTTCTTCACCATTCCAATATTTTATTCCCCAATTATCAAAATCCCGCTTGCTATCATAAGTGTTACACTCATAATCTATGTAATAAATCAAATCATTGATAGAGTTAACAACAAAGTTAGTCGGATAATAATCAATATTAATATTTAAGTTATATAAAATAGGTAAAAATTCTCTTAACTGATTAATATACTTAGAAATATCTTTCTTTTCCTTAATTAAATCCGATATTACATCACCTTTTATGTATTCTTTAACGATAATTTCTTTATTTAGGTCATAATCAATCATCTTAGGAATTCTAATACCTATATTAAATAAAGTATTATAGTCAATTATTTCAGATTGAATCTTATCGCCAAAGTTATAATAAGAACATGGTTCATGATGAATTTTCTTAATTACTACTTTGGTTTTTCCATCAGTGGCTAAATACGAATAGCCACCTTTTCCATGACCAATTAATTTAATAATTTTATAAGTAATATCATTGATCAAAATTATATCATCCTTATTAAAGATGTTTTCGCTTGCCATTATTTTAGGACCTCCCAATAGCCGTTTTTATTCGCTCCAACTCTTTTGATATAACCTTTATTTTTTAAAATTTTAATTATATTATCGATAGACGTTTTACCTAGATTGCACTTAACCATTAATTGCGGTTTGGTTATATTTGGATTATTCCTAATTTCTGCCAAAACCTTAATCTGAGAGAAATTAAGCCACGCTGAATTTAATTTATCACCCACTTTATCACCCACTTTATCACCCACTTTATCACCCACATCGTTAATTCTGTTAAATGGAATAGTAACTATAATGTTGTTTTCACTAACTTTAATTGATTCTTTACCATATTTATTAGTAATAGTAGGTATACCTCGACCGGTTTTTTCGCTGATATGTAACTGCATAAATAACTCAGATAATTTATCGTTTACAGGTACTGAATGTCCTTCATAAAAGCCATTTAAAGTTTGTAATGGTGGTAGCGATCCTCTAGATAGAATTTCAATTCTATCAGAATAAAAAGTTATCATCGGTTCATTTAAATTAACCCATTCGTTATGTAAAAACGCATTGATAATCGCTTCTCTAAAACAATCAAAATCAAATAGCATCACTTCATTACGTTCCATTACTCTCCCCTCTTCATCAGCTTGAGGAATATTCATAACTTCACCATAATTTAAAACATCATTTAATGAGTATAGTAAACATTTATATCCAAATTCTTTAACCGAATACATTTTTGAAGCCTTAGTTTTGCCATCAAAAATTGCAACTCGAATTGGGACATGAGAATTATCTGATAAAAGTTGAGCCATAATGTTAAATTTACCATCTTTAGTTAAAAGATGAAGATTTTTAAGATAGCTAGAATTATATAAAGTTATATTTTTGGAGGCATAATATGTCTTCAATTGGTTAAATTCTAAGTCTTGATATTCGCTTTCTTTATTATTAATCGTAGGAATGCCAAAAGTTAAAGCAGAAAATAAATAAGCTTCTCTTTCTGGATATTTTCTTATTTTTTCTTTACTTGAACCTATCCTGATATATCTAATATCTTTATAAGCTGTTGGTACAATTTTAGCACTTGGAATAACTAACACCACAACTCTTTTGTTGCTCATTCGTGTCTCTAAAAAATAAAAGTTAATACTAGGATTTAAATTCCTTGCTAAATAATGCTTAAGAGGTTCATTATTAACCTCAATTTCATAATTTATTGTTGTGCCTACAATTTCATGACTTTCATTATTTATTCCCCATATTATATAAGCAAAGTCCCTTCCTAAAATGGCGGCACTATTAGAAAGCGAGGAGATATATTCTCCTATTTGATCTTTTTCAAACCAATTTTCTTTAAATTCAAACCATTCTCTTTCGTTTTCATACGATATGCATTCTTCGATAATCTCTTTAATTTTCAACATTTTATCACCCACATATTTCTATTACTATTATTATAAAAAATGGGTGATATTTCAATAAAACACTTAGGGTAATATTTAATTTTTTAAAATAAAAATTCGCAAGTCAATTTGATGATTTTAACTTACTATTTTCTCTCGTGACTTCTAATCCAAACCAGAAGAGTGCTATAGTCAAAATTACTGGAAGCGAAGTCTAGAAAAATCCGAATCAACTCTTCCTGCGTAAAATCAAGTTGAATATCATTTAATACTAAAAAGACAAGCATAGCATGCGCACCAATTCTTTTGTTTCCGTCAAAAAAACAATGATTGGAAACTAGTCCGTATTCAAGACGTGCAGCCTTTTCTTCTATAGTAGGATAAAATTCTTTCGATGAAAATGTTTGAAATGGCGAAGCAATAGCAGATTCCAAAAGATTTTCATTTCGAATTCCTCCTATGCCGCCAAATTCTTGCATAAGCTGTTATTGAAGGTAAATAATTTGCTCTTTAGTTAAATATTTCATTTGGCAAGTTCTTGGTAAGCTTTTTTATTCTCATCAAGATATTTATTTGAAATCTTTTCCACTTCCACGCTCGTTGCAGCCACGGCTCTCTCTTGATGAAGCCTAATATCAAAAGGAATCCTTTGTTCGCGGACGGTTTGTTGAACAAAAATCGTGACGGCGGTGGTAAAGGACATGCCTAATTGATGAAAGAGATTATCTGCTTCTTTCTTCAATTCCTTATCAATGCGTATGGTTATATTAATATTTGCCATTGATATAAACCTCCTTTATTTAATTTATATAATAAATTATTTAATTTTTAATTAAATTTAAGTATTTTTCAAAAATTCTTTATTATAAATATCTATAAAATACAATTTGCAAACAAAATACAAAAGACTCTTGTAATACTAGTTTTAGAATATAGAATTATTACTTGTGAAAAAACAAAAGTTTCCTCTATTTAGCTTATTCTCACGCAATAAAGAAGTCATCAAATTGGCTGTTCCAGTTTTTATCGAACTGATTTTAGGCGTCGGTATTGGCTATGTTAATCAATTTATGTTTGCTGGTGTACCTCAAGCCACCAACGCTATAGGACAGGTAAATCAAATAAGCAATATTTTTATTGTCGCGTTTAGCGTGCTATCAACATCTTCTCTTATTCTCATCACACAATTAAAAGGATTGGATAATGAAGAAGGAATTAAAAAGATTTATCCACTTACACTATTTTTGAATTTATTTATCGGAATAATAGTCTGTGGCATTCTTTTAGCTATTTCGCCGTTTATTTTTGATTGGATGCAAGTCGATGCACAAATTATTCCACTGGCTAAACTCTACTTATATGTCTCAGCACCTTCTCTTGTTTTTTATTCTTTATATCAAGCTTTTTCAAGTTTTTTACGAGCGAATAAAAAAATGGTTGAGCCAACTATTATTACTTTTGCCACCAACATTATCAATATTGTCATTTGTGCAATTGTGCTATGGGGAATTCCAAATCTTGACGTTGAAGATCAATTGATTGGTGTGGGATTAGCTACATTAATTTCTCGTTTTATCTCTTGCCTTATTTCGTATATTTTCTTTAAAGTGACAGTTAAATCAAAAATTTCATTTAGATCTCTTCGTCCATTTCCGTCTATGTTGCTTAAAAAACAACTAAAGATTGGATTGCCAACAGCTGGGGAAACTTTATCATATAATTTATCACAATTTGTTTTAGCAATTATTGTTAACTATTCTTGCACAGTTTTAGATCAAAATTTAAGAACATTCATTATGACCATCACTTCCATTATTTACTTGTTTGCAAGTGGCAGCGGAATAGCTATGCAAGTCATCGAAGGTAATCTTTTGGGCAATCAAAACAAAGAAGAAGTTTATAAACTCGTTAGCGATACAGGTAAAATGGCACAAATTGTGTCTTTTGTCATGTCACTAATCGTTTTAGGAATTGCTTATCCTCTTTTTGGAACACTAATGACTCCTGCAATTAACAATCCAGCAATCAATATCAATAATGTGGATTTTATGTACTGTGGATTAACAGCAGTTTTTTGCCTTTGTATCAACGTTGTGTTAGAACAAGGTAGAGCAACTAATTTAGTTTATGTTAAAGGATTAGAGACGGCCGGAGATATTGCATTTCCAGTGATAAGTTCTATCATCACATCATGGGTGTTTACAGTCGGAGCTTCAGCACTTCTATGTACCGTCTTCAAATTAGGTATTTATGGTGCTTTTATTGGTGCTTGCCTCGACGAATGTGTACGCGGAATTGGTTTTTTTATTCGCTGGCGAAAAGGCAGATGGAAAACAATTAACTTACTCAAAGGAATAAACTAAAGAAAGACAATCGCAATCCTTTTAAATCTCAAAAAGCAAAAACTTCATTTGGGTATTGCTGGAAATTTATTCATTGTCAAAACTATATAAAATATTACTTTTAAAATTGATAAAAGCATCAATTGTGAAATCTTGAAGCGAAACTTTTGAATTTGAAAAACTAAATAATTGTCATTTTCATTTTTCCTTCCTTTTAATAATTTTAATTAAAGATACAATGATTCCGATAACGCCTAAAATGTTTAATATTTGGAAAACAATTAATTCAAAATCGCTTGAATAAAATGGAATATACCATACATAGAAGCCTTGACCTAATGTTGGATGAGACCTTTTATCAACTAAAGACCAAATGAAGCAAAGTATTAAAATCAAAATTGAAACAACTAATAAAACATAGTATAAAGATAAATAAGTTTTTTTAACTTCATTTGAATTTAAATCTTTCTTTTCGTTTTCTAAAACATTTAATGGAGAATCTAGCGCTTTTCCATTTAGAAGATACTCGTAATCAACGTTTAAATAACAGGCAATACATTTTATTGTGTCAATATTTGGCTCGTTCACATTTGCTTCCCATTTTTGAACAGCCTGTCTTGACACGTTTAATTTATCCGCTAATTGTTCCTGAGATAAGCCATGTTTCTTTCTTAACTCTCTTATTCTTTCACCCAATGTCACTCAAAATCACCTCATCGTCAAATAATATAAAAAATAACAAGTAGCATTATAAGCACTGTTAAGTAGCAATAACGCTATTTATCATAGCAATTTGTCATTTTACATACTATTATGAAAAATTTCATTTGGAAAACTCCCCATAGATAATTTTCAAATCATTTATCAAAAAATCATTCAATTTAAAAAAATTAAACTTTAATTAATCGTATCTAAAAACAATCTTACCTTTTTGTTTGCTATTTAAAAAGTAATCTAACACTTCATTAAAATCTTCTAATTTAATATTTCTTTCATTGACTAATGGACGAATATCATTTCTACTCACAATTTCAGTTATTTTTTCTTATTCTAATGTATCTATATACTCTATAACTTTATTTATATCTTCCATAGAATATAATGTTCCGCCGCTTGCTGCAAAATGTCTGCCACCATTAATCTTTTCAGCTATTGATTGAACATTTCTTGTTCCATCACTTCGATATTCACATCTTACACTTTTACCATCTTCATCTTCGATAACAAAAGCGCTAACGCTTTTGTGCGTGAATGCCTTGACTTTGTTATTTAATTTTCTTCGTTTTTCTCTTTGTCTTTTGCATGCTTGCGGCAACTTAATCCGTTGTTACCGTACCGCCATTTTCGGACATATCGGCTTTTAGAAGTACGCCCGTAAATTTGCCGCGTTTTGCGTCACTTATAACTTTGTATTTTCCCGCGTTTAAGTTTTCTATCAGTTTTGCATCATCATTGTCGGTTAGCGCTTCTTGAATTAATATGGCAATTTCTTCATAGCCGTTCTCTGTTAAATTCATAACCACTATTCGTCTTGCCTTCCCTAATGTTGTATCTTCCGTAGATTTATCATCTCTTATAATAAATGAGCGTGTATTCTCGCCAACCGCAGAGATAATGCCGTCATTCGCAAGTTTCTCATTGACCGCATTTAACAAGAGTTTTCGCATCTCCTGTATTGTAGGGTTATAACCAAAAGCATATTCATTAGAATATTTGGCGCCGTTGACATAAGGAGTCCCTCTATCGAATGCTTCGTCAAGTTTTGCGGCGTCAGGATTTTCGGTTAACAAATCTTGTAAAGTTATTTCCGTTTTAGGTTCAACGCAAGATATTCTGTAAAGCATCGAAATTATTGCATTATCGTAGAAGAAATGTAGTTTTATACAATCGATAATACCGTTTTTATCGCTATCAACGACTTCCCATTGGTCGATTTCAACGCAATTTAGATCGTAATTGCTACTAAATGTTTTATACAGCATATCTTCGAGCAAATGGTCGTTCAATGTTTCAACGACGACTGCCTGATACTTTTCGTTACCCTCTTGCATAAGTTCATCCAACGTAGTAGGGAGAGTCTCTTCGGGTATAGCCCTATAACCGCACACGCAAACGCCGTCCGCATTATACGAATGTTCCGCTTTGCCGCTTATCTCGTCGCAGTTGATACACTTGTGCCAATGATGAGTGTCGTCGCTTTCCCATTTTTCAGAAAAAGCATGGTCTGTTGTTGCAATTTCTTCCGTTTTTGTCGCCTTACATACGGTGCAGGTATAAATCATTTCGCCATTTGCCGTGCAGGTCGGCTCTTTCGTTATATTGCCGTTATCCCAAGTATGCGCGGCTTTGTCGATTACCTCGTCGCAGTCCGCGCCCGTGCAGGTGTGCCAATGCTCGTTATCGTTATGCGACCATTGCTCCGAATAAGTATGCGTATGCGTGCCGTTCCCGCCCGTAGTTTCGTTCCCGCCGTTGCAAGCCGCAAGATAGAACGCGAAAACAACGCTCATTGCCGCCGTTATGAATGCAAGCATTTTCTTTTTCATTATTAAACCTCCCCTGACATTGCAGTTTATGTGTAACTTTTACTGCAGCGTCGAAAAAATATTATTTTACCCCGCAACCAGACACTGTTTACCTTTTTACTATAGCATAACCGCCGTAAAACACGCAAACCACTGAATGTAGTAAAAGTACACGGGAGTTTTGCAGTTAGGGTCTTGACATTATAACAAAATACAGTATCAATCTGTTAAATATTTATTCTTCTAATAAAAGTATCAACAAAGTATTTTCTATACATTCTTATTTCCTTATAAATATAGTGTTAACACTTTATTCGCCGTAAAAAGTGGAAATTAAATAGAATGAAGCTAATCAAATCATTAAAATAAGTTTCAATATTCACTACTTAAAAATAATGCTAAAGCGTCTGCTTTTTATGATGCAATTGTATGGTTAATTGGCTCTAGACTAGCTTACAAGATTAAAAATTTAAAGTTATTAGACATATCATTAAATTTCTATAAAATTGATGAGCAATTCAAACTATATTTTGCTGATATTTCCTTAATCATGCCTTCATATGGAAAAATAGCTCAAGAAATCTTACTAAATGGAAATAGTGGGATTTATAAGGGTGCAATATATGAAAATGCTGTTTGCTCTTTATTAAAGGCCAAAGATTTAAATATATCTTACTATCAAAAGCCTAATAGGTTAGAAGTTGATTTCGTTCTTGAAACAAAAAACTTTCCAATCGTGATTGAAGTTAAATTAACTAACTCAAAATCAAAATCTCTATCGACACTAGCTTCTAATCCTATGGATTATGGCGCATCTAATTTAAAATGTCTTAAATTATATGAAAAAAATATCTCTTATAACAAAGAAAAGAAAATTTTAAATTTGCATTATTACACAATTGATTTTATAGACTTTAATGCATTATTTGATGAGTGAATTAAGCAAGTAAATAGCAGAAACTCTTCTTATGTTCTCTCTCTTTTTTAGTAAAACCGCGCAAAATCTCACTTAATTTTTAAAACAATGTCAGATTATAAGAGCACGTTTAGCACTTCTAGTACAAATGAAATGATTGTCATGAAATCAATAACCAAAAACATTGAGTTCATTCTTTGCGTCTCCTTGTTAATATTTAAGAAGACTTTTTGCAGCGCAAACTCGTAAAAACTTGTGTATTTTCGTAAGTTTTTACCCTGTAGAGTAAAAACTCTTAATTTTTAATAACTTTTAACATATAATTTAATAAAAGGAGAAATATCTATGATATACAGAAAAGAATATATGCAACGCTTAAAAGCATTCAAGGACAATAAAGTAATCAAAGTTGTTACAGGTTTGCGTCGTTCTGGAAAATCTACACTTCTTGAAATGTTCCGCGATGAGCTCCTTCAAAGCGGAGTCAATCCTGATCAGATACAATACATTAATTTTGAGCTTATGAAATACGACGATGTGCGCAACTATAAGCAGCTCTACGATCTAGTTAATAAAAATATGCTTTCAGGCAAGAAAAATTATCTATTTTTCGACGAAATACAACAGGTAAGCGGTTGGGAAAAAGCCATTAATTCACTTTCGCTCGAATTCGATACAGATATATATGTTACCGGTTCTAACGCCTATCTACTCTCCTCAGAACTAGCGACCTTAATATCGGGCAGATATGTAGAAATCAAAATGCAGCCGCTATCTTTCAAAGAGTACTACGGCTACTACCACGATACAGGAAAGAGTCGAGAAGAGCTTTTCAATAACTATCTCAAATACGGCGGTTTGCCGCAGCTTTTGTCTTTACCTCAAGACGAACAAACAATAGGTATGTTCTTATCCAGCATTTATGATACAGTCATTATGAAAGACGTACTTGCCCGAAACAATCTCAAAAATATAGACCTATTAAAACGTGTGTTTGCCTTTGTATGCAATAATGTAGGCAGTATCACCTCTACAAACAGTATTGCAAAATATATTGCAAACGAAGCAAAGCTCGACACGGCACTGCGCCCTGCTACAATTGGCAATCTCCTTCAAATGCTTGAAAATGCATTCATTATTTACCGCGCAGACCGCTATGACGTTAAAGGTAAAGAGGTCTTAAAATCACTTGAAAAATACTATCTTGCAGATACTGGTTTAAAAAACGCCATTGTCGGATACAATCTCGAAAATTATGGTCATTCGATCGAAAACGTTGTGTATTTAGAACTTCTTCGTCGTGGCTATCAAGTCTATGTTGGTAAAAACGACACTAAAGAAATAGACTTCGTTGTGATAAATAAAGAAGAAACACGTTATTTTCAAGTTACTGAAACGCTAGTAGGTAAAAAGACGCAGGAACGAGAAATTGCCCCATTTCGCTCTACACATGATTTTTATGAAAAAACAATTATCACAACTGATAAAACATATGTTACTAATCTAAACGGTATAAAAATCGTCAACCTTATAGACTTTTTGTTATCATAACAAGACGCCTTTTAAAGAAGAACTATTCAAATTATTTAAAACAATAACCATAAAAGGACTAATTTTTTTGGTATTAATCATATTGTCTATTATGTGGCGATGGTCCTTTCATGAATCCCAGATTACTTTCTATTTCTTTTTCCTGTGTTGTTTGAACCTCTAACCTCTTCGTGATAGAAATAATCAACGATTACTGGATGACCTTTTTTAGCTCTTCCATATGGTGTTTCGTTATCCACGAATGGACAATCGTTATCCTTGGCTAATTGCTCAGCCTCTTTTTCTAATTCTTCAAAATAGCTCCTGTCTTTTTTATTATATATATTTTCGTATAAAGGATACAAATCAGGATGTTTTTCTTTGATATAATCCATTATTTTTCCTTTGAATCCACCTCTTAGGTTAAGGTTTTCAAGCCATATCAAATCGCATTGATCTTTAGCTAATTCGAATATCTTCTTGAAATCCGTGATGCCTGGGAATACCGGCGAAATGAAGCATACTGTTCTAACACCAGCATCATACACTTCCTTCATTGCTTTTAATTTTCTTTCTATTGACACAGAATCGTCCATATCACTTCTGAAGCCTTCGTCTAAGGTATTAATTGACCAAGAAACCGTGACTTTCTCGAATTTCTTTAACAAATCCAAATCCCTAATTACCAAATCAGATTTCGTGCATATCAACAGTTCAGCGTCAACGCCCACCAATTGTTCCAATAGTTTTCTAGTGTTCTTGTATTTGGCTTCTTCTGGCAGATATCCATCGGTCACAGTCCCAATGATGATATGCTCGCCTTTGAATTTATCCAGATTCTTGATCGGCTGCCAGTTTTTGACATCCAAAAACGTTCCCCATTCTTCCGTGTGGCCTGTGAATCTTTTCATGAATGAGGCATAGCAGTATTTGCAGCCATGTGTGCATCCGATATAAGGGTTGACGCAATATCCGCCGATAGGAGCGTTAGACTTGGTCATTACGTCTTTGACTTGGATTTGCCTTATGATTACGTTCTTATTCATCTTTTAGATTCTCCTTTACTTTGTTCAACAATCTGTCCAACTTCATCCTTTTTTCTAAATCAACCATCTCAAATTAGCATTTACAGTGTATGGTAAATTTTAACTCTTATTTAAAAATAGTCCAATGGTTCGAGTCAGTGCAATTTTGCAACTTCTAAAAGTAGAACAAAAGTAATTAAAAACATTAATTTTTAATTACCCCATCTTGGCTAATGCC
>UQFQ01000001.1 GCA_900540395.1 uncultured Mollicutes bacterium | reverse complement strand
TTTATGGAAATGCAATTCTAAAATGGTTGATGCTTTATATGAAGTTTTACATTCTACTAATTTAAATCAAGACTTAATTCCAGCTATATTTAGATATGATGGATTAGTTTATAAAAACATTAATCCATCAAGTTTTAATGAATCAGAATTAGATTATATCAACAAAAATTTGAGAATTATATCTGGTTTTTACGGGGTTTTAAAACCATTTGATGGCATTATTAAATATCGATTAAAAATGCAAACTAGACTTAAAATAGATAATTTTAATAATCTATATGATTATTGGGGAGATTCTCTTTATAAAGAAATATTAGATGAATCTCACATCATTATTAATCTAGCCTCAAAAGAATATTCAAAATGCATTGAACCTTATTTAGATAAAAAAGATAAGTTTATTACTATTGCTTTTATGGAAAAATGTGGAAATAAATATATAAGTAAAAACACATATTCTAAGATAGCTAGAGGTTTAATGGTTAATTACTTAGTTAAGAATAATATTACTAGGATAGAAGATATTAAAAACTTTAATCTTGATGGTTACACATTTAATAAAGAATTATCTTCAGAAAATTTATTTGTGTTTGCGAGATAATGTTTAAAAATTGTATTTTAGATGATCAAAAAATTATAGTATCACCATTATAGCCGTCCATGATTTTGAAAATAACCTTGTATTAAAACTTCTAAAAACTATATTTGCAAAAACACGTTTCAATTTCTAAACTTATTTTTTATTCCTTGATAAGATTTTTTGGATTAATTTCTAACCCATTCAGCAACCAAATTAATTGCTCTTTTGTTATCTTTTCTAGGCCTCCTTTTTCTTTTAACCGCTTGAATTTTCCTTGTTCTAGACGATATGCAATAAGCCAAAATCCTGCCCTCACAAATAGAGGATTTTAATTTGATCTTTCTTTTTTCGCAAGTAAATATAAATGCAGCATTATCAAACACATTTACTGTTTGCTTGACCCTAATTATTTCTGACAATCTATTGATACCACATCTAAAATCAGTAATACCTTTCACTAGATAAAAGTCAGGAGTCCCATCACGTTTATACATTTTCAAGCACCCTGACTAGTGAAACTAGTTGTTCCGTGTCGAAAAAGCTTAATGACACAATTTTACTTTCAAAATCAATTGAAGCAGTAATTTTCTTTTTAGGTTTAACTTCCTCACTCTCAAATTTAGAAATCATAATTGGCTCACCATATTTTTGGCATGTTAAAGCCCACGATATAGTGTTACTAGTTTAATTCCGTGCTTTTTAGCGTAATCAACAATGCTGATGTTTTGCTCGTCAATTTCTTTTTGAATTAACTTATATTCATTTATATGCATTATCAAAAATCTCCTTTTGAGATTTTTACTATTCAGAAATTAGTCGTGAATTCTTTTACGCTTACGATTTAGTGAAGATCTAGATTTTACTTTTATAAAACCAAATGATAATTTTAACTTCCCATCTTAAATTAGAAAATTTAGATAATCAGAAAGCCTTCTTTCTGCTACAAAACAGCGCAAATCCTGACCATTTTATTATATATTAGTCTAATTTATGTATTTTCTTTCTACTTTTTCGATATATGTTTAAAAACTTTAGTGAACAAATCAATTATTGTGTTTGTTCTTGTTGTGATACAGTAATATTCAATTTCTTTCCAGAATATGGGGTAATATCTATAACATCATTAACTGTATATACATCCTGACTTTCTCCAACTTTAATATCAACAAATGTATTAGGATAAACATAGCTAATATTAAACAAACTGAAAGTTTCAGTTGCTTCGGTTTTTAAAAAATATTTAAGAGAATTATTTGTTTCATCAGTCACTGTAATTAAAACCATGCCTTGCTTAACATCATTCACTACTGCATACAAATCAATCGTTTTTTTAATAGGTTGTTCAAGAGAATAATTTGCTTTAAGATCTTTAACACTAGTTTGCCATTCTTTAAGTGCACTTTGCTTATTTGAGTCTAAACTCCATCCATCAAAAAACAATGAATCATAATTTAGATGTGGCAATTCAAAGTAACTATCTTCTTCAATATCTTCTATAGTTTTTGTTAATTCTTCTTGAGTATTATTAGGGTTTGTAAAATGTAAATTAATATCATATGTATTATCTATTGAACTTGCATCATCATTATAAATTTCGGTTACTAAAAAACTAGCATATGCTATAGATGATACAAGAAATATGGAAATGACAGATATTAATCCAATTCGAACAAACTTATTCATATAATTACCTAGTAATTTCTAATTTAAATGGCTCACTTAAAATTTCGCTTCTATGATCTAGAATCAATGTGTTATTAAAAGTGAAAGATAAAATAAAAGTTTCCGCGGCTTCGCCTTGTGTAGCTGTTGAAAAATTCAAATCAAATATTAGTTCTTTTCCGTTATGGCCCAATGTAGAAATTTCAGAATCATTTAGCTTTACTGATGTTAGATAATTGTCACCTTCATCAAAAATACTAATACTATCTAAATATAAATCACCAATAAGTTTAAATGAAAATCCTCCGCTGCCATTGTCACTAACTAATTCTTTAGGGAGCAAAGAAGGTGTTACAGAAAAAGAGTAAGATACGTCAGCGCTTTCAACACTTTCACCATTAACATAATAAAAATATCTTCCTATACTTAAGTCTGTCGTTGCTACTAGTTCAACTCCAGTTATGCCAATTTGAACATTACCAGTATTAGCATCCATAGAACTTTTTATAGATTCGCCATTATTAATAATTGCCCATGATGAAAAAGCAATGCCGGCTTGAGAAATTATACCAACAACTATAAGCAAAATAGGTGTTTTTAATTTATTCTTAAATTTCATGCTAAACTGCTAACCTCAATTACATTAAGCTTCTCATCACACATTTTACCTTCGGAATTAAAATAGTAAAGTCCTTCGTCAATGTTATATCCATTATTATCTGAAACATAAAAAGTCTTATCTTTAACTATATTTCCATTAGAATCTGAATAATATAAATAATTATCTTGCTCAAAAAGACCATAAGATACTCTTATTCCATCAATATATGTAACATCATTTTTTATATACAATTGCTGATTGAACGTTGTGTAATCACTATCTTCTCGAACAATATAGCCGTTTTCATTAAATTCATAAAATCCACTAGGTAAAGTATCGCCTTCTTCACTTACTAAATAGTATTTTCCATTTCTATATAAGTCGCCATCACCAGAAACATATAGATATTCAATTGTAAGATTAGTTAAATCAGGCGTATACTCGATAAAACCTTTATCTAAATGAGCGACTCCGAACTCCAAAAAATATAGTCTTTCATCTTCATTTAAATATGGTCCATTATAATTCGCTAAAAACTTACCATTATCATCAAATAAACAAACTATATTATTATTACTATCTTGTGAAGGCACTTTATTTAGTCCAGTGATGAAAGTTCCAGTTTCATAATCTATATAATAAGATTCGCTATCGCTATTAGTAATCCATCCGCCCCAAACAGCAATAACACGAAGATCGCCATAATCAAGGATGGCTTCATCACCTGGTTTAAAAAATAAATTCTCTTCTTCGAGTTTCCAATATTTAAGATTGTATGAATTGAAAGAAAAGCCTATATCTTCTGCCGAAGGAAAAACAAATTTAACACCACCGAAATAAGAACCTGTAAATTCTTTATTAGAAACAGGATCAATATAAGTTATGGAATATTCTTGCCCATCAATAGCGCCAACTCTCCATGAATCAGTAGCTAAGTCAAACGAAACAGACATATTTACGACACCACCTTCAACCAGCGATGGATCAAAGTATTCCGAATTAGCATTTTTTCCATTTTTTAAAAGTGCTGGTTTAATCGGAATACTATCACATTTATCTTTCGAAAAACTGTTTTTACCAGGTTGAGAAATTTGATATGTGAAAGTCAATGAGCCCAACGCATTAACATAATTAATAACGCCTGTTCCATTAGAACTATGAATATTTGCAGCACCTATTATGGATCCGTTTTCCTCATGAATGGTTGTATAAACGGCTGCATTGTTATTTATTACCATAAGTCCATTTAAATTAATCTCTGCATCTGGAAAATCTTCATCGAGTATCTTGTTTCTTATTCCAGGAGCGCCTCCTTTAGTAGCCGAATAATTAATAGGATTAATATCAAAGCCTGATTTACTACTAGCATAATCACGTTTAGCCCACCAAAAAGTATCATAAACATATAAAGATACATTTTCGGAGAAATACATTGTAGCGCCTTCCTCAATGTTTAGAATTACGCCAGGTAAAAGAGCCATGTCTTGGCCAATAGTAACTTCAGATCCGCTTAAAACATTTATTGTAAAATTATTAGTTATTGGAAGAACATATTTCGAAGAATCAATTGAAACAGAGATATTTATTGATATAGATGATAAAACGGCACTACCAGCAATTGTATATATAATCCTATCAGTCTCTACGTCATAAACTCTATCTAAATATCCATCACTAATTCTGAATATACCACTTTCCCCGATAAAAGTAGCCAAACCAGTTCGCGTACCAAAAAGTGTAACCGTAACACCAGCAACAATTTTTTCTGTTGCTCCTTTGTGCATTCTTAATTTGCATTCAACATTTTGAACATAATACTGGTTAAACATAAAAACCTTTTTATCGTTATTGATCATTCCAGAAGAAAAAGATCCACCGCGCCAACCATATATTTGAAATAATTCATAAACTTCAGAACCACTTAACGCTTCAACAAGACCGTTCCCGGTAATATAACCATAACAAGCTAAGCTTGATCCATCTCCTAGTATTATAAGACTAGTTTCATCAATAAGTCTTATATGTCCATATGGACCATTCACTATACCAGAAGCCGGTTGGCTTTTAATTGCCGTTGCTTTTCCTCCTACATATAAACAGGCTCCACTCTCAAGTTTAATTGTAGTATTAGCTGGAACATCTAGCCTAGAATATTCTGTTGGAGTTACTAAAGAATCATCTGTAATCATATCTTGACTGCCATTTTCATATATCGTTGCCGAAGAAGAATCTGGAATTACTAAAGTCATTCCACTACTTAACAAATATGTGCCTTGGTCAATTTTCCCGCTTTTTATAAGAACTATTTTCTTGTCCGACTGATTCTTTGCACTATTAATTGCTTCACTTAGTGAAGGGAAAGATGATCCAGAATTAGAGAAGAAAGCTTTTTCGTTGCTAATAAAGCGACCATAAAGAGTACAACTAGTCGGAGAAAACATACTTATCTCTTGTTCTAAAGAAATCAAATTATCATCTAAATACCAACCAAAAAACGCATAATTGTCAGCTGGCTCAGCTCTGACTGTGAATTCTTCATTTCCTTTGATTTTTAGAATGTAATCTTCTTCAATTTTAATGGAATCATTTAAATAATAAATTCCACCATCTTGTTTCAAAAATCTTATTTCAACTTCACTATCCGTTATTAAAGTAAATTGAGAAATTTTAGCTTTACAAGTAGCCCCTTCTACGTCAGTACTTTCAATATAAATCTGTATTTCATCACCGTTATTAACAGCTAGATCATAAGAACCACTAACACCAGTTAATGATTGACCATTTATCTGAAATTTGCCTCCATTAAGTTCATTTAAATCATATTTAAAATTAAAATTGGCCGAATCTGTTCCTTCATAAATCAAGAAAATAGAACCATTTTGAGAAGTTGTTTCTGAAGATCCGCATCCACCACTACTAGTCACGCTTGCCACGTTAGCTGTAATACTATGATAGCTAAATTCCCATAGTGCGTTATTTTCAGAACCTTCTCTAATGGAAATGTTTTCGACCTGAAATTTACTTTTCGCATCCTCTACATTAAGCTCTGAAAAACCTAGAAAAAAATTTAAGCCTAAGCTAACAACTAAAAGAATAATAGAAAAAGAAATGAGCACAAATTTACTTAATATTTTTCTCTTTTTCCCACCCATAATGAAGCCTCCGTAAAATTATCAAAAATAAAATGCCTAAAAAAATTGATATTAAAGACCGAATATGCCCATAGTGAAATAAACCACCGTTAGCTGAAACTCTGAAAAATTCAGTTGTAAATCTAAAAATTCCATAAGACAAAAGATAAATAGGATATATTATTCCACTTGTATTTCTTTTTAAAATTTTCGTGACAAAGACAATTATAAATATCAGATAAAATAATAATTCAAGTTCTCTAGTAGGAACTCTAAAACCGGTATTACCAATTAATATCCCATAGCAACATCCTGAGATAATGCAATTTATTCTGGCAAAAAATAACGTTTCTACTAAAGAAATTGTAAAAATATCCAAAGCTCGTCCTATCGGAATTTTTCTAACTAAAGCGTACCCTAAGTAAACAATAGGCATTAAGAATACCCCTCCATAAAGTGAGAGATTTCCAAAAGACTCTATATTAAATCCACTTTCAGCAAAAGCAAATAACACAACAAATAAAATGCCAATTATAGTGTGGAATATAGAAAATAATATTAAAACTAAAAGATTCATTTGCAAATCTTTTCGATTTAAAAATAGCCAAGCAAAATTAATAATCGTTGCTAATAATAGCAACATCATTAATACATAATGTGAAACAATAAAATCAATAATTGGCATAAACCGTCCTTTATTCTAATGTCCAATTTGCGTATAAAGTTAAATTAGAGAGAACAGGCGTTAATTTTGTAAAATGTCCAGAATTTGCATTTATTTCAGCATCTGTCCACCAACCATTAAAAGCATAACCATCTCTTTTAACTTGAAGTTCTACGTTGTCTAAATTAATTAAAGTTCCAGAATCAAACGTAAAAGTGCGAGTATCACTATCAGGTATACCGCTCTGTATCCACTCCCACTCGCCACCGTTTACATTAAAAGTAACAGTAAACTTTTCTGGTTCAGTATTTTCATCTAAACTAAAAATTTGTATCCAACCAGTTGATGTTTTAGTATAGAAAATCCTTGTAGACTGATCTATATAAAAATCACCTTCCTTACCTAATGATGGATTAGGTATTGTTTGACCATAATACCACTTTGTAGCCTGAGGCTTTTCAAAACGAACGCTGGTGCTTGTCCCATCAGTAAAAGTAATATTTAAAATATATTCGTTTCCGACTTCACTAGGAACAATACTAGCAATTCCAACGCCATCTTTCCCTAATTCAATTTCAAATCTATCAACACTACCGTCACTAAAAGTTACAGTAACTAATGTGAAACCAGTTTCATCATTTGTTGTTGTTTCAATATCAACTATCTCTTTTCCATCTTTTCCATTATTAATAAGGAAAGGTCCATAACTTGTTCCATCACTCATATAAAAATATAAGTTATAATCACCATTTTCGTCTAACTCGCAAGAAATATCAGAAATACCTCTTCCTTCCTCACCTTTTATAAGAGGAAGGCTTAAAGTTGTAGGCGCAACATTTTCATCACTATAATAGATAATTAAATTAACTGTAGTATTATCATCGCTAACACTTGAATCAATATGGTCAATTCCAACGCCTTTTGGAATAGTTACGTTAACTGGTGCAACACTTTCGTCAGTAAAAGTAATTGAAATATTAGTGTTGCCATTTTCATCTACATTAGACGTAATTGAATCAATCGTATAACCTTGATTTGTAGCAAAAAATGAGGAACAAGAAGCTAAAGTCAAACTTGATAGTCCTAAGCAAAGCCCTAAAAGTATTTTGTTAATTTTTAGTTTACGCATAATCAACCTCACTTTACTTACATTAATTTAAAGAATCGGCTGGTGGAATTTCTCCAGCACTATTTACAACAAATTCAAAAGGATTAAATCCAATAGCAAATAAAACACATTTTGCTAAAATATTTGGCACCATAGTCATAGGATCACTTGTGTCCCCAGTTGAAACATACTTCTTAAAGTTTCTTAATAAACTTACTTCTACAGAATTCCCTTGATTAATCGATGTATCTCTTTGATCGTCAAGTGTAGATAAATTAGCTCCGCCTCCATAATAAGCGACCATAGTATTAAGCCATTCATTACCATCGCTATCTTTATAAACGGATTCGCTTGAAACATCTTTTAATATGGCTTTAAGTGGGAAAAATTCATCAATTGTAATGCTCCCATCAATTCCCATCTGAGTAAATAACAAGCTTAATCTTTCTTCAATCAAATTTGTTAAATCAATATCAGAAATTTTCTTCCAATCATTAATTTCACTATTTCCAGTAAGTGTAATTTTTACTGGCTGAGAAGTACCACCAATGTTACTTGGCATAAGTCCACCAAGAACTTCTCCTATAGCTGCTGTTACCGTATAGCTAAGGCCATTATATAAGAATGGTCCATTAAACATAGTTTCAAAAGCAATCGAGAAAATTCCACTTTCACTAAAAGTCGTATTATTTACGTTTATTGAAGCAGCATATTCTATATTATTATTTTCATCATAATAAGATTCACTATTATCAATCTCACTTTGGAAAGATTCTAAAACATTATAAAGCGTTTCATCATCACAGTTAGCAATTACCCCATCATATAATGTACCAGCATAACTGCCCAAATCTAAGAATCTTTCAAGATAAGCATTAGCGCTATTTGCAGTTTTATTGTTCAAATTTAAAAACTCACCTAAGGTAGAAGTTTGCCCATCTATAGTAATATTTTTAGAGCTATCTAATTTGGTAGTATTATTACTGCCAACCATTAAATTAAATTCTGCACTTCGTCTTAAAATAGAATTATCAATAATTAAATTATCAGCGTCAAAAGCACGTATTAAGTTTTTACCTAATTTGATTTCCGAGTTTTTAATTGTATTATTTTTACCATTAACTTCAACTACTGTCCCAACATATGAATAATTTCTTTTATTTGAGTTGTCATCCATATTTTGTAACTTAACATCATTTAATGTAATTCCATCTCCATCTAACATCAAACCAGCATTGTCTTGTCCAAATGCTCTTATAACTTCAAATTCTGTATTGCCAATTGATACGTATGAAAGTGGACCAAAGAAATAATCTTCACCATTTGTTGGATAAAGCTTTCTAACATCTGTATTAATCTCTCCATGGTTTGGGAAACAAAGATTATTCATGTTAATTTGATAGCCATTGCCATAAAAATCTTTTTGAACTCTTAAACCAACTTTTATATTTGTTTCTAAAGGTATATTAGGATTTAAGGCATTGTAAGCATCCGCATACTCATGATTATAAGTTGTTTCCATTGAATATAATTCGTTTTCAAAATTATAAATTGGAACTCCCCTTTCATCAAAATCAACAATGTTACCAAAAAGTTCAGCATTATCATTTGGATTTTTCTTAGCTAATTCTTGATTTGGAACCCAAATAAATGCATTTTGATCGCCGCCTAAATCTAAATCAGTACCTTCATACATTTCTCTAGCACTTAAAAAGTTAGTTTGTAAGACGGTAATTTCTCCGTTTTCAGAGAAATTGGTTGTTAATAATAAATCGTTATAATCATATACATTGATGCCACCAGGAACAATGTTAAAAGTGTAAGAATTTTTAATATAAGGGCTTTCTGCACTTTCTAACACTAAAGTTGCTGTTGTACTACTAGAGTCGTTTATAGTAACTATGTTATTAGCAAAACTAATATTACTTGTTGTTCCTTCAGAAACTCTAACACTTTGACTTGAAATATTATCACCATACACTCTTACATTAACTTCAAAAGATGCTTTTTGTGTAACTAACTCATTCATTTCAAGTTTTGAGGAATTATCATTAACATCAAATTCCCCAAAGTATCTAGTTTTTTCAACAGGGTTGTTCGCGTTTTTTCTAACAGGATCTATAGCTATAGTTCCATTTTCGTAGACAATAATGTTAAGTTGACGTTGAACATTACCATTTTCAGTTCGACAAACAATAATAGCGTTTCCTTCTTTCAAAGTATAAAGATAGTAATTTCCATTTGCATCGACTTGAATCTCTACAACATCTTCTCCTTCAACGACCTCCCATATTAAGTCGTTGCCAGGTCTTATAACTAAAGAAGCATTATTTACATCAGCTTCTGCTTCTAACTTATAACCATTCTTAGTATCCAATTTAAAAGCCTCAGTTGGCTCATAATTCCACCTGATTCCACTAATATCACTAGCGACTGTAATATTTAATAAGACGACGCTAACAAAAGAAATAAGACCAATAATAAAAGGTATAATTAATAAAACGACTAAAGTTTTTTTCTTCATATTAATTTACCTCCATTAAAATGAATAAGTTTTTAATTCTTGAATTAATCTTAATAAATAATGGTGCAACCAAAATAGCTGTAATTAATATTTCTATAATATAAATTAAAGCTACTGGACAGCCGACTAAACTTAATAAGAAATGAATTAATAATATAAAAACTGGATAAACTAAACTAATAACATTGTTTAAAACACCTAATTTATACTTGGTTTTACTAGAGCGGTCATGCATATCAACAAGAACTCCAAATACGTTAGTAAATGTAATTAAAGCTAATCCTATTAATAAACTGATTAGGAAAATATACCGATTAATAGCACCACTGCTCAATAAAACAATTTCACTAATAATAAGAGATAAACTAGATAAAGTAATTGGGGCAATTAGTTTAATCAAAACTTGTTTAGTTGGATTCACAGGAAGATATTTCATAATTTGAATCGCCTTATCTTCACGTGTAATACTCAATGAGGCATTAGCATTAATAACACTGATAAATAAAAGAATTAAAGTTAAATTTAGTCCGTTAGTTAATTCAGGAAAATAAACAGCAAAAACTTTTAAATTGTCATAAATAATGGAATTTAAACTATCAATAACTACAAAAGATAAAAAAGGCATCATTATAAGTAAACCAGTATAAGAGAAAATATATGAGTTATCTTTAAATAAAAGAGCAAATTCTTTTTTGATTAATGCATATTCTGGTTTTATGACTTTAATTTCTCTTCTCTTACCCTTCTTATCGCTTGTTTTATAGTAATCAATTTTGTTCATTTTATTATAGAAATATGTTGATAAATTGATGCCGACAAGGAAGAAAACAAGAAGCATTCCAAAATATATACATGCTGCACTTAACCCATTTACGCCATTTATCACAGAATCAAGAATATTAGAAACAGGAAGTAAGTAAGTTGCTATATTATGTAAACCATTAACAAAATCTTCACTAAAAACACCACCAAAGGAAGAATCATTTAAAGCAGACAAGAATAAATCAAGAACATATTGGTAAGCGAAGCAAAGTAAAATAACAACTACTGATGCTAACAAAAATTGTATTACATCATATTTTTTCAGAAATTGATAAATATATTCAAAAGGAACAACAAAAGTTAAACTAATACCAATCGTTAATAGTGAAATCATTAAAGGATATAAAATACTAAAAATATAAAAATAAGGTACAAGTTGTCTTGTCGCTCCAAAACAAACCAATAAAGGGGTTGAAATGCAAAGATTCAATAAAGCTTGTTCGAAAAATAAATAGAAAAGTTTAGAAAAAATAATTTCACCACTAGATATAGGAAGAGGCAGCAAAATTTGACTATCTTTCTTATCAAATAAAAGTTTTCGTAATATAAATAACGAATTAATAATTGAAATGATAAACATTATAAATAGGAAGAGAATTAAGAAATCAAAAATCCCATAAGAACTATATTCGTTAATTTTGCTATTAAGTGCTAAGAAAATATAACTTTCGGCAGCGATAAATAAAGCAACAAAAATTGCTTTAGCAAGCAACATTAAATATTTCTGATACTTATGTTTATAAATATCATTATTTAAACTTGTAGTTTCTTTCTTTAATAAATCGTAAAGCATAATTAAAGCTCGAAATCTCCATAAGTTCTAAAGAAAATTTTTGATAAATCTCTGCGTTTTAAAGGTTCTTTCTTAAAATCAATGAGGTTTACAACGCGGCCATCATTAATAATTGCTACTCTATCACAAACCTTTGAAACAAGGTCGATATTATGTGAAGTAATAAAAACAGTACGTCCATGTATAGCAAATTCTTTAATCATTTTTAATAATACTTCATAAACCATAATATCAAGACCGACGGTAGGTTCATCTAAAATCCATAACTTAGGATTATGAATTAAAGAAGCCATTAAACAAATTTTTTGTTTCATACCATGAGAATATTCCCTGATTTTACGGTCCATATCAGCAGGTGACATTCCAAATTTTTTGATCAAAAAATTATAATTACTAGTAAAAGATGATTGAATCATTCCATAACTGCTGGCAACAAATTGAAGATATTCATTACCAGTCATCATCTCATAAGTTACAGGTTCACTTGGAACATAGCCAATTAAACCTTTTGCTTTTAAAGCGTCTTTTTTGTTATCAACGTCAAGAATTAAAATTTCACCACTATCATAATCTTTTAAACCTACAATGCAATCAATAGTAGTAGACTTACCAATGCCGTTTTTCCCGATAAAGCCAAAAACTTCGCCTTTTTTAACTTGAACATTTAATCCCTTTAAAACATCTTTACGACCATAAGATTTGTAAAGATCTTTAATTACTAAGGCATAATCAGGAATTTTAACTTCAGGGACATCTAAGTTTTCTTCTTCTACAAAAATACTTTCATCAGTAGTTTCACTTTTCTTCTCAACTTCTGCCATTAGTAAATCCTCCTTAAATTTTTAACCCATAAAAAATTGCCATCACGCGTCGAATTGATAGAAAAACTTGCTCCACAATTTCGACAAATGTAATTATAACCATCATAAGAGACATTAACATCGCCACACACCGGGCATTTGCTTTTAAATAAATCTAAATCGCAATCAAAAAGTAAAGTAAAGGTCTTAAAAATTGAATTAATTAAATTCTCTTGATTGCTTTTAAAATAAGATAGGTTAACAATATTTCTATAATTTCCACTTACATTATTCATCGTTAGTAAGAGCTTATTATTAACATTTGTTTTTTCTAAAATTTCTTGTAAAGTTTTTTCGTTATTTTTCGAATAATTAAAACTAGTTAAAACATAATTTAAACTTGAATTATTAGAATCAACTTTTGTATCTAAACGACGAGAATTATTAACAAGTTTTGATTCAATGTAAAATCCTAAATTAAATTTGTCTTCTTTCAAAGTGAATAAAAATATGCCATTTTTAAAGCTTATTTCATCAAAATGAACTCTTTTATTTTCATCTAAATAAACCTTACCAGAATTTTCTAAACTCGCTTTTGTAAGTTTTACTGATGAAAAGTATTTAATAAAATTCAATAAAACAAAATTATAATAATAAACATCAAATTTATTATCTTCGTCATTTTTCAAATAGTTATCTTTATAAAAACGGTAACAATAATTATACAAAGGATTATGAATTAAAATGTTTGTTGGCAAAACATTTCTATCATCTAACTTTTTAGAAGTGAAACGATAAAACTCACTACTTTTGATATGCTTAATTCTTTTTTCGATTATTTTTGCCATTTGATAAGCTTTTGATTTAATTGATCTAAATTTTGTCAAAACGTTCTCATAAGGGTAATTTAGAGCTGACAAATCATTAATAAGAGAAGTTTTACCAAAACCTAAGCTATTATTTTGATATAAATCTTCTAATGTTTCCATTAAAGGGGTTAAATGAAGCATCATTACTTTTAATTCATCATGAATTTCGTCAACAAGTAAAGATATGAAACGGTTTTCATATGTATCGATTGAGTCAATGTTTTCTAAAGAATAAACAAATTCAGGAGTCAATTCTTTATCTTTTCTTTTCCATAACTGTGGATTACGAGTTGTTTTGATAAAAGATTCAGTAGAAATATTACGAGCAAGCTCACTTCTTAAAATAACTTCGTTCGTAATGGATTTGATTTGAGGTTTAAAAATAATAGAGATAATTTTATCAACAACTATTTTTAAATCTTTTTCTCTCTCTAAAGTAGATACATAATCATAAGCTTTATGAAGTTTAATCTTATTATCCTTAATTCGAGAATAAAGCACGCTAAAAGGTTCACTATCACGATTATAGCGCACAACTTTTTTAGTTAATTCAATTAAATACTCTTCTCGAATTTTAGCCATAAACACCTTTATAATTTCTTAATTAATCGATCAATTTCGGCAAATGTTTCCATAAATTTTCCATCACCATAAGTTATATTGATTAAAGACTTCAACTCAATTAAGCTTTGTTTTAAGTAATCTTCAAAACGTCCACTTAACTTTGAAATAACTTTTCTAGAAAACATAAAGTCGAGAGCTTCTTCTTTTGTTCCACCACAACTTATATAAACAGGAACTAAAACTTCAAGTTGATGCATGATACGGTTACCGATTGTAATATCAAAATTTTGATAAGTGAAATTAATAAGCGCTCTAAACTTATTGTAATCTTCGCTATTCATCATTAAGGAAGGATTTGTTGATGCTTCTTTAAATAAACTTGTCAATTTGTCATAACTTAAAGTAATTTTATTAACTTCGCTATTAACCTCAAATGGGACATTTTGATCATCAAAACTAATGGTAATAGCTCTATCATAAACCTTGTCAGTGATAGTAAATGTAGAATCGTCTTTATTTGCAGTAGCAATAAACCAAGTATTAAACGGAATCTTTAAAATTCCATCTTCAAGATGTAATGGTGGATCAAAATCATAAGGAAGTTGCATAATTTTGAGTTGCCATTTCTCGACTGGGTATTCAAGAATAGATAAGAAATCTGCAAAATAATATTCAACACGAGAAATATTAACTTCATCTAAAACCATTATATTCATATGATGTAATTTATAAGTTGCATCATATAATCGTTTTAAAAACTCAGTCTCATTATATGTTTTTGAAAAATCGTTATAAAAGCCTAATAAAGATGTACGGTCACGCCAAGTTGCTTGAACTGGTTCAAAGAAAGAATCCTCACTAATATAATCACTGAAATAACGTGCAAGAGAAGATTTACCAGTACCGCTAAGACCTTCAAGAATAATAAGTCTAGAGGCACTTAAACCAGCAATGAATGCCCTTATAATATGTATATCAAAATATAGTTTTTCTTTCTTAGCCAAATAATTTCTAAAATTTGTACATAAATCTTTAAGATTAATATTGTCATCGTAGAAATCTTCTTCCCTATTTGCTTCATTCATAACATCAATTGAACAAAGACCAGGAAAAACAATCTCTTTATCTTTTAATACTTTTGTTTCGCTTGATGATTCACTACCTGTTCCTGAAGCAGCACTTCCAGCAAAACCGCCATTTCCGCCGCCAATATAATTGCCATTAGCGTCAACATTCATTTCGCCAAAACTTTTTGCAAGTTCACCTTGTTCAGAAAGAAGCTCGTTTTCTTTAGCCTCTTCTTCTTTTTCTTTAGCTTCAAGCTCTTTAACTCTAGAGCCAAAAAATCTAAATGGTTTATCAATATTTTTGAAGTTAACAACAAGAAGACATATTGAGAATATAAAACTTCCTAATATCAAAAATAAGATTGCGCCAACAACAAGTGAGCTACCTAAAGCAATAAAATTTTGTCCAATCAAATTTAAATCATAAGGGTATTGAGCACAAAGACCAATTCCAAAAGCTAAGATTAGACAAATAAGAAAAGTTATAGAATAAACAATTACCCACTTTTTAGAAAAAGCACTTTCGTTATAATATTCAGCTAATCTAAATTCGTAAATAAATGCAAAAGTAAAAATTAAAATGTAAATTAAAATACATATAAGCAAAATATAAAATTGAGCTGAACCTTCAATAGTAGGAAGAGATAAAACTCCAGCAATTTGAGATATCGGATTACCAGCAACAAATATACCAGCTCCCGTATCAAGAGCTAAAGCTGCAATTAAAACCATTACTAAGAAGAAATAGACAATTCCAATTGCGATGAAATTTTTTCTAGTAAAATGTGTTTTCATAGTTTATTCCCCTTTACCTTTCTTAAATTTATTTTTAATATTTTCGATAAATAGTTGAGCCTTTGCAGGCTTTTTTTCGTCTTCGATACTGTTTTCTTTAGAAACAGCATCTTCAATATCTGGAGTTTCACCATCAATAGTAAAAGTTTTATCTTTAAAAACGATTGTTTCACCGAGCGACACTTTTAATTCTTCTTGTAAATTAGAAATTTCAGAATAATTAATATTTAATAACTTATTTAAATATTCAATTCGCTTTTCAATTGTTTCATCATATTTACTCTTATAATGGTCAAACATTAACAAACAATACACAACTGAGAGAATCGTGATAATTCCAGAATTTGATTGAAGAAAAACAATAAAAACACCTATTAGTTCTACTCTAGAATCATTATAATAGCCAATAATTTTATCATATGTTAAGTACCCATTATAAAGTCTATTTGTATCACTGATAGCATTTGAATCGCCTCTTGTAACAAATGTATTATTATCTCTTACTTCAATAATTCTATGAACATAAATTAAATCATCTTGACCGTAAAAAGCTACAACATCATATAGTTTTACTTCTTCAATAGAATCATATCTTGTAATTCCTATAATGTCGTAAGTATCAAATTGATTGGTTAAGTTATATTCATCTAAATAATCATTAGCTTCGTTTCTTTGAGACATGGATCCACTGCTAATAACAATAAATCCACTATCTCCAAAAATTAAATTATTATTGAAAAAGCGTGAATAAACACTAAAGCCAAAGAAAATAACAACAGCGGCTAAAAATGCATACCCTATTGTTTTACCAACTATTTTCTTTGTCTTTTCTCTTTTGAGACTATTCTTATCAATCCTTTCTTTATTAAATTCAATAACATCATAATCTGCTTGCCCACTTTTTACTTCATCAATGCTATTTAAATAATAATGACGAAATAAAAAAGTAAATACTAAGCAAAAGCTTAGTAAACATACAATCGTAACAATTAAAGATAATACTTCAATGCTACTCATGTTAATTTACTCCTTCTACATAATCAGGTGTAATAGTTATATTGACATCAGTTAAATTTTTGCTAAGTTCACCAAATCGTTTAAGTTTTGTAGCTAATTCTTTATATACGCTAATATCAGCTCCATCCTTATAATAAAGGCCAGGATTTGCAAAATTAAAAGATTCACCCCATGAAAATTTAAAAGTTGTATTTACAGTTGCGCCCATAAAATCACTATCATAGGTAATTGAAGTTGTCACACAATCAGCAACATTGGTTATCGTTTTATTCTCTTGAGGCAAAGTAAATTCAAAATCAGTTGTGACACAAGAAGTATCAATAAATTTATCTTCGCCACTATTTAAGGCACCAAAATTAGTTTTAGTCGTACTATCAAAAGTAAATCTTAAAATATAATTACTTACGTTAATTTCTCTCGTAGATTCGAGTCTATATACAATATTAAATTCAAGATCTTCAGTTTTTAAATCACCATTTGTAATATTGGATGTTTTTGCATTATCAAAAGCAAAACTTAAATCAGACCCTTCAGCAGACTCATCGATATCAACAATTAAAGTATGATCAGCAATCTTGCCAACATTAACCTTAACATTTGCACTATCAGGAAGAGAACCATTCATCGTCCACGAAGCAAAGCCAACTGCAATTAAAGATATTGCTGATAAAACAATAACTCCGCAAATTAAAGGTTTTTTTCTTAATTTGTTCTTTCTCATGCGTTTTGAGCTCCGTTATTAAATGGTGTGATTGTTACCGTAAATGTTTTATTGGTCCCAATGCTTGCAAAAGCTGCATTAAAGTCGTACAAAGTTTCTATAACACTTTTATCATGGCTAGCACAAGGATTATTACCATCAAAGGCATCTCCCCATTTAAATGTAAATGTGCTTTCTACATGTACGCTATTAAAATCACCAGAAGTATAAGTAATAACACTTGAAATCGAATTAGTATCATTATTAATGGTAGAATTGCTTTGAGGTAAAACAATACTACAATCCTTTACGCAAGAAGTATCAATATATTGAGTTTTACCGTCCAAATATTGTGTGTATTTTTTAGCGATATCATCAAAAGTAAAATTGATTAATATATTTCCTTCGTTTAAAGCATATCCGCCTTGTAAATCATAAACAATCTTAAAAGTCATTTTTTCTTTAACTTCGCTATCACCATTAATTACAACGCCTCCATTACCTGAATTAGCATCAAAACAAACAGGCTTTAAATCAGAAGCGTTCTCATCAATTTGTGCAATCAACGATTTATCATTAATTAATCCAATTTCTGCAGAGATATTTGTAGAATCGTCTTCAATTTTATCTAAAACCCATGAAGAAAAACCAACACTTACTAAACTAATAAATGCTATTGAAGATAATATATATATTGTTAATTTGCTCTTTTTGATTTTCATAAATGTACCATTATAATGCCAAAGTAATAACTACATTTTTGTTAGCAAATCTCTCTCCCATACGTCTAATATCTTGTTTGGCCAAACTCATTGCTTTTAAATAATTATTTAAATTAACTTCGGTTCTTTCATTATTATAAGTATTTTTTAGCTTATCAATTTTACTCGAATAAAAATCCTCTGGGGTTTGATTGTCGAAAAAAGTTCCATATTGAATATTCAAATCGTCAAAACTAATTTCATAACTTTTGTAGCCATCGGCGTTTTGATAATCTTCAAATAAGTCCTTATTAATAGAAATTGAATCAACCGTAAGAGATAAATAAGTATAATCATCTCCTATAATACGCCCAAAAACATCAGTTTGCCCAACAGTATCTTCGTTAAATACAACTTTGTTATAATCTGTTTTATCGTTTTCATCTGATGGGTTTTGCGCAGTAATAGTTGCTGAAATATCAGTAACTTTATTTATCTCATCATCTGAAACAATCAGATTAGCACTAAGTTTCAAGTCAAAAACTTTTGCTGAATTGTCCAAGCTCAAATCAATGCTCTCGGTATAACCATTCTTAATCTCAACGATTCTTGTTTGGTTATAAACAGTCTCCACGGAGACATTAACAGTTAAATTACTACTTCCGTCGCCAAGAGAAAGAATCCATGTTGAAAATCCAATACTTCCTAATGAAAGTATTGCACAACCTAAAATTATAAAAGTAATTTTTCTGTTATTCTTTCTGATTTTAAACATAATTAATTGCTGTTAGCTGGTGTCACAGATAAAGTGAAAGTAATTTTAATAGTTTTTCCAGAAAATAAAGTATTCATTAAACCAAGTTCAGTCTTGATTTGATTGAGCATTTGTAATTTTTCATCAGTAGAATCAGCATTCTTAATTTTTTCGTTATAATACTCAATCGGAGAATAGGTTCTAGTATCAACAGTAAACATACTGCCCCATTTAAACTCTAAAATTTTGTTATTTTTTGTATAAAAATGATAACCTGCATAATCATCATTTAAAGTAAACCCATTATTAGGCAAATCAGTACTAATAGAGCTTGGCATATCTAACTCAATAAATGTTAAAGTTGTATCAGCATTTCTACCAAAATAATCGGTATAAGTTGTCTCACCAAAAGAAATTGTTTGACCACTAATACTGCCAGTAGGCCAACTTTCTTCGGAATCGCCACTCATTAAAGATGTTTTAACAGTTAGTTCATTAAAGGTAGCATCTTCAGAATATACAATATCAAAATCGCTTAATTTAACTTTGAAATCATGATTTGACTTGCCATCTAAACTAACACCACCTTTGCTCGTATCAATCGTTGACTCAACAACATCAGAAATATTAATTCCAGTTTCCTCAGTATCAACTTTAATATTGAGAAAAGAAGTATGATCACTAACTCCATCAACGACTACTTTTAACTCATCTAAAGTCACACTTTCGTTTTGTATGCCGACAAGCCAAGTTGATAAACCAATTGTCGTTAAAGAAACTAGCGCAAATCCTAAGCAAATTCCAAGCAACTTTTTATTTTTACCTGGTTTTTTCATAAATTAAGCCTCGCTTCCTTCAACAACACTCACTTGTAAAGTTATTGTTTTTCCTGATAATGCTGTTGACATTTCACTTAATTCAGTAGCAACGTTCATTGTGCCGGTCGTTAGTTTATCAACATCAGTTTCACCCTCAAATAGATTGTTATAATAAGTAGATGGTAAAGAATTACCAAAGAAATCACCCCATTCTAATGTGCAATCAAGAGTGCCGTCTTTTAAAACATATGTTTCATACGTATCTATGTCTTCAGCATCGGCGTCAAGAATCAAGTCTGTTCCGATTGTTAATTCTTTAGAATAAGCTAAATATACCCAACCGTTTTCTTTATCTTTACGATATTTTACGCCTTCTTCTTTTTCGCCTAATCGGTTACCTTCCTTAGAAACTTTATTAAAATCTTTTGCTGTAGATACATCAGTTGCTGTAGATCCATCAGTAACTTTAACTAGATCAACCTTGACTTTCTCAGGTTTCGAAGATGATATATTCTTATTCTTTGCTAGTTTTAAAGAAATGTTTGTAAAGCTAAATTTCATTGCATTAGCAATGACTGGATTTGAGTTATCGCCAACGCCTAAAACATCATCACCTTCACTTTTATTAACTTCTTTGCTTTCGCCGATTTGAATGCTACTAGATGAAAGACTCGCACTTAAAAAATAGGTATTATTTTCAATAGTATCAACCGTTAAGTTCATAGTTACATCTTGGCTCTTTTGTTGAACACCAACAAGCCAAGTTGCAAAGCCAACTGAAGCAACAGAAAGAACCGCTAAACTACAAGCAGCAATTGTTATAGCTTTAGAAATTTTCATAATAATTATTCTCCTAAATCAGCACTTTCATAAACTGCACTTGCAGTTACAACTATTGTCTTTTCATTAAATGTTGTTTTAAGATAATCTAGTTCATTATAAACCGCATTAACATCAACGCTATTATTTGAAACTTTGCGTTGATAATAAATATTTTCAGCTAATTCTTCAGAGTTGTAGGCGCCATCGTATAAATCATTATAAAATTGGCTTGGACTCTTCTTGTCGAAATAATTGCCCCATTCAAATAAAGTAACTGTTTTTCCTTTTGATTCATAAATAGTACTTCCGTTAGACGAACTAGTTGAAAAGGAAGAAATATCCAAAGTGGATGAAGCAGAAATATCAAGGAAATTAAGTTCTCCATCAGCAATTTTATGAATATTAGTATCAGAAGATGGCTTAATTTTATTTTTAGAAGTTACTCTGTCCTCGCCATTACCAGTGTCAGTATAATTAAAATCGAATTTAATTTTATTTGGTTTCTCTTCAACGTCTTCACCTACAGTTAATGTAATGTCTAAAGTTACTTCAAAATCAGTAGGCCCAAAAAAATAGTTACTATCATCATCCTCGGTTACCTGAATAAAGTTGCCACTACCAGCAGTTTTGTTTTCGCCAATATGAATTGTATTATCATCTGTGGATAATTCAACAGTAAGAGTTATATTATTCCTCTTTGCTGTATCAACTGTTACATTGGTATCTCCAATGTCGTCTGTTGAATTATTAGCGCCAATAACCCAAGTAGCAAATCCTGTTGTAAGTAATGCTATTCCGCCAAAAACTAACAAACCATTAATAACCGCCTTACGATATGACGATTTCCTTAATTTTTTCTTCATATTATTACCCTCTGAAAATTATTCACAGCAAATTTTCTAAACAACAAAAAAGAGTTTTTGACTTACGCATAAAACTCTAAAATTCATTGTCTATATAAGGCAAACTTACTAAAAAATTTAGAAAATGTTGATTTTCTAACCCTCCCCCGAGATATTTTCTAGTGTAGACTTTGATTTGCATGTCTTTATTTTAATACATAGTATTAAAGATAAACAAGGTGCTAAATTTGGCAAATTGCCTTAAAATTTCAAAAACCTTGCAGAAGTAAAATATTTTAAAATTTAATTACGAAAAAATTTTTAGTTAGTAAACGCTACTAAGAGTGTAAATGTCGTCACTATAAGTATATATAGGTAAAATTAGTCTTTTAAAACTAAAAAACCATAAGCAGAAAGAACACTCTTTTCATAGTGGTTAGATAAAACTACTTTAGTGTTATTTATATCATTGTTTTCTACTACTTTTTCTTCGGTAGAATTGTTTAAAATAACAGTTACTTTTTCATCTTCATTAACTCGTCTTATATATAAAAGTCCATCTTTTTCTTCTAGTTCCATATCACCTTTTTTAAAAGAATCTAACTTTCTTAAAGCATATATCTTTTTAAGTATCTCAAATTTAGGTGAAGAAAACTCTTTTGAATCCCACTCCATTCCTTTACGGTTAAAAGGATCATTTCCACCTTCCATAAATATCTCATCACCATAATAAATCATTGGTAAACCTATATAACTAATTAAGAAAAGTTCACTTAATAGATATAAATCTTTATTAGGTTTTAAATATTCATAAAAGCGAGCTATATCATGACTATCTAATAAATTTAATAGCATCTTATTAGTGTTTTCTTTATAGCGTACTAAGATGCTATTTAATTTATATACAAACTCTTTAGTTGATAAAGTATGGTTAACAAAATATTCTTTAGCAGCAAATAAAGAAGCATAATTCATTGAAGAATCCCATTCTAATGAATTTAAAAAAGAATAAGCGTTATACCAGCACTCTCCAATTAAAAAGATATCTCCTTTTTCTTTTTTTACTTCTTTTTTAAATTCAATCCAAAAAGAATGAGGAAGTTCATTTGATACATCAAGTCGATAGCCATCAACATCAGCTTCTTTTAAATAGTATTTAGCTACTTCAATAAAATAAGTTTGAACATCTTTATTGTTACCATTTAATTTAGGCATCATAAAGCTTTCAGAGAAAGTATAATAGTTTACTGGTTTTCCAAGTTTAATTTCATCACCTTCAATCATATAAAAATCATAGTACTTCGATTTCTTTCCATTTTTTAATATGTCTTGAAAGAAAGGATGGAAAAAGGAGGTATGATTAAAGACTAAATCTAAACAAACAAGAATATCTAACTCATGAGCTTTTTTAACTAACTCTTTTAAATCTGATAAATCGCCAAGTCGAGGATCGATTTCAAAATAATCTAAAGTATCGTAGCGATGATTGGTATTAGCTTTAAAAATAGGTGTTAAATATATTGCACCAATTCCTAACTCTTTTAAATAGTTAAGTTTAGAAGTTACGCCTTTTAAATCTCCTCCTAAAAAGATTGGATGATACTTTCCATCTTTAAAAGATTCTAAATCAGTTGAGTTCCAATCTCTTGTTACAAAATCTTTATTTAAGGATTCGCTTTTAAAGAAACTATCAACAAATATTTGATAAAAGATTCTACCTTCAAATTTAGGGTTTACTTTAATAACATCATCTGGATTAATAAATGCATATCTAAAAGCACTTACTTGAGATAAAGAATAATCATAACTTCTACTTAATCCTTCATCAGAAAGAAAGTATTCTTCATTGTCTAAAGTAACAATATGAAAGATATATGAAAAAGAAGGAAAGTTATTAAAAAGAGTAACTTCATAATATTTAAAGTAATTATCAACATATTTAACTTTCATTTCTTTTACTTGTCTTTCTTTAATAAAGCGCATAGCTGGATTAAAGAAAACTTCAATTACTTTAAACTCATCTTCTTTACTAACTCTTAAACGTAAGACTAATCTTTTTTCATCAAGTGGATAAGCATATTCAGAATCGATACGGTGTAATAAAGCTAACTTATTCATATTTTGATATAGAATCCTTTCGCTTAGAATATTATAAAGAAAGTTAACTTCTTTAAATAGTAGGAATATTTATATTTTTACTTGTCTATATTCTTCTATATCTTTTTGATGAAAAAATATTTTTAACTTTTTCAAAAACTTTTTTTAAAAATTTTAAAACAAACTCCTTTATATTAGTGAAAGGATATTTATATTCTTTCGTTACTTATGGAGGTGATGAAATTCATTTAATTTAATCTTATAGTCGATGCCTACTTTTACTTCTAGTTTCACTTATATCAGTTAGTGTCTTTTAGGAGGAAAGGTAAAGACATTTAGCGTTAAGTCAAGTTCTTCTAATATGTAGTAGATAGTTTAAATCTTGTGAGTAGACTTATTTTAAAAACTGACTGTTTTTATCAAAAAAACTACAAAAATGGCCTAAAATTTGCTTTTTAAAATTTCTTTTGTTAGAATCAAATCATGACAAGCAAAAGATTTTTAAAAAAAGTAACCTTATCCGATTTAACTGAATTATCTTTAATGCTTAAAGATTTTTGGCACTCTCAACTCGTGGAGGCAAGCGATGAAGATATTTTAGAAGATATTAGAAGGATGCTATCTCCTAAATGTTTTGGCTACCTTATTATGCTTGATGATAGTATTGCCGGTTTTACTTTCGTTAACGAAAAATACGGTTATACCAATAACATTGAATATCTTTATATTAAACCTGAATTTCGCCGTAAAGGTTTAGCTAGTTTTGCTTTAAAAAAGATCAAAGAGATAGTCCTTGCTAAAGGCAATTCGCGTGTTCAAATTGAAGTTGCTCCAAATAATATTAGCGCCTTAAAGCTTTACTACAAACAAGGTTTTACCTCGATTGATACGATTACTTTATCTACTTCGATTGTTGGAAAAACAAAGAAATTTACCTTCCAAAATCTTGAATTCTTAACTAACCCTAAAGAATCATTTAAAGATAATTAATTTAGTTTTAAAACTGCTATTTTAGTCACATTCTTATATTGCATTTTCAAAACGAATAACTAAAATATTCTTTCGGTATGCAACTTAAAGCAATGGACTTAACAAGCGGTTCAACCGCCACATTAATAAAGAAGGTAATCTTATTTTCTTTGCCACTCATGTTAGTTGGCTGTCTAGAAATCTTATTTTCAACATTTGATTTAATAGTTATTGAAGGATATGAAGGAGAGTTAGCTGCCGCTGCTGTTGGTGCTAATGCTGCTTTAAATTCTCTTTTAACAAATGTTTTTATTGGTTTATCAGCTGGAGAAAACGTAATTATTGCTAAATATTATGGCGAAAAAGACAAAGTTTCTGCTGAAAAAGCTTGCTATTCTGGTCTTATTTTAGCTTTTTTAGCCGGAGTTATAGTAATGATAATCGGTTACTTTTTAGCCCCAACATTATTAAGACTTCAAAACGCTGATGAGTCTTATTTTGATCTAGCTGTTGAATATTTAAGAACTTATTTTTATGCACTGCCCTTTATAAGTATTTATAATTTTGGAAGCGCCATCTTTAGAGGAACTGGAAATTCTCGTATGCCATTAATCTTTTTAGGAATAGCTGGTATACTTCATATTTCTTTAAACTACCTTTTTGTTTACGCTTGTCATCTATCGGTAGTTGGCACAGGATTAAGTAGCATATTCTCATATTGCACTGCTTCAATACTTGTATTTATCTTCTTAAAGAAAAATAAGAACTTTATTGATTTTAAATTCAGAAATATTCGTTTATATAAAAAAGAAACGATTGAGATTTTAAAGGTAGGCATTCCTAGTGGTCTTCAAGGCATGATTTTTGCTATATCTAACATGATTTTACAATCTACAGTTAACACATGGGGACCACGTATCGTAGAAGTTAATGCTGATTGTGAATCAATTGAAAACTTTTGTTACACCTCAATGTTTTCTATTGCTCAAGGTGGCTCAGCTTTTATTAGTGCAAATTATGGAAAAGGTGAAACAAAGAATGTTAAAAAGCTCATATTTATTATCGAAGGTACCTGTATGGGCTTTGGCTTAATAATTGGTTTATCACTTTTAGCCTTACATACACCTTTAATTGCGGCTTATACGGGTGGAAAAGCTAATTCAGAATTTTATTTATTATGTTTTGAACGATTATCGCTTCTTCTTCCAACATATTTTATATGTGGAGCGATGGATTCTTTTACTAACTTTTTAAGAGGTTTAAATAGAGCTATTATTCCAATGATTATTTCTATCTTTTGGGCATGTATTTTTAGATTAATCTGGAACTTCTTTATTTATTCTTCTGATCCAACAAGTATCATGCATTCCACTTTAATTTTATATACATGTTATCCAGTTAGTTGGTTTGCTTCTCTTACTTGTCAAATCGTTTACTATTTTATTGAACGTAAAAAAATCTATCGAGAAATCGAAAACAACAAGATTGCTTTACAAAACGCTCAATAGATTTAAAGTTTAATTTATTTAGTTATATCAAAATGTTGAAAAGTAACTGAATCAGCAAGATCTTTTATTTCGTTATAGTCCTTATTATTTTCAATAGTCCAACACATAACTAGTTTATTTTGTTTTACTTTTTGATATTTTTCTTCTTTAAGAAGTTGCCATTCTAAGTCAACTCCTTCAAAGAAATGCCTTAAAGCAAAGCTCCAGCTATTTTTTCGATCAACCAGTAAACATCTTATAAAGCCACTGCCTTTAAAAGGCAAAAGACATTGAGGATAAAAAGAAATTAAAATGATGTTTCTTTTATCTTTTATTTCATTTAAAGCATCCATCACTTTAAAAGCTAACACTTTATAGTTTTTTGTTTTTGTATAAGGTTTAAGTTCAACTACAATTGGTACGCTTTCTTTAGTAAATTCAAATACTTCTTCAAGAGTAGGAACTTCACTACCATCTAAAAGATGATAATTAGATTTAATTTCCTCTAAGGTTAATTCCTCAATAATTCCTTCTTTACCAGTTGTTCTTTTTAAAGAAGCATCATGAGAAACGATTAACTTTTCATCTTTAGTTAAATGAACATCTAGTTCAAAAGCAAAATTGTTATCAATTGCATTTTTAAAAGCACCAAATCCATTTTCCGTATATTGTTCATTATGATAGCCTCTATGAGCAACACCCTTTAAAAATAAAGGATTAATGCTTTTAATTATTTCTTCTTTTTTCATGATTAATCATCACTCCCAATTGATTCTAATCCTTTTTTAAAATCGGTCTTTGTTGATTTAACATTCTTAACAAAAAGGAAGATTACAAACGAAACTCCTAAGCAAACAAGAGCATAGATTGGTAAGATTCCAAAATCAAATGATGGGACGAGTAAAATTGATCCTAGTGCTATTGGAGTAATGGTTTGTGCTGCCATACTTGCTGCATAGTAATAACCAGTAAAACGTCCGATTTTTTTAGAATTACAAAGTTCAACAACCATTGGATAAGAGTTGACATGAACTAAAGACATTCCAAAGCCTTTAACAAACCAAATAATATAAAGGAAAACAGGGAATTGACCACTACCTTCAGCAAATTCTAAAAGTGTGAAACTTAAAATTGCCCAAATTATGTAAGAGACAAGTGTTAAACCAAGTCCACCAACCAAAGTCCACTTACGCCCAATCTTTCCAGCAATTATTCCACCAACTGCAAAGCCAATAACTGAGCCAACTCCACCTACAATGGTATTAATCATATTAGAGCTAGAAGAAGCTTCAAAGTAATAAATGGTGTAATTGCCCATAAAAGTTGATATTCCATTATCACTCATAAACCAAAAGAATTCGGCTACAAGGATTAAGATAAGCATTATTTTATTACCTCTTGTTAAAGGCTTGTCATCAACTACCTTTTCTTTAAGTTCTGACAATTCTTCACCACGTTTCATTTCAGGGGCAATTTCAGCTTCAATTTTGTTTTCATTAATCTTGAAGAATAAAACTAAACAAGAAATGATCATTAAAACTGAAGCAAGTAAAAATGGAATTTCGATAACCCAAATATTGCCAGCAGCCCATCCGCCTTCACCTTTTTGATCTAAATAATCACTTAAAACAAAAATAATGCCAACAACAGTAGCAAATGCTCCACCAATATAACCCATGATATTGATAATTCCATTAGCCTTACTTCTTAATGGTTTTGGAGTCATATCAGGCATTAAACTAACAGCTGGATTTCGATACATCATCATAAAGATAACGACAATCGCCATCATCGAGATAACACCAGCTATATTGTTATAGTGGAAAAAGACAGGAATAAATGGGAAGGCCACTGCACAAACAAATGTTCCTACTAAAATATAAGGCATTCTTTTCCCTATTGGTGTTTTGGTTTTATCCGAGAGTGCGCCAAAAATAGGTAACAGAATTAAGGCCGCTAAATTATCAAGCGCCATGATAATTCCAACAAGATATTGAACTTCTTCTTCGCTTGTAATGTTTGGAAAAGCTGTTTTAAAAAGTTCAGTTAAAAATGTTGGACACCAAGAATCGTAAACTTGCCATAAAAGCAAAATGCCAAAGAAAGCAAATCCGATTATTGCCGTTCTCTTGACGTTAAGCTTTAATTGAGGTTCTTGGCTTTGAGTGATGTTGTTTTCCATAAACGTCTCCTTCAATTTTTATAAAAATAGTCAACTTTTAAAGACTTTTTTAACTAAATCAGGTAATTCTTTAAGTGAGTTTATCTTATTAACTTCTTCTTTAATTTCACCAAAGCCATAAGCAGCATGGATAAATTTTACGCCAGCCTTATTACTCTCGTTTTGATCTTTTAATGTATCACCGACATAGATTATATCTTCTAGATTATATTTATTTTTAATATAAAGAATGTTTTGCCACTTCTCTAAATTTGTATCGCCAGCACAAACGTGATCAGTAAAATATTTATTAAACTTATAAGCTTCAATATAATCTTCGATATAGCCTTTATCAGAATTAGAGACAATAAAAAGTGGGAAGTCTTTTTGAAGGACTTTTAAAACTTCTTCTTCATCTTCATAAAGCTTTCCAGGATGTATGCGAAGGTATTTAATTTCTTCATTTAAACAAAGAGAAAAATATTCTAAGCCTTTTTCTAAAGAAACATCTTCAAATGCTAAAGGTGCTGTTTCTCTTGGTGTTAAACCCATAAAAGACTTCATTGTAGCAATTGAAAATCTATAATTTAGATTATTGTCCTTCATGGCTTTATTCCAAGCTTCAGTAATCGTGTCTAAAGCATCCCATAAAGTGCCATCTAAATCGAATAAAATTGCTTTTTTATTTACTAAATCACTCATAAGTTAAGTACTTCTTCATTATAGCACTGACAATCGTTGCATCTAAGAAAGACTTTGTAAGATTTTATTTACAATTAAGAATTAATCAAAAGTTTTACTAACTTTTACTAATAAATCTCTAATTGGAAGATGTTGAGGACAAATTTTTTCACATTTACCACATTTAATGCAATCCATGGCTTTTCCATGATTAGTTACATGGTGCTTATACCAATCTTTAGCACTTTTATCGTTAAACTGTACTACAAAATTATAATCGCGGAATAAATCTGGAATTTGTATTTTCTTTGGACAGCCATCTACACAATACTTACAGCTTGTGCATGGAATAGTTGGTAAAGTTTTAAAAACATTAACCACTTCTTTTAAAGCACAGTATTCTTTTTCATTAAGAGGCTTAAACTCTTTCATAAATGAAACATTGTCAGTAAGTTGTTCCAAATTGCTCATTCCACTTAAAACCATGAATACATTAGGAAAAGAAGCTGCAAATCTGATTGCATAAGATGCATTAGATCCACCATTTAAACCTTTTAAGATTTGATTAGCTTCTTTAGGTAAATTAACTAAACTTCCGCCTTTAACAGGTTCCATAACAATTACTGGTTTGTTATGTTTAGTAGCAACTTCATAACAAAGTCTAGATTGAACGTTAGGATCTTCATAATCAAGATAATTAAATTGTAGTTGAACTACTTCAATTTCTGGATGTTCAGTAAGGATTTTATCTAAGAACTCAGCTGTATCATGAAATGAAATTCCAATATGCTTGATTTTACCTTCGTCTTTTAATTTCTTAGCCACTTCATAAGCATGAGCCTTTTGATATTGATCATAATTATTCTTTTGTTGAGCATGCATTAAATAAAAATCAAAATATTCAACTCCAGCGCATTCAAGCTGCTTATTAAAAAGAGGAATAATATCTTCTTCTTTAGAAAAATAATTTGGCGAAAGTTTATCAGTTAAAACATAGTCTTCTCTTTTATATCTTTTAGTCAAGCATTCTCTAATTGCCAATTCACTTTGTTCACTAAGATATCCATGGGCTGTATCAAAGTAATTAAAGCCATTAGCAATAAAGTAATCAACCATCTTTTTAAACTCTTCTAGATTGATTTTCTTATCTTCGCTTAATGGAAGTCTCATTACGCCAAATCCAAAGTTTTTCTTAATTTCAGGAAACATAGTTTTTCTCCTCTCTTAGTAATAAATTTATAAAAAGCTAATTTTTTTCAAGGTTTTTCTCAAAACTAGAGCCTTATTTAATTATTATTTCTTTCTTATTCTTACGATATTCTTCATATTCACCAAATTCACCATAAGCAAATTTTGAAAAGAGAGTACGCATTTCTTTTGTTACTCTTTGTGTTTCTGAATCATCTACCCTTTGAAAACTTGTATTATAGCCAAAAAGTACAGACACATCACAAGCATGAAATGTTTCAACACCAAGTTTTGCACAATCAGGCGAAGTATATTGATATTCGTATTTATAAGCTTTTCCTTTATAGTCTTTTAATATTTCAAGCATAGGATCAATATACAATTTGTGAGTTAAAGCTATACTTGCTCTATGTCTATATGTATCATGTTTATTTTTCTTTAATTTAAGACCAAAAAGTTTGACCATAAATGGAAGAGCAAAATCAGGTGCTTTTAATAAAAACAAGTTTCCTTCATTAGCAACATTCCCTATTAAAAGTGGTTTATCGTTTAAAGCAGCAAGTTTTTTAGGTTCATCTTTTAATAGTTTTCCATCAATAGTTGGTGAAAATGGGCATCTTAACTCCCCTTTTCTATAAGCGTAATCAGCTATTTTCTTATTTGCTGCTTTAATTTCTTCAGGTTTTAATGAATAGAGTCTATTTATTTCATTTTTCTTAACACCAAGGTAATGTAAATACTTTTTAGCTAGTTTCTTGCTCTCTTTAGGAAAGAAAAAATGTTCGCTAACAGGAGACATGACAATAGCTTTGTTATAAAGATTGCTTATTTCTGGAATAGACATTAAAGCAATAATTGAAGAGCCTCCTGCTGATTGTCCAAAAAGAGTAATATTATTTTCATCTCCACCAAAAAATTTAATATTTTCTTTTACAAATTTTAAGGCAGCTATTTGATCATAGATTCCATTATTAAGGTCAAAAGAAGAATCCATAGAATTTAAATTTAAGTAGCCATAGACATTTAAACGATAGTTAAAGTTAACAATAATACAACATGTATCATTAGCAAAATCCGAAGAATCATATTCAATTTGCAGGGTTTTATTATTTTTTAGGCCAGTTCCACCAGTTGCATAACTTCCACCATATATCCAAATCATTACTGGCAGCTTCTCTTTTTCTTTGGCGATCTTAGGAACATAAATATTAAGATAGAGGGAGTCTTTATCATTATAACCAACGCTAAAAGTCCCTTCTCTTTGAATAGGATTAGCTTTAGGAGTATCAGCCTTATAAACTCCATCCCATGGTTCTATTTCAATAGGATGCTTAAACGAAAGATCGTTGATTGGAGCTTTGACAAAAGGAATCCCAAAAAAACGGTAGCCTCTTTCTTCTTCGATTCCTTCGATTTTACCTTTTGTTGTATTTACTATTTTATTAATCATACTTATTCACTAACTATTTCAATCGCTTCGCCAAGTAACTTTGTAAAATTGATTTCGGATTTTTTAGCTTCAATAACTACTTCCTCATCAGTTATCTTCTTATTTTCAATACCGCATGCCATATTAGAAATAAAAGAAATTGCAATAGTCTTGATATTCATGTGATTAGAAGCAACCGCTTCGATTGCTGTTGACATTCCACAAGCATCAGCCCCCATATTTCGAAAAGCTTTAATCAAGGCTTTTGTCTCAAATTGAGGACCTAGATATTGAATGAAAACGCCTTTATGAATAGGTAGATTTAATTCCTTAGCCTTAAGAAAAACTTTATCAACAAGGACTGAGTTATAAGGATCAGACATATCAGGAAAGCGAGTTCCAATAGCATTATCGTTTTCTCCTCTTAATGGAGAAGGAATAAAGCAATCTATATGATCTTTAATGAGCATGAAATCACCTGGTTTATAGTCAAAATTAATACCACCAGCTGCATTAGTTAAAATTAGTTTTTTTATACCAAGTGCTCCCATTAAGCGAATTGGTCTAATGACTTCTTCTGCGTCAAAGCCTTCATAATAATGCACTCTACCTTGCATAAAAACACAAGGAATTCCCTTATAATAGCCAAATACATATCTACTTTGATGAGCGGGATTTGTTGAGATTGGTAAATTAGGAATATCTTTATAATAAATTGATGCTTTTACATCTATTTTATCAATAAAGCTTCCTAAACCAGTTCCAAGCACCACTCCAATTAATGGCTTAAAATCGGTAACTTCTCTTACTTTTTCTACCATTTTCAAATAATCATTGTATTTTAATATCATTCACTTATCCTCTTGGTTCTTCCTTGTTTATTATATTAAATTTTGTCTCTTGGCTTAATTTATTTTTAAAGATTTATTTAATTGCATAAAAAAAGCAACCGCTAGGTTAATAACGATTGCCTTTGCTCTGCTTTGAATTAACGATCTTTAGAAACTTCATAAATTTGATAAAGCGTATCGTCTTTATGTGTTTCTAAATAACTGTTCATTTTATCGAGTGTAAATTCTTCTCCAAGGTTTACCAAATCAAGTTTTGCACCTAATGCAATAGTAAGCAAGACGTTCATGTTCATATTAACATCAATTCCACTTAATGTCTTTGTCTCATCGTTAACAAGAACTTTAAGATTTAAGTCATCAAACATTTTCATTTTTGTTAATTCATACATGTTGATACCAATATTAAAGTAAGGCGTTTCACTTACGTTATTGTAAGAATAGTCACTTAATAAGTTTTCATAATGAATAGTTGAATCTTCAGTTGAACCAGAATCATCAGAACTACCATCGCCAATAATCTTATCCATTATTGAATCATTAAAACCTAATAAAGTTTGACATAAGTAAACAACTATATTGTCAAAGAAGTCATTGGTGTCTGTTTTAACATAAGTCTCGTATGTTTTTTTATTTCCTAAGATAATACCATCTTTATAATCATATGCTCTATAAAGATAGAACATTCCATCTTTCATATACAAACTGGATCTAATATTACTGACGCTGTGATGTCCAGATTCTCCATCGTTAACAAAAGGAATTTTAGGAATACTTGAAAGTTCAACGGCTAAACTAACATTGCCTTTTTCATTTAAAACTTTGACGTCAATAGGAATATCGATACTGATTGGCCCAAAAATAGGAAGAGGCATACTAATAGCAGCATTCCCACTAAAATGATAATGATTATAAATGGAAGTATTAATGCCAAGTCTCAATAATACTGCCAAACTATCAAAATCGATATAAGTATCAAATGGATCAAGTCTTTCGTCTTCAAGAGAATCATCATATTCATTAAGATTGATTTTTAATGCATAAACGCTCTCACCATACTTAAAATCTTTTACTTCTAGATATTCAAGAATTTTAGAGCCATTTTCAGCTAAGCCATTAAACCCAATAACAAGATTTAGTGTGGAATCAATTCCAATTAATCCACCTTTTAATCCAAGTTCAATTGTATTTGAAGTTACATTGAAAGAATCAATTAAGCCAATTTCAAATAACTTCCTGTAATCTTTACTGTTAATTGCATCCATTATTGGTAATGAAGACATTGAATTTAATAAATCGCCAAATAATTCATAAAAATGATCATCTTTGTTATTTAAAATTTCACTTACCATATCAATAACATCAGTAAAGAAATTTGAAGAGAATCTACCTTTTGTGATTTCGTTATATGTAAAGAGAATTTCATCATAACTTCTCATATCGACTCTAATATTGTGGTTATAAGAAGTTGGATCAACAAGATTTAAATCGCCATAGCCATATTGATTATCGATATCAAATTGAAGTCCGCCACCAATTGTTAAATCTTGATTATTTACACTAGTGTCATCTACCGAACCATTAAAATCTAATCTAAATCTTGTTTCTTTAGAAAGACTTTCGAAAGCGTCTACTAAGCATAAAGCTGGGTCGACAGCAACATATTCAGACATGTTGAAATTAATTGGTGAATATTCTTTAGTTGTTAAAGCGATATTAACTTTATATCCGTCAATTGCTAAGTCATTAATTTGAATTCCTTTGAAAGCTTTAGCATCAAAATCTAATTCAATTTCAATTTGACTAGCTTCAATGCCTAAGACAGCTAAATCTAGTGTTACAATAAATGTACTATCACTAACTTCAATGTTTTTAATGACATTATTAACTGTACTTAAATTATCAAGAATACCTAAAATATCATTATTTTGAAGAATATCACTCATACTCCCTAAGGAGTCAGTTAATACAGAATCACCAACTTTATTTAAAACATAGTCAAGTAAAGCCATGATATTTTGATTTTCGACTTTAAACTTCAATGCATTGTAATTAACAAGTAAGTTATTATCTTGCATACCTAATTTGAAAGAATGCGTTCTATCATAATTTTCTTCAATGACTTTACCATCAAAAGATAATCTTGATAAGCTTGTATCATATGAGATATCACCATCAAATGTTAAATATGGGTTTTCTAAATTTGAAATAGCAACTTTCAAATTTAAAGTATTATTTGCTTTGGTGAATGTATTGGATAAAACATTAATCAAATCAAATGTTGGGGCAAAATCTTGATATAAAAGTATATTTGGTTCGGTAAATGTTAAAGATTCTTCTAAATCTTGATTAACATCAAAATCTAAATAAATATAAGTATCTTCAAAATAGAATTTATTTGTTTTAACACCAATAAAGTTGTAGTTTTCATCGCTTTTAAACAATAAATCAATTTGGTCACTTAAAGATAATTTGAAAAAATAACCTCCAGGTACTTTTTCTGGTTCCATAGAACCTAAATCGGTCATGATTTTGTTAATATCAAGGTTAGTTAATTCTTCAGGTAAAGCAACGTCAACTCCATAATTTGGAATCATGTTGACAAAATTTAATAAGGAATCAGTTTCTAAGAAAAGTTTGGAATTTTGATAATCAAAGAAAATCTTGCCATCGTAATAATTCATGGCACCTTTAAAATTGATTCCGTTAAATTGAACATCTACATTACCTTCAAAACGAGTGTTTTCGATATTCGCAGTATCAAGACCTAATTTGCCATCGACATTAACATCAACAGTGTTATTATCAAAAGTAACTTCAATACCACCATCAATTGTTGCTTCATCAAGACTAATAAGACTGTTAAGCAATTTTTGTGAAGGCGATAATGGGTTTTCAACTTGTCCTCCGCCATTGTTATTACCATTTCCACCATTGTTTTCTTGATTTTTATTTAAGCTTGAATAATCAAAGAATGATGCAAAGGCAATACCAGTAGTCAATACAAGTGTACTAGACCATAAAATAATCTGTTTAAAAATAGGTTTCATAGTTCTTTCCCTCTCTTAAAAGTAAACTTTCTCATCTATAGTAGGTATTTCAGGTGCACTATCTAAGATAGTATATTTTTCATTTAATGTGGCTTCTGTGAAGTTTTTTCCAACAACCCAGACATAATAAGCTTCGCTCACGTTCATTTCCAAAAGATTTAAATCCTTGTCTACTTCAAACTCAACATGAACTTTAGTAAATTCAGGAGCATTAGATAAACTAGACATTTGAATCATTTGCTTAGAATAGCGAATAACACTTGTTAATGGATCTAAGTCTAAAGAAATTGTATAACCATTATCGCTCGTTGTAATGGATGAAGTTTCTAAGGTTGTTTTAGATGAAATAATATAGATAACAGGTTGAGATAAATTCTTTCCCCAAGTTTCTTCATATTGTTCAACAGTAAATTCTTCTTTTTCTTGATATTCACCACTAATTCCATTAGAGTCGCTAACAATACTTCCATCATAAATATCAACTACATCATTAGATTGATAGAATCTTTTAGCAACTTTAACAAAAGCAGATTCAGAAATGCTTTCATTAAAAAATTCAGTATCGTTTTTAATACTTTTGGCATGAGTTGTTTGAGTAACTCCTAATGATTTAGCGGCTGACGTTACTGTGCTAGTTGTATATTTATTTAAAGAATATTTATATATAGAGATATTAGCTAAATCGTTAGGCGAATATTCCATTGGATCTTTTGGGTTAGAGAGATAACTTTCGTATAACTTTTGTGGATCGTCAGAATACCCATCTTCGTCAAGCCCAGAATAGTCAACACCTTTTGGAGATAATTCAAAAGCAAGAAAAAATCCGGCAAGAATTCCTACTGAAATTGCAATAATCAATCCAACACAAGTAACCACTGTTCTCTTAGTTGGTTTTTTAAAAACGTTGTTTGAATTCATATTAATTTAATCATACTTGGCTTTTTAGCCTTATTTATTTAAACAATAAGTCAAAAATAAAGCACGATAAGGTGAAAGAATTTTAAAGAGAGTTTAATCTCGAACTCTCTTTTTAAGAGAATTGACATTTTTTTAAGTATTATTTATCATATTTTTATGCAAGAAGATAAAGACATAAAACAGATTATTGCAAAAAACCTTGCAAATCTAAGGAAAAATAAAAAAATTACTCAGACTGAGCTTGCTGAGCAGTTTGGATATAGTGATAAAGCTATAAGTAAATGGGAAAATGGAGATACACTCCCAGATATTCAAACACTTTATCAACTTTGTGAATTTTATAATGTCACTTTAGACTTTTTAGTTAGTGAGCAATCCTTTGATGAGAAGATAAAATATATAAATCACCTCAATAAAAAAGTCATTATTAACAACTCACTTATTGAACTTTTATATTGCTCCTTTGTTTGGATACTTGCAGTTATTATCTATGTTTATTTATATACTTTTTCAGAAATTAACTATTGGCAAATATTCATTTGGGCAATTCCTGCCACCACTATTGTCATGTTACTATTTACAAAAGTTCGGAAACAAAAATTATATACCTTTATAGTTAGAAGCTTATTTTTCTGGACACTTGTAACTGCCTGTTATATCCAGTTTATCGAATATAATATTTGGCCTTTATTCTTTTTAATGATTCCTATTCAAGTTGCTTTAATATTAACAATTGCTATTAACGATAAATTAAAAATCATTAAATAAGACACTACCGCTATTGATAGTGCCTCTAGTAAAAATTCTTTAGAAGGTTATTCTATTTTTTGCTTTTTCCGTATTTATATAAAGCAACCATAGCATTAACTGCTTGTTCTGCTGTTGGATAAGCAGGAATATCATGTTCTCTTAATAATTTAATAGCTTCATGACACTCTTCACCACCTTGGCAAATCATAATAAATGGTTTGTTTAATTCTTTTGTTGATTCATAAACCTCAATGGCAGCTTTTGCTACGCCTATAACATCAGTAACAGCAGTTGGACAAATTGCTCCCAATACACCATGAACATTTGGATCTCTCAAAGCTTGTTGGAAAGCACCTTTATATTGAATAACGGTTGCTGTACCAGAAATATCAACAGGATTTAATGGCGAACCAAACATTGGCATATAAGCTCTAATTCTTTGAGCAAGCATTGGTGAAATATCTTTTAATTCGTGAAGAGGCATTCCAAGTCTTTCAAAATGATCACAACTTAATAAACCTGCTCCACCACCATTTGTAATCATTACGACATTATCACCTTTTAGTGGAGGCATATAGCCAAGTGCTAAAGATACATCAAGGAATTCTTGCCAAGTTTGAACTCTAATTGCTCCAGCATCTTTTATAACTTTATCATAATACTCATCACTATTTGGGTTTTCACTAGCAGTATGGGCAAAAGCAGCTTTAACACCAATCTTACTGCCTCCTACTTTAATTACGACAATTGGTTTATCCACCTTCTTACAACTTGAAATGAAAGCTTCTGGAGAATCAAGACCTTCAATATAAATAGCCAAACATTTTGTGTTTTCGTCTTGACCAGCATATTCAATAAATTCTGAAAAATCTACATCAGCTTTATTACCTAGACCTACAAAGAAAGACATTCCAAAATGGTCAGCTTGGCTAGTACCTAATGCCGCTAAAAGATTTGCCCCAGATTGAGAAATCATGGCGATTGGGCCTTCAACTGGTAAATAAGGGATAAATCCACAGTTAAAATGATGATATGGTGAACCTAAGCCAACAAGATTTGGTCCAATAAATGGAAGTTTAGCTTTTCTACAAGTATTGACAATATCATCTTGTAATTTTTGTCTACCAATTTCTTTAAAAGCACTGGTTGCAACAACTAAAACCTTTGCTTTAATTGCAATTGCATCATTGACGATTTGAGTAACAAGGTGAGCTGGAACCGCAACAAATACTAAATCAACACTTTGATTAATTTCTTTTAAAGTATGGTAGCACTTTAAACCTAAAATTTGGTCAGCTCTAGGATTAACAGGATAAATGTTGCCTTTAAATCCCCATTTCATAAGCTCGTAAACAACTTTATAGCCAACCTTAGTTGGATATCTACTTGCACCAACAACGGCAATGGATTTTGGGTCTAAAGCATATTTTAAATTATTAACAACGTAATCTCTTGCTTCTACGATTTTCATACTCTTTACCCCCTATTCTTTACTTCTATCAAGTAAAACATCATCGGTAAAAATGCATTCCTCATAGAAACCATTTTTATCATCTAAACGACATGTCCATCTTCTAAATTGACGTGGAGAATTCGCCTCTAATACTTCAATAACCTCGCCATAGCTAAGTATTTTTTCTCTAATTTTATCTATGTCAGTAATTCCTTCATAAGCTGATAAGACAAAATTATGATGCCCGTCACAGCAATCAAAGATGTTTTCAAATGAAGGATCTTTTGCTAATTCATCACAAATTTGTTCAACTCTATATGTTGGAGTATTTTGGAAAAGTGATACAACAAAGAAATGTAGTTTTAAGCCAAGGCTAGCATAGTTAAAATAAATCATTGGAATGATAGTTTTTTGCTCATCAACAATCTTCATGATATCAGTTTTCATTTCTTTAGCGTCTAAGCCAGAAAGTTTGGCTAAAACATCATAATCAAACATATCTCCGACACTTTCACAATTGTTTATTGCATCAATGATTGCAAAATCATATTTATCCATCTTCTTTTGCATCTTTAAAACATTCTTTAATTGTTCGTCGCTCCAGAAATAATGACGATAATCTTCTTTGCAATCGAACATGTTGACGTGAGATTCACGAACTAATCTTCTAATTGGAAGAATATGGACATATTCAACACATCTATTTGTTCTAAATTTATCTAAAACGCCACAAATGAGATTATCTAAATTTCTCATATGATTGCCATTAAAATAATCAAAATCTCCACCTTCTTCCATCATATAACCAGTGCAAATTTGATCATTTTCTTGGAACCACTTCGTTAATTCTTCTCTTTCTTCTTTAGTAGTATCTTTCTTTAACTTAACTACCCAATAATAAAGTCCAAATCCCATTATTCCAACATATGAATTTGAAACTAACATAAATAGTTTTTCATCATACATTCTTTTAATTCTTTTACCGACTTCTTCAGCTGTTAATCCAACCTTTTTAGCAATATAAGGCAAATTAAATACTTCAGGATAGACTTGGTAGAAAGATTTAGCGATGTTAAAGGCGACAAATTCTTTAGCATCTTTTGCTACGACACCTGGTTCTAAAAACGCACAACCTTTAGGGGCTATATTATAGTCTTTTAAATAAGCTTGTTGCTCATCCGTCCCTATTTTATATTGTTTTTCCATGTAAATTTTGTTGACCTCCATTATTACTATCTGAAAAACTGTTTTTAGGAATGGTTTTTACATTTCTAATTACCTTTATTTTACCACTATAAAATTGCTATGTTATCACCTAAATTGTAAAAATTGTTAAGTTAAAAAATTATGCCTTTATTTTGTTTTCGCTTTTTCTTAAATAAATTTCAAAAATTATTGGAGGTACTATTGAAATTACAAAAAGTAAACAAAGTAAAACCAAATAAATAGATGAAAATATTATAGAAATTATTAAAGAAATTAATGAAAAGACAAATAAAGAAATTGAGGAACAATGATTTAACTTTATCCAGGCTTCGTTATTAGTTAAAGCATATTTACTGCGATAGCCAATAAAGTAATTGAATTTATTAATTAAAGGATTCGATAAAATTCCAGCACTCATTTCTAGCAATGATAAAAAGATAAATACTACCGAAACTGCACTGCCGACATCGTGAATAATTGAAACCTTGAAGATATAATAAAAATCAATTACGGAAAAGGCTATAAAGCAGATAAAGAAGACAATTTGAATTGTTAATTTAATTATATTTCGCGTTACTTGAGTAATGTTCTCTTCTTCGACAGCTCGTTTAACTAAAATATAAATAAAAGCCCAGAAAATCATTAATACAATGAGTATTAAATTTAGTAAAAGTAATTCATATTTAGAACCATATCTATCAACTTCACCTTCAAAATTATAATGAAGAGCAACCGTTTCAGGTAAAAACTTAAAAATAATTATGGCTGAGCCGAATATAGCAATAAAAACAATAATAATATTTATGTAAGTAAAAATTTTGTTAATGTTATTCTTAGTAAAAAGGGAATAAGTTTTTGCATCCATTCCAAGTAGATAATTAATATCAACTTGGTAAAGATAGGAAAGTTCTTTTATTGTTTCAAGATCTGGCTCATTAATATTAAGCTCATATTTAGAAATGGTTTGACGAGAAACGTTTAATTTATCAGCAACATCTTGTTGAGACAAATTAGCATTTTCTCTTGCTTCTTTTAACTTTTCTCCAAGATTTTTTCTCATAATTTTATTATATAAAAACGATAAATTTTGGTAAGCACTTTATCAGTGCATATCAGTTATTTAATAAATAAGCGATGCATTTAGCAATTCTTAAATCTTCATCTTTAAAATGATTTCCAGGATTAAACTCAAATTTAGAGTTATTAAATTGTGTTTTAATTCTTTCAAAAATAATTAATGAATTAGTTTCAACTTGAGACATTATTTTATTACTTGTCTTCTTTTCTTTATCGCCTAAAGACATGTAAAATGTAGAAATACCTTGCAAAACTTTATTATTTTCCACAAATTTAATAAAAAGAGGATACCACAAACTTCCAGATACAGAGCCAACTTTTTTAAACTCATTTGTCTTAAATAATGTATAAATAGCAAAAAGACCAGCCATAGAATAGCCAGTCAAAGCCTTATAAATTGGTTTAACGTTTTCTTTTAAAATAACTTTTTTAAGAAGGTTTAAAACATAGTCTAAAAATGAATCAGCGTTGCCTTTAAAATCACTTGTGCCTTTAAATATTGAAGGCGCCTCATATGGAGAAAGATCGTTATTCCAATCAGAAACATAAATTGTCAATAAAGAAAAATCTTTATTTGTTATTTTTTCAACTTCTTTCTTTATATTTAAAGCGCAATCTTGAAACGAAGGAATTACAATTAAAGGAGATTCATTGCTTTTGCCTTTTATGAAAGTATATTGCTCATTTTTCATAGTTAACCTAGCAAAACATCTAAGGCCATCATTAATAAAAAACCAAATACAAAGGCTATAATTCCATAATGATTTTTACCTTCTCTACTAACAGCTGTTGGAATTAAATCTTCAATTGCTACATAAATCATACATCCAGCTGCTAAGGCTAAAGCCCGTGGCATTAATGGTTGAATAAAATATGCTAAAAGTAGGCCAATAATGGCAAATATTGGTTCTACTGCTCCGCTAAAAACACCATATAAGAAGGCTTTATTTGTAGAATGTGTTTCATCTTTAAATGGTAATGAAACTATCGCTCCTTCAGGAAGATTTTGTATAGCAATTCCTACACTTAGCATCATAGCCGAAGATAGAGCAAGCCAAACATCTTGAGAACCATTTAAATTAGCAAGTGCAACACCAAAGATTACGCCAACTGATAAACCTTCAGGAATATTATGTATCAAAACAGCTAAAAACATTTTTTGCTTACGATTAAGTTTTTGAGTTTTGATGCCTTCTTCATAATGGTCTTGACTATGAATATGAGGAATCAAATGGTCAATTGCCAGTAATAACAAAACACCTAAAATAAATGCAATAATTACTACAAAAATTGTAGGCATATAATCAGTGCTATAATCTAGAGCTGGCATAATTAAGCCAAAAACTGAGGCTGCAAACATTACTCCTGCTGCAAATCCATTAAAAACTTTGTTTAAATTAATTCCGATACCTCTATTTTTAAAAAGATAAATTAAAGATGAACCAAGTGTGGTCCCGATAAAAGGAATAATTAAACCTAAAAACGTGATTAAAATACTCATGTGTAAATAATATCAATAAGTAAAATAATTAAAAGAAATGTGCTAATTAAGAAATTACTTGCCTTCTTTTATGAACCTTAAGTCGTTCATGTAATTACTATAAATGCGATAACCGCCACTTAAATGTTTACACTTAAAACCGTATTGCGACAAAATTCTACAAGCAATATAACTTCTTAAAGCACTTTGACAATTTATACATAACATTTTATTTTTATCAATTTCATTTAAATGATTCCTTAATTTATCAAGAGGAATATTAATTGCACCATCAATATGTCCGCTTTGATATTCGTCTTCACTTCTAACATCAATAAATAAATTATTTTTATCTTTCTTTAATGACTCAATATCTTCAATATGAAATTGCTCAACTAGTTTATTTTTTAAATTTTCGGCAATATAGCCAATCATGTTTATTGGATCTTTTGCTGAACCAAATGGAGGCGCATAGCTTAACTCGGCTTTTGCTAACTCATAAATTGGAAGTTTAGCTTGTATAGCTAGAGCAATAACATCAATTCTTTTATCTACACCGCTTTCTCCAACAATTTGAGCGCCTAAAATTTGATAATTATCTTTATCAAAAAGTACTTTTATATTTAAAGTTGAAGCATTTGGATAATAACTTGCATGATTTGCTGGACAAAGATATATCTTTTCATAATTAATCTTTTTTTGCTTAAGTTGTTCTTCAGTTAATCCAGTTGAAGCGGCTGCTAAAGAAAAGATTTTTAAAATTGAAGTTCCTAAAGGTTTAATGTCGCTCTTTTTCTTTAACACAAATTGACTTGCTAGTTCTCTTCCTTCTTTATTTGCAAGTCCTGCTAAAGCAATATTAACTTTTGTATCATCAAAAAAGGAATATAAAGCTATAGCATCACCAATAGCATAAATATCTTTTTCACTCGTTAAAAAGCAATCGTCAGTTTTAAATGTTCCTCTAATGTCCAAATCTAAGTTAGCATTTTTTGCTAAGTTAGAATTTGGCCTAACACCAACCGCTTGAATTAAAAAGTCACATTTAAGAGTTACATTGTCGTATTTAACATAAACATTATTATCGTCTTCCTTAATTTCTTTAACCATTTTGTTCAAAACTAAATTTTTACCATTTCTTCTTAATTCGTGATGAACAAAAGAAGCCATTTCAGGATCTAAGTTAGCTAATACATGGTTTCTTCCCTCAATGAGTGTAACATCTATATTACTTTCCTTAAGATTTTCAGCTATTTCTAAACCAATAAATCCGCCTCCTATAATAATGGCTTTTTTAGGTTCTTTTTTAATGACAAATTCCTTAATTCTATAACTATCTTCGACTGTTTTAAGTTCAAAAATTCTTTCAGTATTATTTGCTAATTTAATAGCTTCGCTTCCTGGAGAAAGAATTAACTTATCGTAATTTTCGTAAAATTGAGTACCATTATTTAAATCTTTAATTAAAACTCGTTTATTATCTTTATCTATTTGAATAACTTCATGAGAAACAAAAACATCAATGTTAAATCTAGCTTTTAAAGATTGTGGAGTTTGTAAAGTTAATGAATCTTTATTTTGGATAACACCTGATATGTAATAAGGTAAGCCACAATTTGCATAGGAAACAAATTTCGTTTTTTCATAAATTTTAATCTCAGCAAATTCATCTAAACGTCTTAATCTACAAGCAAAAGAGGCTCCGCCTGCTACGCCACCAACAATGATATATTTCATTCGTCAACACTCCTTTTTCTTCTTTTAGTCTACATAATTTTGAATTCTTTATATATCAAAAAGCATTTAAACAATAATTTAGTTTTAAAGTATTAAACTAAAAATTAAGATAAAATAGTCGAAATTTGCACTGTTTTTAGATTAATCTAAAGCTTTTTTATATTCTTCAGTTAATTTGTTTAAATTAAAACTAGCGGTAGTTTTACACTTGTGATAGGTTTTTAGTCATAAATTTTAATATAATTTTTGCTATATAAATGCGATATTTATCGAAAAAATCGCATTTTTTTTATTTTTGGAATTTTTGTCAAGTTTTTCTTTGAAAAATGTAGCGAATTGTAGTATAATCTAGATATAAAATAATGAGGTTTTGCAATGTATATCGAACAAAAGAAAAGCGGAAAAAAGACACAAATCTATATTTGTAAGAAAAAAAGAGTAACAAATAAAAAAGGAAAATCTATTCCAAAAAGTTTTATCGTTAAAAAATTAGGTTTTAAAGAAGACCTTTTGAAGTTATATCCAGGTGACGAATTAGACAAGTTTTTAAAAGATCAAGTTAAACTAGCTGAAAGCGAAGAAGACGCATCTCTAAGTTATATCAAAATCAATGATTCACTTGATTTAAATTTGGACGAACAAATGTGTTTTAATTTTGGATATATTTACCCTCAAATTTTGCTCAATAAATTAAAACTAAAGGAATTCCTTGATACTATTGCTGCTCAAACAAAGATAACCTATGATTTTTCAAGTATTGTTATTGATTTAATAATTTCTCAAATTATCGATCCTAGGAGTAAAAGGGGCTTTTATAATTCTCCAAAACTTTATGGAAAGGAGAAAGACTACGATTTGCAGCATGTTTATAGATGCTTAGATATTCTTGCTGCAAACACCGATATCATTAACACTTACACTTACAAAGAACTTAAAAAATACAAAAACCTTAATTCAAAAATATATTATTACGACTGTACAAACTTCTATTTTGATACTGATAATTGTGATGATTTTAGAAGAATGTCCAAAAGCAAAGAAGGAATTTACGCTCCTCTAGTTCAGCTTGGAGCTTTAATAGATGACAAAGGTTTTTTAGTTGGTATGCTTGTTTTTAACGGTTCAAAAAACGAGCAAGATACTCTTAAAACAGTTGAGCAAAAATTGCAAAAACAATTCTCAATAAAGAACATAATTATTTGCACCGACGCTGGTTTAAATTCTGGTGATAATAGATATTTTAACTCTCAAGAGAATCGCAAATTTATCTGTACTCAACCATTATCAAAACTCAAAGAACATATAAAAAAGCGTGTAAAATCCAACTCAAATTGGAAATTATTAAATGGTAATGATACAGATTTGACTCCGGAAAAATTATGTGAGTTATATGAAAAAGCACAAGGTAAAGATGTTGAAACTTATTTAAATACTGTCATTTATAAAGTGGTCAATATCAAAGAGAACATCGACATAAAGGATGAATTAGATAACAGTAAGAAAAAGAAAGTTAAAAACTTTGAACAGACATTAATTGTTTCGTTTTCTCTAAAATATAAGCTCATGCAAAACTATTATTTCATCAAAGATTTAAATAAAGCTAAAGAATGTATAGAGCATCCGTCTGAATTTAACAAGAACACCTCCTATTGCTTTAAGCGCTTAGTTAAAAACATTCGTTACAACAACGAAACAGGTGTTATTACGAGTCAAAAATTATCATTAAACGAAGATAAGATTGAAAAAGAAACTGAGTTTTTCGGATATTATTGTGTTGCCACAAATTTAGACGCAACACCTAGCAAAGTTGTCTCACTAAATAAATACCGTTGGAATATCGAATACATGTTTAGGACAATGAAATCTAATTTAAATGCTCGTCCACTTTTCGTATATACCGAAGAGCACATCAAAGGGCATTTAGAGATTGTTTGTCTAGCAATAAACGTTTTAAGATTGCTTCATTTAGATATGTATAAAGCCATGGGAAAAACTGAAGATATTGGTAAATTAGATGATGAAGATCCTGATTATGAATGGCTTACTTTAAACAAAATTTTAGACACCTTAAGAGACATGAACCTTACAAAATTAAACGTCGAAGAAGAGATTTTTGTTCCTTCATTTACTAGAACAAAACTTACTGACGCTTTAGGAAAAACTTATGGAATAACATTATCGAAATCATTAATTAGAGGAAAAATTCTAAAGAAATTTAAATAATTCGCTACAAAAATTTTAAATTTAAATACTAAAAAAAGCGATAACTATCGCTTTTTTTCATTTTTAAGTGTAAAAGTCAAGCTTTATATATCAAAAAGCATTTAAACAATAATTTAGTTTTAAAGTATTAAACTAAAAATTAAGATAAAATAGTCGAAATTTGCACTGTTTTTAGATTAATCTAAAGCTTTTTTATATTCTTCAGTTAATTTGTTTAAATTAAAACTAGCATTTCTAGCAGAGGTTGATGGAAGGAAAAATACAGGTAAATTAATATTTGAAAAATATTGGCTAAAGTATTTTTGCGCCGTCTTGCCATTAACTAAAATTTTTCTTATTTTGCTTTTAGAAATTAGTTTATTTAAATCTGTTGGTCTAACATTTGTTATTGTACTATCACTTGATCCATTAATAAGACATTCATCAATAACATCGTATAAAGCAATATGATGTTTTGTTAAAAATTCTTTTTTCTCGTCAATTGAACTTCCTATTTCTTCTTCAAAGACCTTAGAAAGAACTTTATAAAAGCGATTGCCTTTATGCATATAATAAAAACCATCAATTCTTGATTGAACACTTGGAAATGAACCTAAAATTAGTATTTCACTATTTGCGTCATAAAAAGCCGGAAAACTATGATTTATTCTTTTCAATGAAGAAAAATCTTTATTTATATCAGAAGCTATAAGACTTAAATATTTTCGAGGATTATTAATAGATTCATTAATATCACATGTATATTTAGGAACAATTGAATAAATGTGATTTTTAATTTTTGTATTATTTTGTCCAGTAACGATAATCACTTTTTCTTTTTCAATAAATTTATAAATTCCAGCAACTACTTTTCCATTTATGGATTGTTGGTCAAACTTACCTTCTCCAGTGATAACAAAATCATAAGTATCTTTAATCTTCTCAATATTAATTAATGAAAGAATAAAGTCAATTCCTTGAAGATATTTAGCGTTTAATAAGTGCTTAAAGGTAAAACCTAAACCGCCAGCTGAGCCATCACCAATTTCATTTTCAAGATTGACACAATAATCTTGAATTAAGTTTATAAATCTTTTAAAGCATCTTTCAAGAAGCTTTATTTCTTCACTACTAGCTCCTTTTTGCTCAGCAAAAACATAATTTGCTCCATTTTTACCTATTAATGGATTTGTGACATCATTAACAACAAAAATATTGAAGTTAAGTCTGCTTAATTTAGATAAATCTATACTCTCCACTTTTAACACGTCATAAATTGATGGATTATTAATTTCTTCATGATTACTTAAGAAAAATTTAGCTCCTAAAGAAAAGAGTGCTCCAACTCCTGCATCAGAAGTTGATGTTCCACCTAATCCAAGATATAAATTTTTAATATCAAACTGGTTAAGCTTTTTTAACGCTTCTCCAATTCCGAAAGAACTTCTATTTAATATATTTCCATCAGCCTTATATTTATAGCCAATAATTTGACTAGACTCTAAATATGCATTCTTCTCTTCATCAATTAAAACAGTAATTTCTATGTCTTTAAATGATGGTGAATATGTTTTTAGCTTTATTTCATCGCACTTTTTTATATATTTAATCGTATCTAAAAAGCCTTCACCTCCATCAGAAATAGGATAATAATCAGAATTTGGTATAAGTTTATGCAATAATTTACCTATTTCATTTGATGAAATAGAGTCTTTAAAAGAGTCAACTAATATTAAGAAACGTGGATTCATTATAATATTTTCTTTAAAAATAATTCAGCTGGTTGATCGAAAGGAGTATTTTCTAAAAACAAAGCACCATTATCAACATAGCCTAAACGACGATATAAAAATTGTGCTTTTTCATCAACTTGAGTAGAAAGTAAAACCATCTTATAATTCATATCTTTCATGCGTTTTTCAAAACTTAAAAGAGCTTTTGTTCCGTATCCTTTGTTACGAAACGCTTCATCGATAATCAAGTGTTCAATAAAAGGCAACTTTTCCCAAAGTACAACATATAAAATAAAACCTACTGGATTATTGTTTGAATCGAGTATTAAAAATCCATTTTTACCATTAACTTTATTTTCAAATTGTTCCCGCTTAATTCTAGGTAGCAAACGATTAACAAAAGAATAATCCTTGAATTCTAATTCTTTTAACATGTCTTTACTCATAAAAAGTTTCCTTTAAAAATTATTTTACCATATAAACTTGCCTTAATGAAAATTAACTTTTGAAAGGAAATTTTTAAAAATATTAATGTTTTGCAAGGTTAATTTTTAATTTACGATTTAATTTTCCTTTAATTTATACCAAAATAATTCTAATCCTATTTTATTTATATCTATTTCTTTTACCTTTAAATGTTATAATTATTTTATGAAAAAGAAAAAAGCCTTATTAATTTTGCCAATACTTTTACCTTTATTAATGGCTAATTCTCCTTCTCCAGATCAACTTTATACAACAACATATGAACAAGTTGTTCAAGATTTTACTGTAGAAGATAATATCTTAACTTTTGAATGTGATAATAACTCTGATTATTTTTTACGTGGTTTCGAAATTTCAGATACCAATAATAATAATTTGATTTCAGGAAATCGGTATAGCTTTTATGGTTATTTTATACCACCATACAAGTCAGCAAAAATTTCTCTAGAACTAGAAGAATATGAAATTCAAGATGTTATCGAGTCTGATGAATTGATTATTACGCACTATTGTTATGATTATTCTCAGCCAGAATCATTCATTTCTCACTTTGATTATTCTTTTCTCTCTTACGATGCAGAAACAAATCTTACGACAGTAGACATAGATTTTAAATTTGTAGATTTAGATAATTTTGCACTTTACACTGTACTATTCTATTTCTACGATCCTTCTCTTGATAGTTATGTTTATGGCGAAACATGGTTTGATACTTCTAGATTCGATGATGATACCGGTAACTATAGCGAAACAGTACAATTTCCTGGGAATTATGAAAATATTAATAACTATTCATTAAACTATCTATTTACAATTGAAAATGATTCATATGGTTTTGGTCTTACTCTTGCCCTATTTGGAATTCTTGGCGGAATAGTCTTTATAGGTATTTCATTAATCGTTTTTATTATCTTCTTAATAAGACTTATTGTTAAAACAAGAAAAATTAAATAAAAAATTGAGCTAGAAGTATCTAGCTCTTTCTTTTTATAAATTTCTTCATTTGTATAACCACTTCAATAACAAAATAAATTAAGAAAGCTGTTTCAAATATTAAAGTAGCTATAAGAAGTGAATCAGTAGTTTTTATTAAATATGTATTCAATAAATATCCAACTATAAAAGATAAAAAATTAGCTAAGATAGCTAAAAAACTCTTTTTAAAGTTAAAAATTAAATAAAGAACCGCTCCTTCAATAAACGTAACAATAAATTCACCTAGAATTAAAAATACAAATGAATAATCTAATAAAATATAAAGATAATTAAAAAGTAAGTTTGAAATTACATTCATTGTTATTAAAGAAAGAAACACCACTATATTTTTCTTTTTGCCTAATTCAAAATAAATTGGTGTTTCAATTAATAAAGTTAAAAATAATGGATAAATAAAAGACACTAAATTCATAATTACAATTTATTTTACACGTTATAATTTACTTTGATTTTTTAATCAATTGCTTCTTGTTCTAATTTAATATTATTCGAAAGCATGAAATCAACCAATTTAAGCATTTCTTCATCTTTAGCATTCTTTATTAAAGAAATTAAATTTTCTTTATCCTTCTCAGTTAGACTTTTTGCGTAACCTTGATATTCTTTCAAAGTTTCAATGTCCATTTTATAGGTGTTAAATTTAATTCCAGTTTTAGCAATAATATCTAAATAAATATTAATTCCGCCCCAATCAATATCGCCAAAATGATAAAAACGTAAACTCTTTTTAAAAGAATATAATTTCTTTAAAAATATTGCCATAGCGGAAGAAATATATCCGTCAGTATATAAAACTAAAAATGATGAATCAGAAAAATAATTAAATGTTGTTTGATTTTCTATTGTGATAACTTTTTCGACAGGAAGATTAATGATCTCCACTTTATCAAGTATCTCTGAAGAAAGGGCAAATGTTGAATTTAGCTTCCCAACATGGATAATCTCTTCATTTATTTTTAAAGTAATATCGCCTTTAATGAGGATAAGATTAAAATTTCTATAGATATAATAATGTTCAATTAAAGAATTGAAATCTTTAAATTCTTCATTAGAAAATTCGTTATAAATTCGAAAAATTTTATTAGCATTATTTTCAACAATTTTTGAATTATTAAATACCCTAACCGAAAAGTTTCTTAACAATATTTCGCCTTTGTTATTCATTATAGAATCAATAGCTTTTAAAATAAACTCAAGTTCATTGTGATCTTTAAAATACTTATTTACGCTTTTATTTTCATGCAGTAAAGTTATACATTTGTTCAAAAAAGACTGCAAAACTAAATTATTTTTATAATCTTCTTCTTTTGCTTTAAGGAATTGTTCTTCTTCGTTTACTTCAATTTTCTTACCCTTATAATTTAAAAACTCATAAACTTCATTAAGAGAAGAAAGATTCAAAACAATTCTAAAATTATAGTTATCTCTATTTTTTAGAAAAACAAAATTTCTCTTTTTTAAATCAGAAAAGGCTCGTTCATATTCATCTTCTTTTAAATAACCTGTTGATGAAAATAAAGGCGAAATTAAACTATCGTTTATTGTTAAATAGATATTTGCTGAAGTTAAAGTACCGTTTTTAAAATCTTTACTTCTTTCCAGTTTATCAACAAGTTTAAAAAGTATTTCCTTTTCTAAATTCATATTTTATAACCATTTAAAGCAATAGCTACATTATTATGTTTAACTAACGGAATATTGGTATCCATATATTTTATAATCATAGCAGCTCTTTGAGTAGGAACAACAATTAAAAATTGAACTTCTAAAGTTTTAAAATACTTAATCATGGCTTCAATTCTTTGTTCATCCATATTATTAAAAGCCTCATCTAAAATAACTAAGCCCATTGGAGATTCCTTTTTGTTTAATAAAGCAGAAGCTCTAAAAATTTGTTCAAAGCTAGCTGCAATCATAATGTAGAATGGGGTTTGAGTTTCACCTCCGCTCTTTTCATTATTGACTTTAGAAAAATAAGAAATTTCACCATTTTTATATTTAATCTTAATGTCATAAGACATAAATGAACGATAATCCGTAAATTCTTTAAGTTTCTTTTCTTCTTCCGTAGTATTTGTTTCTTTAGTTAATGTATTGAAAAGTTCGTTTAAGTTATCTCTTTCTTCAACTCTTAAATCATCAGTGAAAAGATCTCTGCTTTCATTTTCATAATCTCTATTTGACATGAAAATATCATAAAATCTACCAAGACGTTCGTCCTTATTCCTCGTAATCATAAATTCGTAAACATCTTGATCGACACCAAAAGGTTTATCTTTTAATATTTTATTTAGCTTAGAAATATGTTCTTGCTCTTCTTTAATAAACCTTCTAATTTTTGAAATATAATCTTCTTGGAAACCTTTTTTAGCTTTTTCTTCATATTCAGTTAGTTCAGAAGAATATTTGTTTAAATCTCTTTGAATTCTATTATGATAAAATTCAAAGTAGTTATTGAGTGAATCAATATTTGGCGTCAAATCTTCACCGAACTTAGTGTTATATTCAGCCATGTTCTTCTCTATTTTGGCAACAAGACTATAAATTTCACGATTAAACGTTTTTAAGTTTTCATCTAAGTGTTCTTTAGTCAAAGCTTTATAAACTGCGCTTCTTTCACTATAGGCAGCCTTAAATTCAGGTGATTTATTATCTTTTTCTAAAAATTCTTTTAAACTAATAATAACTTTATTTTCGTTATCTAAAGAAGTCTTAAGCCCTCCTAAGCGAATGTTGTTAGCGTATTTTTTGGATTCAAAGTTTCTAATTTTTTCACTAATTTCGTTAATTTGTTTTTCAAACTCTTTAATCCTGTTATTTAAATCAAGCAAATCAATATCATTAGCAACGAGTTCATTAATTTGTTTTTCAAGAGATTCTATTTTTTTATTTATGCTATCTTCAATTTCAAACAAATTTTTATCGCAGTAAGAAGTTAATAAAACTATAACTAAACTTTCACTGATTTGATCTAATTTGAATCTTATCGAATCTAACTCAGGTTTTAAAACCTTTAGCTTTTCTTCTATTGTCTGATTCTTCTTTATCAAAATATCAATACGTTTTTTAATACTTTCTTTGCCTATGAAAGGATATAAAGCAATCGACTGTTTTCGTTGAGAAATTTTATCGACGCTATATACGAATCCGCCTTCTAAAACTTCATTATTTTCATATGTAAAATCATCAAAAGAATTAAGTTTTGCAGTATTTCCTAATAAATAACGAGCATAAAGCTCTGCTTCTTTAGTTGAAGAAGAAACATCAAGTTTATAATAAAGTGAGTTCTCACTGGCTTTTAAATCAGGATCAATTTTTGATAGATCAACAACGCTAATAGATTCAAACTCTTTTCTATGTTCAGAATAAATTCTACTCACTAAAGGAAAATATTTTGAATTAACAAGAAGATCAAAACGACGATTATTTAAAAACATTTCAATGTCGTTACGATCGTTTTCAAATTCATTTTTAATCTCAATTCCTTCACAAAATGGTTCAATCAACAGATTATCAATGTGATATTTTTCCTTTGCTTCCTCTTTAACAAGTTTAATAAACTCAGGAATATGTTGCTTATAAACGTTATTTGATTTTTTAAGTTGTTCAATTTGAGATGTATTTGAATTTTCCTCTTTTTCAAGAGCATTAATTTCATTAGAAAGTTCTTTTTCTCTACCTCTTAAAGTTTTGCTTAAATCGTTTTTTATAATTTCTTTATATGAATTTAAATTTTCTTTAAACGATTTAAAATCTTTATCTTTTAAATATCCTTTTAAATTAATATCAACGTTCAAAACTTTGATTCTTTGTTGTTCTTGATTAATGCAAGAGGTCAACTTTCTTATATCACCTTGAGTAGATTTTAATGAATTTTTTTCGCTTTCTAAATTTTTAATTAAAGAATTATAAGTAATCGCATTTGAATTAGAGGACAAGGCGATTTTTTGCTCCAACAACGATTCTTTATCTTTATTTAAGGAATTATTTTTATCCTCAAGCTCTTTATTTTCGCTTTCAAGATTTGCAATATCTTTATTTAATTTATTAACATTTTTAATATTATTTTCTAAATCTATTTCATTAATTAAATGAGTAATAACTAAAACATCCTTCTTTTGAGTCAAATATGCGTTCCCATCAATATCAATTTTTTTTAAGATTTCTTTTTTACTATTTTCTTCATCAACTAACTTTTTAACTTCACGATAGCTTCTGATTAAATTTTTAAGTTCATTCAAGTTAACTGATTTTTCTGGCATTAAATAGTTATAAACAAAGTCACTAACATTATCTATTGGTCTAAAAGCAATCGCTTTATTTAAAAGATCGGAATAAGTATCTCTTTCTCTCAAAATACCTAAAGCTTGGTGAACTGCCTTAAAAACATCAGCCTTTGAACCATCTAAAATGTGAAAATTTAAATTTAAACTATCTAGATAAGATCGAAATTGCTTAAATGTATGAACTTGATTTTTATTTTCATTAAAAAACCAATTGTCATCAAAAGAAGAGTTAATAACATGATAAAAGGTTGATTTTTCTTTATGTTCACCATTAGCAAGCTCTAATACAACTCCAATTACACTGCTTTTCTTGCTAACTTCATCAAAAAATTCTAAAGCAATATGTGAAACGACATCTCCATTTCTAACATATTCTTTGCCTTCTACACCGGTTTTTAAACGTATGTAGCTTTCGACAGTTCTTTTGTTTATTGAACTGCCTTGTAAATTAACTGCAGTATTAAATTTAACGTCTTTCCCGCCATCTATCACATAATGAATCGCGTCAATAAGTGTTGATTTACCGCTTCCGTTTTCTCCAAAAATTAAGGTATTGTCTTTCAATGGAATGGTATTATCTTGAAAAATATGCCAATTAACTAATTTAATCTTCACTAACGTTTTCATCTTCAGCGTCCTCTTCATTATCTTCACTATCGTTTATATAATTTAAGACTTTATTTTTAATATCTTCGATATCAGAAACTTTTATCAATATTAAAATTGTTGGGAGAATTTCAATAATAGTATCTTTTGTTGCTTTACCAACAAAATTACAAATTTTATTTCTTCTTAAAACTTTTAATGCTCTTTCAATTTCAGTAATTGTTTTTTGACTTTGATAAATCTTTGTTTTATTTATTTCTTCCACTAATTCTTCAATAGTTAAAGTAACAATTCTATCAAGACTTATTTCTTTACTTTTTTCAAAATATTTTGCTCTAAAAATTAAAGCAATAATGGTATCGATTTTATTAAGATGAAATCTATTACGATCTTTTGTGGTTTTAATATATACGACTCTATTTAATTCATTTTTGATAATTTCATAATCGATAAAAGAAAAATAAACTGAAAGCAAATAAAAAAATCTTAAAGAAGTATAGTAGTCATCTTTATCTTCGTTCAAATCACAAACAATAAAGGTTTTTGCAAGAAGTTTATTAGCAATACGGCTAAAATCTTCTTTATCTCTATCTTTAAGTTTTAAATATTCTTGACTAAATTCTTCTACATTTTCTCTTTCTACTTTCATAATATTTATCCTCTTTTAGAAATTAATAAATTTTGTAATGAATAGCCATTAACTTCAATTCTATCGGGCAAAATTTTGATTTCGTAATCGATATTTGAACTTTCGCTAAAAGCAAAAGCAAGGTTTATCATAATAAAGGATTTATTGTCGATGTTTATCATATCGCTGACTTTTAAAGAAGATTTATTGTTTTCTTTATAGTTTTCATTAAGTAAAGAGATGATATATCTATTAACATTTTCCTTAGAAAATTCATTGTTAAGTTTCAAACTTTCTTTAGCTTCATTTATTTCTTCTTCACTTAAAGGAGTATATTCAAAATTAACTTTGTCTTTTCTTAAGCGATAATTCCTTGGCGTATACAATGATTCTTCATCAATAGGTGAAATATTAATAATAGAATCAAAGTCAATTTCAACATCATTATCATTAAATCTTTTATCAATTCGTTTAATAAGTTTTAAAGTCTTATTTATTTCGCCAACAACATCTTTCGAATCTGAAAGAATAAATTGAAGAACATTTTTAGCATTAGAAACATAACGTGAATTGTTCGAATCAATTCTATCAATAATTTCTTCAACTTTTCGATAAAATTCAATAATATTCAAAATCATCTCTTGAAGATATTTCTTTATTTCTTCAGGATTTTCATTGCTCTTTTTAACACTAATGTAATTTAAAACAATCTTATTTAAATTTTCTTCAATGAGTAATTTTTCTAATTTGTTAATGATGTCTCTAGCATACTTATTTGGATTATCTTTTCTTTTTAAGTTATCAAATACGACTAGAATAACTTTTTTACCATATTTTTCAGTTAACTCATCTAAAACCTCTTCCGCAGAAAGATCAGATCTATTCAAAAGAGAAGTAATATAATGTTTTATTCGGCTATTTAAACCTAAAAGCGACCTTTCTAGATTCTTTTTATTTTGAGAAATTTGCTCAATAACTGCTGTTACATTATTATCATTAATGCTTTTTAAAAGACTATATATTGTAAGCGTATAGCCTGTAAACTCAATCTCATTTTTCTCTTTTTGGATGAGATTTTGCAGGGTATTTAATATTTCTAAAGAGTAGTCATTAAAAGAAATATAAGAAATAAAGTCGCGATCTGTTTCTTCGTTTAACCAACCAGTTTTAACGAATTGACGAATTTTTAAATGCAACTTTTCAAGGAAAGTTTTGCCTTCTAAAGGTTTATCTTCTTCATCATCAATCTCTATATCAGTAAAAGAAGAATATTCACTATTTAAAGCAACAAGCATTTCTTGTTTGTCGATTCTATTGTTGCCTTGACTTTCAATTAAATTAAAAATTTTAACAAGGATATCATAGTTTAAATCTTTATCTTTTCTTGTAAGGATTGAGAAAAAATTCTTATCGACGATATTAAAAATATTTCCTTGAGAAAATTTGTTATCCATTACTTAATTATTATAAGTAAAAATACCAACTTTTCACAGCTGGTATTTTCATAGTTACATTAAATGAAATTATAGTTAATACTTATAAACTTCAATTTCAAGATCAGACATTGGATAAGAACAGCATGGATGGAAATAACCAAACTTCTTATCAATATCAGCTTGCTTATTTAACTTAGTTGTTTGAATTTCACCTTTAATAATTTTACTACGACAGAAACCACAACCACCTAAATGACATTTTGATCTAATCAAAACGTCGTTTCTTTCAAGCGCATTTAAAACGGTTTCATTTTGTTTAGCAATTAGGTTAAAGGTTTGATCTTCCATATGAACAACCAAATTAAACTCTTTATTACCTAAAGATAATGTTTCAGGTGATTTTTCTAATCTTATATATTTATTAGGAAGATTAAGTTTTTTAAATTCACCAGCCAAGAAATCAAACATCGCATTTGGTCCTGAAACATATACGCTATATGGTTTATCAGTTGGAGCATATTTTTTGATAATATCAGCTGTAATAAAGCCTTTTTCGCATCCTTCAACAGTTTCATTACAAACTACATAAACTACTTTTACTTTGTCACAAGTTTTAGTTAATTCATCAAGTTCATCTTTTAAGATGACATCTTTTAAAGAATTAACACCATATAAAATTGTTAAATTGAAATGTTCGATTCCATCTTTAATAGCATTAGCCATTGATATAAATGGAGTGATTCCAACTCCACCAGCAACCGCAATTACATCTTTAGCATCACGAATTGAAGAATAAGTTAAAAATCCGCCTGGTTCTGAAGCAAATAATTTATCTCCGACTTTAGCGCTATCAAGTAAATAGTTAGATAAATACCCGCCTTCTTTTCTTTTTATTGTAATTCGATAAATACCTTTTAAAGCTTCACTTGGAGATGATGAAATCGCATAAGCTCTTGAAACAATATTGTTATCAACGTTTACGAATAAAGAAACATAACTTCCTGATTTAAAATAAGCAAGCTTAGTTGTTTCTCCGTCAGGCACAAGATAAAAGCTCTTTGTATCACTATTTTCTTCTACTATTTTATCAATTTTCAAATATTGCTTATGTGGATGATAGTAATCAGCAAGTTCGTTAATTCTATAGGATTTATATTCTTTTACTTCTGAACTATTGATTGCTTCTAAACGATTCTTCTTTAAATTTTTAAATTTAAGCATGTCGCTTAAACCGAAAAAAGAAACTTTGACCTTCATTTTATCTATCCTCCTTCATATCACCAAGAGTGAGTTTTGCCGCTAAATCACCAGAGAGATAAGCTGAGTTATAGCCAGAGCTTCTCATAGCATGGCCTCCAGCAAAACGAAGTCCTTTTAAAATTGTTTCATCATACATAGTGGTAAGACGAGGCATCATATTGTCTAATCCAGTAGTTAAGTATCCATAAATTGTTCCATCTGGAGTTGATGTATAATGGCAATATGTTAAAGGAGTTGCAATTTCGATTTCTTCAATAGCATCAGAAATCTTACATCCTGTTGATTCTTCAAAACGTTTAATAAAGCCTTTAGCGATTTCTTCTTTTAAATCAAAGTAATTCTTTTCGTCAACAATTTTGTCGAAGATGTCACTGAAATATAAAGAAGTCATATACATGATTGTTGTTCCTTTTGGAGAGCAATTCTCTAAAGCGTTATTTAAAACAACAGTAACTTGTGAGTAATTATCAATATCTTTCATCGCATCAAAAGCTTTTCTTGAATTTAAACTATCATAAATAAAATAGCTATAAGATTTTAAACCAAGTTCCTCTTTTGTTTTATTTAAACCTAAGAAAATAGAAAGACCTCTTCCGGATAATTCTCTAAAACTAGAAAGCTTACGTTGTTGTTCAGGAATTTGATTTTTGTCTTTAATCATTTGTCCATAAACTGCTTCAGGGGAAGCGTTTGAAATAATGTGTTTGGTAAGAATCTTTTTGCCACTATCTAAAATAGCACCATATACTTCTCCATTTTCAACAAGTACTTCCTTAACTCCATCTCCAAAATATACATCACCGCCACTTTGCTTAATTTCTTCAACTAATGTTGCACTTATTTCGTGAGATCTTTCCAAAGGAACTTGTGCTTTCAAAGTAATGTAAAGATAAACCATAATACAATAATGTACAAAGCCGAGTTTATCTGTTGATGTACCCAAATATGACCAATAAGTTGTAATAATTTCTTGAGCCTTTTTAGGCATTTTAATTGCCTTTAAAACTGTATCAACATCATAAACAGCTACTCTCATAAAGTTTGGATATTTTTTCATTAAAACTTTGCTGTCTGGTTTACCATGAGATTCATTCAAATATCTCATTGCATCCGAAATTTCTTTGCCGAGTTCAAAGAAAGTTGTAACTGATTTTCTAGAACCTGGCACGTACTCTTCCATTTTATTAATAAAGTTTTCCACTCCAAATGGCATCTCATAACTTTCTTTAGTTTTCGAATTTATAACTGTGAAAGCTTCTGGAACGTCAACAAAGTGTAATTTATCTAATACACCTAATTCTTCAAATAAAGTATATAAATTACCATGTCTTTCTTTATGTCCAAAGTCACATAATTCATGTAAGGATGCTTCAAAATAAAATCTTCCTCTCATAAATCCAGTAGCAAAGCCACCAGGTAAAATATGTCTTTCAACAAGTAATACTTTTTTGTGAGATTTTGCTAATCGTAATGCAGCCGTTAATCCGCCATTCCCGGCCCCTATTACCAAAGCATCATATTGCTTTTCTTCCATATGTATAAGCCTCCAATTAATCGCTTATATTTTACCAATTTTATCAACAAATTCCATTCTAACGCTTTTAAAAAGAGATCACTAAAACATAGCTCAAGTAGCAAGTTAAAATAAATGATGTGATTCCCAAATTATAAAAAACCTATAACTTATTTGAATAGTGAACAAAACAATATTCTAATTATCTTTATTAAATTTAACTACTATTTATTGACTCAAAATATACTTAATTTTAACTAAATATCTACTAAAACTATAAAAAATATAGAATTTTCATGTTCTTTAGCAAATTAAACTCTACCAATCAGCAATTTATTGGTTATAATAAGCGAGAATTAGAAAGGATAGCTGTTGGTTTATGAATTACGAAATTATTAATATCAAAAACAAAAAGGAAATGCTTGGTACTGCTGCAGCTTGGTTTTCTAGTAAATGGAATATACCTAAAGAAGAATATCTTAATAGTATGAATGAAAGCATAGAATCTAATGCTCCATATCCTTCATGGTATATTATGCTATCAAATAACAAAATAATTGGTGGAATCGGTGTAATTCAAAATGATTTTCATGAAAGGAAAGATTTATATCCTAATGTTTGTGCTTTATTTGTCGAACCTGAATACAGAAACAAAGGAATCGCCGGAAAACTTTTAGAATACGTCGAGCGAGATATGAGTAAATACGGTATAAACACATTGTATTTAATAACTGACCACACTTCTTTTTATGAAAAATATAATTGGGAATATATTTTTGATGTTAAATGCGACGGAGGAGAAATATCTAGAATGTATGTCCATAAAACTAACTTATAGATACTTCTTTTTAAACTCATCTCGTTGAATTTGCTCTAGTCCTTTCTCTGAACTTAATTCATAAATTTCATCAAATACTTGATAAATAAAGTTTCTATCGTGCGAAACAGCAATAATTACACCTTTATATTGTTTTATCGATGATATAAAAGATTTATTCGATAATGGTGATATATTTCGTGTTGGTTCATCAAGTAACATTACATTTACTTTTTTTAATATCAATTTTGTAAAGAAAATTTTGGCTTTTTGACCACCACTTAAAGAAAAAATGCTTTTATTCATCTCATCATAAGTAAATTTTAGTGAGCCTAAATAAGTTTGAATTTTTGTTAATTCTTCTTTAGTCGAAGCATCAACTTCTTTAGCTAAATATTCTAGTGGAGACATATAATTTAATAATTCATCTTCATAATTTTGAGACATATAGCCAACATTAAAGGAAGATTTGCTGGTTAACTCTTTATAAATTAATTTAAGCAAAGTAGATTTACCAGCACCATTCTCTCCAATTATTGCTATTTTCTTACTTCCTTTTATATATAAAGATATTGGCTTATCAATCAGAGTTATTTCACTATTTATTCTTAATTGATCTATTTTAAAATCTAAAACTATTTTGGAAGAATCGATTAAATAATTGATTTTTGAGTTAGAAGAATTTCCTTTGATATCTAAAGTATTTAAGTTATCAAACTTAAGATTAATTCCCTCCTCTACCTCATATTTTTGTGTAAGGTTTTCCTTTTCTTTGGCATATCTTTTCTCCATTGACTTTACCGCATGCATTTTATCTTTTAAATTTTTAGCAACACCAGGTTGTGAACGCGAAACAGTATTTAAAGCATGATTCACACTCTGATAAACTTTATTAAATTTATCCATCTTCTTTTCAAAGTTATCTTTATCTTTATTGTATTCTTTAATGTTTTTATCGATAAAGTCCTCTCTAGAAGAAAAATAATCTTCATAATTTGAACTTTTAATAGTAACTCGAGGCTCACTTTTACTTTTTAAAGATTCAATATGAATTATTTTATTTGCACATTTTGACAATAAAAACTCATCATGAGAAATAAACATTACTGGTATATCAATATTTATGATTAAATCTTCGAGTAAGTTTAAAGAAGACAAATCTAAGTCATTACTAGGTTCATCAAGAAGTAAAATTGTTGGTTCTTTCATTAGTTCAACAAACAAGAAAAGTTTAATTCTTTCTCCACCACTTAAACTTTTTACCTTTATCTCATTAGATAAAAGTTTATCTTCGTCGAGATTGAACATATCAATATATAGATAATACTTTTTATAGTTTATCGATGAATAATCAAGTTCGTTATTTAATAATTCATTAATAGATAAGTTTATTTTATCTTCATCTACCATTTGTTTAAGATAGCCGATTTTTTCATTTTTAATCGATATATTTCCGCTGATTTCTAAATATTTACTAGCTTCTTCTTGATTATAAAGCACTTTTAAAAGTGAAGATTTCCCATTGCCTTCTTCGCCAATTATTCCAACTTTATCTTTTTTATTTAAAACAAAGGAAAAATCCTTTATTAAAGTTCTAAGGTCTTTTTTTAAGACTATTGTTAAATTTGAAATTATAAGCATTTTGCTAAACTCCTTATTAATATTAAATAAATAATCTAGTTAAATTGCTTATATTCTCAAATTCATCACCTTCTTTCTTTAAAAATCATAATTCAATATTATTTAAATAAAAAGAAAATCTTATTTGACTTCTTGATAAAGCATAACGTTAGTTCTATTTTCTTTATAACCATTCTTTAAATAGAAATTATAGGCATAAACATTTCTATCAGTATTTAAAATTATGTATCGAAATTTCTTCTTCTTCGAATATCTATTTATTAAATCTAAAAATTTTGATCCATATCCACTATTTTGCTTTTCGTTTTTGATACATAATTCATCTATACGATATTGAATACCATCATAGAAATTAACTACTCTTCCTAAAGCTATTCCAATTAATTCATCATCTAAATAAAGTCCTAGTGAAAGAGAATTCGTTTGAAAAGTCAAATCTTTTATATAGTTTTCAAGTTTACTTTCATCGCTCCAATCATCAAACCATGGTTCTTTAGTAAAAACAGACGAAAATAAGTTTTTAATGCTTTCAAAATCTTTCTTTTTGCTTAACCTTTTGAACTTTAGCATAAAAAGATTATAACAAGATTTGTTCTTCAAAAGACAATAAAGTGCCTGAGTCAATACACAGGCACTTAAAAAAAGGGGGAGAAATCTTTTTTTAAATATGCAACATGATGCTATAAATTAAGCCGTAAATAACAATAGCTACAAAAATAAGTGTAAATAAAGTTGAAATTATCGTTCCAACAATCATTAACTTTCTTAATAAGTTATCAGATCTTTTTTCCTCTTTCTTTAACGAGAAGAAACCGATAAAAGGACCAACAAAAGGAATAAAGCTTAATAAAGTTAGAATCAGTCGATTAGCATAACTTTCTACAGTACTTGTTTCTGTAACTATTTTAATTTTTTCACCTTTTTCGTTTACATCATCTCCTAATAAATAATCACAGTTGGTTTCCAAAATATCTGCCAGTTTCCCAATTTTACTCATATCTGGATAAGCTTCTCCAGATTCCCAACGAGATACGCTTTGTCTTGTAACGCCAAGTGAATCAGCTAATTCTTCTTGAGTTATATTAGCGTTTCTTCTTAATTGTGCAATTTTTTCTCCAATACTCATACCTTTGCACCTCCTTAATCAAAAGTATAGGTAAACGTTACATTTCTAAACACCAACTACTGTTTTCTAAATGTAACATATTGGTTGCTTTTCTCTTTTTTAGAGATCTTTTTCAATAAAATGATCATCATATTTATTCCAATACTTTTTATAAACATAATCATCATCAATATTTAAATTTAATTGATACATTCTAAAAGTTACTAAAAGATGTTTAGGTTCCCGCATTTCTTTATATGAATATTTATAAACAAAACCAGCTTTCCTTAAAACATTGCCACTCCTTAAATTATGTATATCATGAGTTGCAGTTAAATATTTAAGATTATTCTTTTTGGCTACTTCAATTAAAGCAACTAAAGCTTCATGAATATAACCATTCTTCCAATAGCTTTTATTAAGTCCGTAGCCAACATCGTTTGCTTCATCATCAAGATTGATATTAATATAACCAATAACTTTATTATTTTCTTTTAACGCTATAGCATAATTAAAGCCAAATTCATCTTTATATTTAGAAAAATAATGCTTTTCAAGAAATGACTTTGTTTCTTTTAAATCGCTAACTTTAAACCATGGCAAATATTTATTTACTTCTTCGTCTTTAAAAATCTCAAAAGCTTCACCGAGATCATTTTCTTCAAATTTTCTAAGTATCAAACGTTTTGTTTTAATTACTGGCGTGTTCATATACTTCAGTTTTTTTCTTCTTTTCTTTATTTAATTTAACATTAGATAAAATATAACATGGAATTGATAAAAGTTGACTACCAATTGATACAATCACCATAGCTAATAATGAGTAATCATATAAAAATCCAAGTAAGGTGCTCCCTAAAAACCAAAATATTCCAAATGAAAATTCGAATATACCATACCCAGTTGCTCTTAAATTTTTAGGAACCATTGTTGTAACAACCGCTTTAAGAATAGATTCTTGCGCGCCCATCCCTATTCCCCACATTATGACGCCAATTAACAACATATAAACCGAATCAAACTCGAATATAAAAAGAGAAAACATACTTGATAATAAAGTTGCAATTATGAGCGACCATGTTCCAAATTTGTCAAATAACTTCCCAAAAATTATTGCTGCAAATGCATCTACTATCATTGCTCCTGAATAAATTAATGGTAATGTTTCAGAAGTTATAAATGAGTCGTTACCGACATAAATGTTGCTAATATGCATGCCAACCAAAGAATAATCAATAAATCCAAAAGCAAATAAACTAATTCCAGCAATATAAAATATAAAACTTGGTTTTAACTTAAGCTTTTCATAATGCTTTGGTTCTGGTTCAAATGCATCTGGATTTGGGAATTTCTTCTTCGTTATTAATAACAATACTATTGTTGCAACAGCCGGAATTAACAAGAAAAGAAAGCAAATTGCATAGTTTGTAAAAGTATCACCATCAGTTTGAAAAAGCATAATTAAATAAAGAAACAGGGGTCCCAAAAATGCACCAATTTGATCAAGCATTTCTTGAATTCCAAAGCTTCTACCGACTTTTTCTTGGGAGGCTGCAAAAGACATAATAGTATCCTTTGCTGGTTTTTTAATTGCTTTACCAATTCTTTGAACACTTAAAATAACAGAAGCCAATATCCATCCATTTGGACCAACAAAGGCTAATAAAGGCACAGCTAAAATATCTATTAAGTAACCAATTATAACAATTGGCCAATATTTCTTTGTTTTATCAGCTAATCTTCCGAAGACTAATCGCAAAGAGTAGCCAAGTAATTCACCCAAACCGGAGACAAATCCTATTACTCCAGCAGAAGCACCTATTAAAGACAAATAAGAACCTTGAATGCTAGCCGCACCTTCATGCGTCATGTCAGAGAGCAACGAAACTACTCCAAAAAGGAGTAAAAAGATCATCGCATTTGAAAAATGAAACTTATTTTTCTTCTTCAAAATCGCTCGCCTTCTTTCTTAATCTTTCATTCACATGAGGAAAACCAGTTTTGCTTTCTTCTTTGGAGCGAAGATAGACTTTTTCTAAAAGAAGGCTAAATGTTTCTTTTTCCTCCTTTTTTAACCCTTCTAATAGCCATTCATAATAAGTATTTTCAACAAATCTTTTAGAGACTTTTAACTCTTCTGCTTTTAATGTCGGGTATATCAAAGATGATCTTTTGTCCTCTGTATTATCTTTTTTAATTATAAATCCTTTTTTAGTTAGACGCACAACTTGACGAGCAACCGCTGCTTTATCAATTCCTAAAATTTTCGTTATATCGCTTTGAGTAATTCCATTATGTTTTCTAACAATATGGATTAAATCAAATTCAGAGGTACCAATACCATCTTCTTTTAAGGTTTTTACAGCAAGTTTATTTACTTCTCTAGCAATTTTTGTAATTTGAGCTTTTGTTATATCCATATCAAACTCCTATAAAGATAAATCTAATCTAAAAAACTTTCTTCCAAAATTTGTTCTTTTCAAAAGACTAAACAAAAATAGAGCCATTGATCCAGCAATTAATCCGACAAATAATCCACCTACAACATCACAAAAATAGTGAACACTAAAGTAGATTCTCGAAGTTCCCATTAAAATAGGAAATAAAAGAATTAGCCATGAATATTTTTTATTTTTAGATAATAAAAAGAAGCCAAAAGCAAGAGAAGCTGCTGATGTCGTATGACCACTAGGAAAAGAATGACCACTTTCCATTAGACTTCCAGTATCTAACCAATATTGATAATAAAAGGTGTTTTGGTTTGTAAATGGGCGTGGCTCTTGAATGATATTCTTTAAAAGCAAATTAGTTAAAAGAAAGCCTATCAATACTGCTATCATAACTCCAAAGCCTATTCGTCTAGTTTTTCTAAAAATTAACAATATCAACCCAAATAGAATAGGAAAAATACCATAATCGCCTAGATAACATATTGTTCTAAATAGTGGAGTAAAAAAATTGCCTCCTAGATAAAAGAGGTTATGAATAATTTGAGCTACTACTTCGTTTACTTCTGGGAAAAACATTAAATCATTTCCTTTAGTTGATATATCAACTATTTAGATGATAATACAACTAATTTTATTCGGCAACGATTTAATTATTTAATTTACCGAAAAAATAGTATTAAAAAGTAGAAAAATATAATCTATTCAAATGATGCGCAAAAATTAATTCAATATATCGTTTGTTGGTATATTTAAACATTATAGTTAATAAATAGTAATAAATTAGTATTTAATTAGTAAGTAATTAGTAAGTTTAACATTATTTCTAATTACTACTTGTTCTCTTATTAAGTTATAGCCTCTACCAATAAAAAATGGCATTGCCGTTTTAGAAGATTGAACTGAAATGGCTCCAGAAACTTTGCTTTCTAGTTCATTACAAATTTTAGTGGCGATACCACTTCTATAAAATTGTGGCTTAACATAAAGGCAATCCAGGTATCTATTTTCAATATCAATATTACCAAAGCCGACTATTTTACTATCTAAAGTAGCCACAATTGAATAAGAATTTAAAAATCGATTTTGAAGTTTATCTTTATCAAAAGCATTTTTCCAGGCATTAATTTCTTGCTTTGAATAATCATTTATACATGCGCTTTCTATAGAATCTTTAAACAATTGAATAACTTCATCTATATCGCTGCTTTTATATAGTCTGATTTCAATCTTGCTTTCCATCTGAATCCTTCCAAATTTATTCCTTTTTTCTTTCTTACATTTAATTAATACAAGAAATTATAAAAGTATACTTCTAAATATAAAGCTAACTATTACAAAGATGAAAGATAATTTTATCTAAGTCTAGAAAATAAACAAGAGCAAAGACACAACTTTACTAATAGTAATTATAGCTACCACTATTTCTAAATCTTATTTCTTTCATGTCTAAGAAATAATATATTTCTTATAAATATGAAGCAAAAATAAATTAACTGTCTATTTAAGATACTTCCATAAATTATAAACCTGAACTAAATATTCTTTTTTAATCATAGATGGTGTGCCAGCACCTTTTGCTAAAATTCTACCTACTTCATTCATCTCTAAATAGTTAGATAAAATATTTAAACGTTTAGATATTGCGCTCATAACAACTTCATCATCATTCCAAGCCGCTGCGATATAAATAACTTTTAAACGTTTTCTTGTAATAGATGCATATCGAGCATAAAACAATCTATTGTCATTTTAAGTTGAGCTGAAACACCAACTTGAAAACATTTCAGAATTAAAAAATAAATGTATATGGTAAAATAAACTTTATGGTTGTAAATCAAATTGTTTATCATAGAGCTTACAAATATGGGCTTGTTGTGGTCATAAATGATAGTGGCTCAGCTGTTATCTATTTTCCTAGTATAAAAGAAGAGAAAACCATTTATAAAGATGAGTTAGACTTAAATCTTACAAATTTGCCTATACCTTTAAAAATTCCAGATTTAGCAAATCTTGGTATGTTTGATTTTATGTTTGACAAACAAAGTATCAATCAAGGTTACCAAGTTTATTCCTCAAAACAATTGAAGATTATAGATTCCAACCCTAACTCTTATTTAGCTTTTTATAATACAGTTCATAGCAAGTACATACGAATTAAAATTAACGAGAAAAACGTTGTTTCAATAACTCTTGATGAAAATCCGTTTCTCCCAGATAAATATTTGTATGCATTATTGCTCATATTAAAAAATACTTATCTTTTATCGCCAGAAATCAAAAAAGATAATGTTTACGAAGCAAATAAAATGATTTATGCATCTAATCAAAGCGAGAACAAAGATTCTAAAGACGTGAACTTAAATTATATTAAAAAATCTTACATGTTCTCGATTTTAGATGAGTTAAATAAAGCAACTACTTATTCAGACAAATATCACATCATCAGTCAAAAACTTAACGAGCTTGGTGATAATAAAGAAGAATACAAATTTTTCTTTGAAAACAAGAAACTTTTTACAGATGTTTTCAAAACGCCTCTTGTTAAATTTTTATCTGATTGTCTCGAATGCAAGAAAACCTACCGAGACGTAAATAAAATTAAATATTCCTATTTTAAATTTGATTTAACTTATGGCTTTAAATATTTAAAAACATATGAGATTAAACGTGCATTATTATGCGCATTCTTAAACAATGTTGAAAGCATACATTTTGAAACTATAGCTCGAAAAATTTTAGCTGATCGTAGAAAGATTGACGCAAATGAATCAGGAATATTAGCAAACGTTCTTAACAAGTTAAAAATTTCTACCGTTATTAAACTTTATGAATCTTATAACATTGATTTAACATATCTAAAAGAAGATAAGGATTACTTAGATAAAATCTATGATGAAAATCCTGAATTTGTTTCAAGTAAGCTTGACTTCTCTCCTATCTTTGATCAAGAAAGTTTTCATAAAGATTTATTAGATAAAGATATAAGTAAAAAAGCATTATTAAAAGATTTTATTCGTGCAAAAGAAGAGAATCTAAAAAAAGAACATCCACAGCTGATCCTTTTTAATTTAATTAGGATAGCATCAGAACTCAAAAATAATAATGCTGTAAGTAATAAAGTTATTGCTGCTTTACCAAACAATCAATTTATTAAATTGCTTTTTACAAATGCACCTTATGAACAAATAATCTCTCACAAATTCGCTTCATATAAAAATCGGTTTGATTCTAAAGCTTATGATTCATATGGCAACACAAGTTATAAATACAATGACCAAGATTACTTATATGATGAAGATAGCGACGACAACATCGAAGATGATTTACCAGAGGATAGCTTGCCATTTTAAGGATTAGATTATGAAGAAGAACAATAAAATAGTAGAATTTTTCGCAAAGTATTATTCATATAAAGTTGATAATCTTCCTTTTAGCACCTATTTTGCATATGAAATCAAAACAATGGATGCAAATCTTTATATTTGTATTTATCTTAAAATGCTTAATTTAGCGGTATACCATATTTTCTTCGATCCTGAATCTTGTTTATTTTATGGTGGAACTTCAGAAATTTTTAATTCACTTGATCCTGAGTTTCTTTTTTCAGCTGTAGCTAGTGATTTAAATGAAAAAGAGCCAGGTAAACTTAAAGAAATCATTCAAGATTTCCAAAATGAAATTAATGAACTCAATTACCAAAAAGACTTAAAAGAATTTAAACATTCGTTGACTTCTATCATGAAATCACCTACCTCAGAAGCCTACGATAATAAATTCCATTTAACTCTTTGTTTAGATGAAACCACCCAAGAAGAAAACTATAGAGTTTCTTTTTATTATCAATATAATAGTTTCATTTCAAGAAAAATGAAGCCTAACCAAGCAATTAATAGTATTAAAAACAGAAATCAAGTTCTTGGAAAAGGTAATAAGAATTTAAACTTAACTTATTCATTTTCTTTATTGGATCAGCAAAGTAAACAGGTTTATGACTTCTTAAAAAACCTTGCTCAAAATTGTTACAGCACTACTAAATTAGAGCACATGGTCTCTAAAAACCTTCAAGGCCTCATTATTTTATATAAAAACGATACAATCCTTTTTAATGATTCTCCTTATAAAGCTAACTTAAAAGAATTAAAACCACATATTACTATCACTGAAGATTTTGATTTAGAGGTTAATGAAATTGAAGGTTATACTAATATCGAATCAACTGACTTATATTACTCTAAAGAAACTCATTCAATCGATATTGTTTCTTTAAATCGTAAATATAATAAAATCTATAATTTAGTTAAAAATTCTCCAGTTACTTCTATTAAAGATTTTAAAGATAGTTTTAAATATGGAGTTTATTTAAATTTTGAATCTTATTTCGACGCTTCTTTAAAAGTAAGGAGAGAATTAAGGATTAACGCTTTAGAAATTAACGCTTATTTTGATTTCAATTCCAAAAACGAAATTACGGTTCATTCTTCTTATTTTATTAACGAAATAGAAATTAAAGAAGATGCATTAAAAGATGAAGCTTTGCTAGTTTATAATCGTTATCAAGAAATTTTACAAGAATATGGATTTGTTGATAATTTATTAACTGATCAAGGTAGAATTTGGGAATTTTTAAATAACGATTTAACCACTCTCCAAACCATTTGTAATATTTATTTAAGTGATAAGATTAAGTCGAAAAAACTTGTAAAGTTCTACCCTCCTACTATCAAGATCAAAAACGAAAATTCAATTCTTAATGTTTTCCTAGAAAATAGTGAATATAGCGATGAAGAGCTTTATGCTATTTTACATGCTTTAAGAAATAAACGTAAGTTTGTTTTGCTTAAAGACAACATTATTAATATCGATAACGATGAAGCTAAAGAATTTGCTCAACTAAGTAAAGATTTGAAACTTATCGAAAATAATTCTTTTGTTGAAAAAAGAGAGCTTCCACCATATTTTGCTTTTAAAGTAAAAGATTCTTCATTAGTTGATACAAAAGATGAATATGTCGAAACCTTATATAACGATTTCAAAAACTTCAAAAATTTTGATAAGGAACTGCCTCCTCTTAACGCTGCTTTAAGACCATATCAAATTGATGCTTTTAAATGGTTAAATGTTGTTTATAAAAATCAAGTTGGTGGTGTTTTAGCCGATGATATGGGTTTAGGAAAAACTCTTGAAACTATTTCATTTATTAAAAGTTTAAATATCGATAAACCAATTCTAATTGTTGCTCCTACAAGCTTAATCTTTAACTGGATGAATGAATTTGAAAAATTTTCAGAAAATGAAAAAATAATTCCTTTATATGGTAATGCTAATGAACGCAAAAAGTTAATTCAATCAATCGATCCAGATAAAAAGATTTCATACATCACTTCTTATGATAGCTTAAGAAATGATATTGAAAACTATAAAGACATCCATTTTGATTTAGTAATTTTAGATGAAGCTCAATTTATCAAAAATACACAGGCTAAGAAAACTCAAAGTGTTAAAACTTTAAACGCCGAACATCGACTCGTCTTAACTGGTACTCCTATTGAAAATAGCGTCCTTGATTTATGGTCGATTTTTGACTTTTTAATGCCAGGATATTTACCAAGTTTAGAAGATTTTAAATCTTTAAGTGAAAGAGATCCTAATTATTTAAAAGTAATTAAAAAGAGTGTTGCTCCATTTATTTTAAGAAGAGTTAAGCAAGATGTTTTAAAAGATTTACCAAACAAATATGAAGTTATAGTTTCTTGTGAAATGAAGGAAGAGCAAAGAAAAACATATGATGCTTTTAAAAAGATTGCTGCTGACACTTTAAATAGCGGTGACAATAAATCTGTATTTAGTGTTTTACCTTACTTAATGCGCTTAAGACAAACTTGCATCACTCCTTCTCTATTTGCCGATAATTTTAAAGGCGAAAGTGGCAAATTAAATTCTTTATATAATATAGTCGATGAAGAAATTGATAAGGGAAATAAAATTTTAATCTTCTCTCAATTTGTTGAAGCTTTAAATATTATCGAATCTCATCTTAAAAATGAAGGTATACAATACTTTAAAATTACAGGCCAGACACCAAGTAAAGAACGTTTAGAAATATGCTCTACTTTTAATGTTAATAATAAATATAAAGTTTGTATTATTTCATTAAAAGCTGGTGGTACTGGTCTAAATTTAACAGGCGCAAATGTAGTAATTCATCTTGACCCTTGGTGGAATTATGCTGTTGAAGAACAAGCCAGTGACCGTGCTCATAGAATCGGCCAAATTCGAAATGTTAAAGTTATAAAATTAATTTGTGAGAATTCAATTGAGCAAAGAGTTATTGAACTTCAAAATATGAAAAAAGAAATTGTTAAACAAGTCGTTTCTAGTGACGACAGTTCAATTACTAACTTAACAAAAGACGATATTAAATTTATTCTTGAAAGCAATTAATTAAGCAAAAAATGGCTTTTTGCAAGGTTTTTATTGAAATTGTATAGTTTTTAATAATTGATTAAATCTGGATTTAGCAAAAACTCTTTAAGACTTAAAAAATTCCTACTTACAATTAGCGGCATTTACATATTTATATATTTTTCGCTAATTTAATAAAGAAATGCTGAAAGAAACACTATCTATTCTGTAAATAAATCATATTTTAAAATCGTAACTTTTAAAATGTTTTCCAGCAGAATTTTTTCATAAACTCTATAATCTGCTCGCAATCTTTATCTTCGTAATAATTAATTAACAATTGCTTAAACTCTTTAATTTTTGACTCGGGAATTATTAATAATCCTGCACCGTTTCTAATCATGAAATGATTGGCAAAAATTACAGAAGCTCTTTTGTTTCCATCATTAAAAACCTGCTTTTTCATAACAAACAAACATACCTCAATGGCTCTATCAATTATTGGCTTATTTGAATTTAAAATATTATCTATATCAGTTTTAATAGTTTGCTCATTCGGTATTGGTGGAACATAATCGGTTCCACCAATACTAACTGGAAGTGTTCTAATATTACCTCCGTTTAAATAAAATCCTTCATTAACTAGTCTTGCAATATAGCAAAGAATTACATAATCAGACGAGCATGAAACAACATCCTTATCTGTTACAAATTGCCAAGCGTGCTTCAGGTTTAAAATCTTCTGAATATCAGAAGGTTTCATCGAATTAACTTTACCATTATCGATAATTGTTTCAGTATCAGGGAACGTTGTCGCAATTCCTTCAAGAATTGCTTGATCATAAATGTTAGATTTCATGTTCATTTTGGCAAAATCTACATTAAGCAGTACTCTTGGAGGCAACTCTAATTCAGAAAAACCAAAAACTGCAAGCTGATGAGTTATTTTAGCAATTTCTTTTTTTAGAAATTTAGCCTGCAACAATAATGAAGAAATTGATGAAAAAAGCTCGTCACTATATTTGTCTATATAGATTGATGAATTCTTATTTAAAGTCTTTTTTCTTAAATAAATATACTTATTATTATTTCTTGTTTTAATCTCTATTGATCCTTCGTATGGTATTAGACTTAATTTTGCACTTAATTCAGCTCTTTTTTGAAGTAGGTCGGTAAGCGATTTGCTTTTATCCATTATTTCATCTCCTTTGGGGTGATTTCTATAGTTAAATTCTATCAATTTTCACCCCAAAAGTGTATTACTAAAAAAATTAACAAATTCTATGCAAACAATTTCAGCATCTTAAAATTAAAATTTCGCAAGCTCCGTTATGATAATAAAGCTCTTATAAACTATGTACGTTTTAAAAGTTTAAATAATTCCTGAAGTATTAAGATTGATTATTTTTAAAATACTTGTCTATTTCAATCATCCTAGAAACTTGATCCACCTAAGGCTAAAGCTTCCACTTCATCAAACTTCTTAAACTCTTCAACCAATTTTCCAAAAAAATAAATAAATCCCTTAATGTCTAATACTATATAAGCAAACTTTAAACTTAAAGGTAAAACCAAATTTAAACAAAATCTTTATTTTAAATTATTAACTTTATCAATAATAAACTCTTTTACTTCCTCAAGAGTTAACTCCACTTTAGAATTATCATTACGGTTTTTAAACTCAACAATATTTTCCGAAGCTCTTCTACCAACAACAACAATATAAGGTATACCAATAAGTTCCCAATCTTTCATTTTGAAACCTATTTTCATCTTTCGATCGTCTAAAACAGTTTCAACTTTAAAATTAAGCATTTCGTATAAGTTATCGCTTACTCTACGTTGTTCTTCATCCTCATAGTTAACAGGAACAATAACAATATGGTATGGAGCAGTTTCTAAAGGGAAAACGATTCCATATTCATCATGATGTTGTTCAATAATTGCTTGGAAGGTTCTGGTTACTCCAATTCCATAGCACCCCATTACCATTGGTAAGGTCTTTCCTTGTTCATTGAGAAATGTGCAGTTCATTGGCAAAGAATATTTAGTGCCTAATTTAAATACTTGTCCAACTTCAATTCCACGTTCACTCTTTAATGGTTTCCCACATATTGGACAAAGGTCGCCTTCTTTAGCTTTTTTATAATCACCAATTATTCCATCAAAATCTTTTTTGTAATTAACATTAACTAGGTGATAGTCTTTTTTGTTAGCGCCGACGACAAAATTCGTCATTTTTGTCACTTCTTCATCGATAAAAATTTGACATTTAGAGAAATTAACAGGCCCGATAAATCCAGCTATCGAACCTAGAGCTAATATTTCTTCATCACTAGCTAAACGAATAAATACTTCAGAAGAATTTAATGCATTAGCAACTTTGATTTCGTTAACTTCGTAATCTCCTCTAACGATAAACATGCCATATTGCTTACTATCTTCTGCATAATAAATCATACTTTTAGCAATCTTATAAAGAGGTAAATTTAAAAATTCACTTATTTCTTCAATGGAATGTTTATTAATAGTTAAGACTTCTTTTCTATCTTTTAATTCTTCTTTTTCTAAAGTTGGAGCGTGAGAATAAGCTTTTTCTTCATCTGCAGCATAGGAGCAATTTTCACAATAAATAATATTTGATTCACCAATATCACTTAAAGCCATAAACTGGTGAGAAGCATTGCCTCCTATAGCACCAGTATCTGCAAGAACTACTTTAAAATTCAAGCCTAAACGAGTAAAAATTCGAGAATAAGTTTCATACATGATTTTATAGGACTCGTCTAATCCTTTTTCATCGACATCAAAAGAATAAGCATCTTTCATGATGAACTCTCTACCTCTCATAAGACCAAATCTAGGTCTCATCTCATCACGATACTTAGTTTGAATTTGATAAATATTTAATGGTAATTGCTTATAGGATTTGACTGTATTTCTAATTAAATCAGTAAATATTTCTTCATGAGTAGGACCTAAACAATAATCACGGTCATGTCTATCCTTAAATCTAAATAATTCTGGGCCATATTTATTCCATCTTCCTGATTCTTCCCATAACTCTTTTGGTTGCATCGCAGAAGATAAGATTTCTAAGGCTCCAGAGCGGTCCATCTCTTCTTTTATAATCTTTTCTACTTTATGTAAAGAACGGAGACCTAAAGGTAAATAATTATAGACTCCGGAGACTAATTTCCTAATTAGTCCGGCTCGTAACATCAAAATATGGGAGTCAATAATTGCTTCCTGTGGGGCTTCTTTTAACGTTGGTATAATCATCTTACTAGCTTTCATAGGTATTTTCTCTTTTCCTATTAATGATAGAGAAACCAAAGTAAAAAATAAAGATTAAGCATTTTTAAAATGTATTAAATTATTTATATTACTCTTGATACGATAATCTATAAGCAATAAATTCCATATTATAAAATACTAAATACCGCTAAGAGGAATAACATAAACATCTTTATCCAATGGATAAACAGAATCGGTATTACATATAATTCCTGAAGTTGATTTTTGATAATTTGTATTATCTAATTGCTTAAATGATTTAATTGCCTTCAAATTATAACTCATTCCTGATTTGCATTCGATAAGATGAATCTTGCCTGCATTTAAAATAATTAAATCGATTTCATTCATATTATTATCACGATAATAATAGAAATTAGGATTTTTTCCATTATTAATATATGATTTCCTTAATTCATTAATAATAAAAGTTTCCATAAATCTTCCGCTAAGAAAACTACTTGATAAAACATTAGGATCATTAACTTTTGCTAAAAAACAAGCTAAGCCAGTATCGTTAAAACATATTTTTGGTCTTTTCACAATTCTTTTTGTTATTGAAAATTCATTATATGGTTCAAGTAAATAGATAATATCTTGCGCTAATAAAACAGAAATCCAAGATTTGATAGTTTTTAAATCAACACCAATTATTTTTGATAAATTATCATAGATAAGTTCTTCCCCAGTTAAAGAAGCTAGTAATTCCATAAACTTTCTAAAAAGAAATTTATCTTTAACATTAATAATTTCATTAATATCTCTTTCAATATAAGTTTCTACATAATCGCTAAAGAATCTTTCTGGATTTAAACTTTGATTACTATAAATTTCCGGAAAATAACCATTAACAATATCTTTAAAGACATCATTGATATTGAAAGGATTTTCTCTTGCTCTTTCTTCAATTTTATTAATATCAAAATTAAATAGAATTTCATCTCGATTTAAAATTTCACTTCTTGATAACGGTAACATATGAATTATAGAAACTCTTCCAGCCATTGATTCCGAAACATTTTTCATGAGTCTAAACATTTGTGAGCCAGTTAAAATATACATTCCATAATTATTTATATTTTTTAGTTTTTCTTCATTCACCTTTGCTTCGATTGCATCAAAAAGTTCAGGAGCTTTTTGAACCTCATCAATAATTAAAGGCCACTTATTTAATTCCAAAAATAAAGAGGGATCTCTTTGTGCAAGTTCTCTATTTCTGCTATTATCTAAAGAAATATATGAAAATCCTTTTTCTATAAAAAGTGAAGCGATTGTTGACTTTCCTACTTGCCTTGCACCTGTAATTAAAGTAATAGGCCTGCTTTTAACTGATTTTTCTATTTCTTTAAATATTGTTCTTTTTATTATCATATCTACCTCATAGCTTTATTATATTTTAGTATTATTTGGAGTTCAACTCCGATTTTTACTAAAATTATTATTTTTACATTTTCTCATTAATGAATATTCTGAATATTCTAGAGTTTGAGAGTCATACCTTATTTAATTAATAATTTTTAACTTGGGAGCTATCTGTAAATTCTATCTCATAAAATATTTTTGTATGAATTTTCATTGACTAATTTTAAATATAATTCATTAAAAGTTTTATCTATGATATTTATTGATACAAATAATCGTTATATTTTTAAAACTTTAAATTCATAAATAAAAACATTATTTATAGTATGATTTAATGAAAATATATACGATTTTCACAATGTAAAAAATTTATTTAATCAGCGCTTTTAAATAAAAACAATATTAGATAATAAGAAAAATTTAAAACAGTTTGGCTTCTAGAAATATTATTAGCTGTTAATTTGATTAATGTATTACACCTTTTTCAAGGGAGTTTATTGTTAGTTTTACACCTTTTCCAAGGGAAATTATTGTTGATTTTACACCTTTTTCAAGGGAAATTATTGTTAGTGCAACAATAGTGTTACTTAAATTTATTACAGGAGCAACTTCATTTAAAATAGAAAAGTTTAGTTTTCGAAAAACGGCTTTAAATTTTGCTCATTTGTAAAATATTGACGTTTACTTTTTCAGTCACATTTTTACTTTCTAAGGAAAGTAAAAACACGCTATTTATCGTGAATTTTTAGATTTTGTTGACATACTGCATTTTTAAGACAATACATACCCCTTAGTCGTTTATACGGCGTTAAATTAAAGATTGATTTCTACTATGCTAACAAACCTACATAGATCATCTTTAACTTTATATTTAATATTTTCTAAACTATATCCATTAACCATGTTTCTATCTTCATCTTTTATGCTAATAATCGCCAATGTAATATCGGTCCTTTGACTTATGCAATCTCCAATTTTAAAGCCTGATGAACTGTGAATTTCAGCAATTTTTAAATTCGTTGCAGTAATTACTCTCGATTTATTATCTAAAAATTTAGTACCGTTTAAAAAGAATTTGAGTTTATTAGAAGTAATTAGGTTACTAAAAAGGGTAAATAAATTTTGATCAATTGATTCCATCTTTATAAATGCTCTATATGAATTATCTAATCTTTCTTCAAATTTATCAGGCTCTAATAATTTTTTATCTAATATTTTGTAAGAACATTCAAGAATTCTTAAAATATAAAAATTGAATAAAGCTTGGCCCAGCGAATTAATATCTTTAATAACAAGATGACAACCAATATGACTTTTAGCTAATGCATCTAGAATATTTTTCAGTGTTTCCAATACAAATTCCAAAGTGAATTTAAAATCTTCGTTATCATATTCAAAAGCATCTCCTATAAAGGCACCATGAAACCAGCAATTTCTTAATTTTGCAATTAGAGTAATTATGTTTTCGTCAAAATTTCCACTAGCCCTAAGTTTATAGATAAATGAATTATCCTTAGGATATCGGGATTTTCTAATTGAAAAGCATCTTTCTAAATCGAAAAAAATAGAAGTCAAACTCCTTTTTAATGTATCGTTAAGATATTGCAAGTCAGCTTTTGATATTTGATATAGGTTTTGTTCATCTAATAGCGTTTTACCTATACCACAATTCTGATTTAATAATTTTTGCATATTTATTTGAAATGAAGACATCTCGCTTCCCGTATTACCTATTTCATTAAAAATTGTTATTTTAAATAAAGATGTACAAAAAGGCCAAATCATATATTTTTGTGATAAAAAAGATAAGAACACGGCAGTACCATAAATGGTTATTCTGCCATTCATTTCTAAAGGATATAAATTATTTCCATAATTCAGTATAAATTTTTTTAAATCTGCATCTAAAAATATTGGTTTCGCTATATAAAGATGAGCACACATATTTCTAATATTAATAAAAACTAAAATAAAGCGATTGAATTGCTCATCCGATAGTTGTGAAAACTTAGGAAAAATTTCAAAAATATTTTCTAAATCAGAATTCGAGACCTTTTTATTCAAGCTAATATTAAAATAACTTTTAAAATATCTTTCAATGTCAGCACATAAAGATAATAATGCACTTTTAATCACTATCAGATTTTCTTCAGTACATGATTTAAAAATCTTTTCTAAAGTATTTGTTAATAATTGTTTCCCCATCTTACCATCGTAAATGCCATATACTATTTAACTTTATTGCTTTAATAAGCAATTGCTAAAAATAAACTTTGCTACCCCATCATTTTTACATGTATCTATTTGATAACGTGCATATTTTAATAATTCAGGATAACAATTCCCCATTGCAATTGAATTTTGTAAATATCTAAAGACCTCTAAATCGTTTGGTCCATCACCAAAATATATTAATTGCTCTGTAGACACACTTAATGCTTTAGTCAATTCATTAATTGCATTGATTCGAGAACATCCAGCTTTTTGTATGCTGATTGTTTTAGTCTTCCACCGAATATAGCAGGAATAATGATGTTTAAATTTACTTATTTCATTTTCATTAGCATCAAACAAAATCAAATTATAAAATTTACTAGCCTTGCCTTTTTTATCAGCAATAAAACCATTTTGATTAGCTTTATCTTTGGCTTCGTTAGTTGAATAAAATGTCTCAAACGGTGTGTATGTTAAAAAGTCTTTATTTGAAATCTTTATATCTAGCGGCTCGTCAATTAATACTTTGTTCTTGTACACCAGATATGAGCCATTATTTAAAACAAAAAAATCAAAGTCGAAATCAATTATATCTTTAATGTGGCTAATTGTACGCATAGTACATACACCTACTTCGTACCCTTTTCTCTTTAATAAATTAAGTGCTTCTATCGTTTTCTCTGAACATTTAGTTTGGCAATCTTTATCAAAAAGAGTTTTCCCAACATCAAAAATGAAAACTTTAACATTATCTAGAAATTGTAACTTCTTCATAATCAGTATCTTTTGATGATATCAATTTTTCGCCATAGATATCTTTTAAAACTTCAACCTTAATCATATCGGTACAATATCCAGTTTTATGAATTTTTCCATTATTCATAAGAACAACATAGCTATCTAATACCAACGCTATATTTGGATTATGTGTGGACAAAATAATTGTTTTGCCTTCTTCTTTTAGCTCTTTTAAAATCGAAATAATCAAGCTTTGATTTTTAAGATCTAAAGCACTCAGCGGCTCGTCCAAAACAATAAGTTTGGCATTTTGCAGATAAGCGGAACAGATGTAAACTTTTTGTCTTTCACCGCCAGATAATTCGTCAAGCTTTTTAGTAAGAAGCGGTTCAATTTCAAATTTTTTAACCGCCTCTTTCATTTTATTTACTTGTTCTTCTTTTGGCTCTTGATAAAACTTTAAGTCACTCACAAATCCAAATAGCAAAAAATCTTCTACTAAAAAATCTTCTTCACTACTAGATAATTGAGGTACAAAGCTTATAAATTTCGCTTTCTGTTTACTGCTTAAATCATTAATATTTTCCCCATCAATTAATATTTTTGATTTTTTGACTTTTAAGAGGCCAGTTATTAATTTAAGCAGAGTAGTTTTTCCGCATCCATTTAATCCAAGCAAAACATTAATAGTTCCCTTATCTATTTTTAAATTTACATTGTCTAAACCTTCTTGATTATTCTTATAAACATAAGAAAGGTTTTCAATTTCTAGTAATGTCATTTTTATCCCCTTTCTTGAAAATAAGAATTCCAATGAATATAGGTGTACCAATAAAACCAGAAACAGCTGATAATGGAATCTCAGAAAATGTAAAACTTCTTGAAATAATATCACATAAAAGCATAAAGACAGCGCCTATGAATATGGTCAGTGGCAGACTAATTGAAACATTCCTTCCTACAAGCAATCTTGCTATATGAGGAACAACCAAGGCAACCCATCCTATTACTCCTGCAAAAGCTACTGAAGCAGATGTAAGAATGGTAACAATAACTATTAAAAGTGCCTTATAGAACTTATAGTTTAAACCTTTAGTTTCGGCTTGCTCTTGCCCTAAAGCAACAATATTAATTCTCCATCTAATAGCTAATAATACAGTTATGCAAATAATAAAAATAGGCAAAATTATATAAACGTCATTTATTGTGACATTTTGGAATGAACCTAAAAGCCAAAAAGTTATCTCGCCTAGTTGACTATCTGTATCAGCCATAAATTTAATAAAGCTTAAGCAAGCCTCTAAAAATCCGCCCATAATAATGCCAGATAGTAAAAGTATTATCGGGGATTTATTTTTAAAAGCTCTAGCAATAAATAATGTGCAAATCATTGTTAAAATTCCAAAGGTAAAAGAAAAGAGACAAATAACCAGACCAGACATCCCCATCAAAATTGAAAAAGCTGCACCAACGCTTGCGCCGCTTGAAACTCCTAAAAAATCAGGAGAAACTAATTTATTTTGAAATAGATCTTGATAAACAAGACCTGAAACTGATAACCCTGCTCCTACCAATACAGCCATTAAAGATCTAGGCAATCTTAAATTTACAATAACACTTCTATCTGTCGAAAACTCTTCATCAGTAGTAAATAGTGCTTTAAAAAAATTTTCAATGCTAATGGAGTATTTTCCAACAATTAATGCAAGAAAAAATAGAAGTATTAACGCAAAGATAAAACCTATAAATATTAAGCCAACTTTTTTCTTATTCTTTCCAGATAAGTGGTTCGCCATTTACATCAAGTCCTTTTAATATATTATTTACGTCATTATCGCTTAATTCATATGAAAAATACTTAGATAAACACTCTTTTGTTAAAGACACCATATCATAATCAAACAAATCTGGATAAAGTTTGTTGGCCATATCATAAATAAATAAGGAACTTTCTGCCGAGGTTTGCTCAAAACTCACAAAGCCAACAGGTATATTATAAAGTTGTCCGTCAACGACTCCCTTAATTCTATTCCGAGGTTCTACAATTTTTATTTGTTGCAATAAATATTGTTGATAAATGCCACCAATAGCGACAATGTCAGGATTAATTTCAAGCACTGCTTCTGCTGATGGCCTATTTGTTTCAAAACGATTACAAATAAAATCAATATTTAATACATCATATACATACTCTAAAAGCGACTTTCCTAAATCAGTATAGCCTAAGCCTCTATCTTTATCTCCACATATATAATACAAAGTCCTTTTGTTTTGTTCATATACTCCATTTTCTTCAAGTACAGTCGTGACATCCTCTATTGCTTTATTAAAATCCGCTTGCCACATATTGACTTTGTCTTTGACCTTATCACCCCATATTGTTCTTACAATTTCAGAGAAAGCAAAAACATAGTCACCATATCCATCTTCAGCAAATTGACGAACACAAAGTGCATTAAGACCATGGTCTCTAAGATTTTTAGCTGTAGCTGGCTCAGGAATAAATATTAAATCAACACCTCTTTCAATGAAGGTTTCGACACTATTATCGTAGTCATAGCCAAACAAATCATTTGATTCTGGATAAATAACTTTAGTCCATGGATTATCCATAACGCTATAATAAGTGCCATCTAAAATATTGCCCAAGCCAAACGCTATCATTAAATCACCAGTAGATGGGGAAACAGCTGCTACTTTTTTAGGATTTTTAGGAACCCAAACTTCGGCTCCACTCATATCAGTAACTAAAACTTCATTATCGCGATTATTAGAATTGCAAGAAACCAAAGTAGTGACAGATATTAAGCATAATATATACGAAAAGATTTTTCTCATGTACACCTCACAAAAAATTTCAAAAGTCATATAATTTTAACATGAAAATGTCGATTTTTAATTATCTTTATAATGAAAACGTTTTTTAAAAAACATGAGATTTTGCTCTTAACCTACATGGTTGTTAATAACCAGAATAGAGCTTAAATGTTATTGATTTATCTTTATGAACTACTACTTTTTCTAATGTGAAGTTAAACACCATCTTATCGCATTCAAATTAAGCTTCGCCTTTTTTAAGCGTTTCTATAAAGGTTTTAAAGTTGCTTTCTTTTTAGTTTTTTTCTTCTTTTTCAGTGGCTAGTTTCTTATAATCAGATTCCTTGTTTTAATATTTTCCCTTAAGTTCTGCATACTTTTTTTGCCAAATCGACTTATCTTGTTGAGTCTAAGTATTCATTTTAAAAAGAAGATTGAAATTCATTAGCCATATCTTCTTTTTATTTTGATGACACTTCATCATAAGTGATATATGAATTTGCCTTTATCAATTGAATTAGAACTTTCTCTCTATCATTTTCGTTGGCTTTAGGTGATCATTTAGGTGCTCACTTAGGTGCTCATCACCATCCAACGTAGATTTCACTTCCAAATCGTAAGGTAAAGTAACAAAAATAAAAACCATGTGAGGGTTGAAGTTAGCAAAATTACGAACTTTTACGGACTTTGATAATTAATCTTTATGTAGAGAGCCTTAAATTATGCCCATTTATCAAAATTAACGTTTAATTTGCAGTGACATTTGGAGTGACATTTTGCTTTCTACCCCAAATAAAAACACGGTATTTATCGTACATTTTTAAGATTTTGTCTAGAAACATAACATTTGATACAATTTCGTACACTTGAACTAGTTTCGTACCATTTTGTGGTACTAGATTGTCATTTCAATCCTTTACACTATGCTTATTAATATTATCCTTTGAATAAGTCTTTTATTTTATCTTCAAGTTATTTTCTTGATGGTGCTTCTGGTGAAGTTGTTTTAGTTAAAGAAATCTTATCTCCTTCAACTTCAACGTATTTGTCACATTTAAAATTAATTAGTTTAGACATTAAAATGCATTCCTAATGTATTATATGGAACAACATATACACCAGATTTAGGATCTCTTGTAAGTCCAAATCCTATACCTACAATCACACATAGAAATTTAGGCTTTTTAGCGACATTATCATTAAATTTGGTTAATGATTTTATTGCTTCATCTATTTGATTATTTCCTAATTTAATTTCAATTGCACCATATTCACCATCACTAAATTCAACTATAGCATCAACCTCATCATTACTTAGATTATCTCTAAAAGCATAAACGTGCCCTCTATAATATTCCATATACACATTTAAATCTCTAACCACTAAAGACTCAAACAATAATCCAAATGTATTTAGATCATTAATTAGTTTTTCAGATGTTAAGCCTAAAAGAGCAGCCGCAAGTGACGGATCAGCAAATCTTCTCTTTGCCTTTTTGCCAACCCTTGAACTAGATCTATAATTAGTTGAATAAGCTTCTTGATTATTTATAATGTATAACTTTTCTAGAATGTCTAAATATCTAGATAATGTTCTTTTATTTAATGTTTGTTCTTCGCCATTTCTAAAATTAAAGCAATCTCTCAAAATAGTTGCTTCTGCTGCATAACTGGACTCATTTCTTGCTAATGACTTAAGAATCATCATCATTTTTTGTGAGTCAAACAAGAATTTATCATCATTGTAATTTTCATTAACGTCATTTTCTACAACTGACTTTATATATTCACGTGCTAGTAAACCATCACTTTCTAAATTCGAAAGACCTAAATTTTCAGGCCATCCACCATTTATAATAAGTCTAGTAATTTCATAAATATCAAAAGGATCAACTAATTTATTAATTTCCTTTCCTTCATACATATCCATTAAAGAAATATAATCAAGAGATTTACCTAATTCTAATGTTGTCATAGGAAACATATTTATTTTAATAATTCTACCAGTACCAGTATGCTTAATCTTAGATTTCTCTTCCTTATCTAGTAAAGCGGTTGAGCCTGTTAAAATAAAATTCCCTTTTGATACCCTCAGATCACATTCATTTCTAATAGCATCCCACAATTCTGGCACTAGTTGCCATTCATCAATAACCTCTGGAATATTCTCATTTAAAATTAACTTCGGATTAAGTATAGCTAGTTTTCTTTTCTCTATATCAGTTAATCTAACAATAGAATTGCCATGATGCATACTAGTCCATGTTTTGCCGCACCATTTTGGACCAACAATTTGAATTGCTTTAAATGTTTTTAAATATAACTCAATAGTTTTATCAATTAATCGTTCTTTATAATTTTCAAGTTTAATTGGCATAGTTAATCGCCTTTCAATGTGATTCTACTATAATGATGCACTTTTTTCAATTATATAAGTGCACTTTTTTCAAGCATATAAGTGCACTTTTTTCACAAGAATAAACACATTTATAAATAAATTTTTATATGAATTAACACTATAAAATAAAAGGCTTAACACTTTATTCGTATAAAGCCTATTCATTCTATTTGTCTAGAAACAAGAGGGCCTTAAATTATGCCCATTTATAAAAATTGACGTTTAATTTGCACTGACATTTGGAGTGACATTTTACTTTCTATTTTAAATAAAAAACACGATAATTATCGTGCATTTTTAAGATTTCGTGGTGGCCCCTGTCGGACTCGAACCGACACGGTATCACTACCAGTAGATTTTGAGTCTACCTTGTCTACCAATTTCAACAAGGGGCCGCGAAAGTTATTATATCAAAAAAGTGGTCTATCTAAGAAAGAAATTTTTTCAAATTAAACCACTTTCATAAAGTTCTATACAATGAGCTATTACTTCTTTTGCTTTTTCGCTGCCTTCAACTTCTTTTTCTTCAACGCTAATTCCTTCTAACTTCTTATAAATATCAAAGAAATTACGTATTTCATCAAAAATATGACTTGGTAATTCACTAATATCGTTGTATTCCTTATAAAAAGGATCATCGACACAAACTGCAATAATTTTTGAATCTTTTTTGCCATTATCCAACATATCTAAAACGCCAATAGCTCGGCAATTGACTAATGTCATTGGTAAAAGTGATTCACTACATAAGACTAAAACATCTAGTGGATCACCATCTTCACAATAAGTTAAAGGTATGAATCCATAATTATGTGGATAATGAGTTGAAGTATATAAGATTCGGTCTAATTTGATTAAACCAGTTTCTTTATCAATCTCATATTTTGTCTTACTAGCTTTTGGAATCTCAATAATAACTTTAAAAAGAAAAGGTGTGACATCTTCTCTTTTAAAATTTTTATATAACCTTTTTAGTCCTTCTTTCATATCTAATTCAATTATAGATATGGTGCACATTTTGTGCACCATATCTTTTAAATTTATTTTCTAATTGCTCCTGTTTTAATTGCAGCTTTTTTGACTTCTTCAGCTACTTTTAAGTGAACACTCTTATCCCAAGCATATGGGAGAATGTAATTTTTACTTAATTCATTATCACTAACGCAACTTGCAATTCCTAAAGCCGCCGCTTTCATCATCTCTAAATTAACAGTGCTAGCTTTTGCATCTATTGCTCCTCTAAATAACCCTGGGAAAACTAAAACATTATTAATTTGATTAGGATATTCACTAGAGCCAGTACCAACAATAAAAGCACCAGCTTCATAAGATTCTTCAGGTAAAATTTCTGGAATTGGATTAGCGCAGGTAAATAAAATTGGATCTTTATTCATGCTTTTAACCATATCTTTACTTACACAATGAGCAACGCTAACTCCAATAAAGACATCACTACCTTTCATTGCATCAGCAAGATGTCCTTCAATACCTTCTAAATTAGTAATTTCAGCAAGTTCAGCTTTAGAAGAATTTAAGCGTGGGTCACCTTTTTTGATAATACCTTTTGAATCACAACAGATTATGTTTTTAGCACCATATGATAATAAAAGTTTAGCAATAGCAACACCTGCTGCTCCCGCTCCATTTATAACAATTCTAATATCTTTTATATCTTTTTTAGCAAGTTTTAAAGCATTTATTAAAGCGGCTAAAGTAACAATTGCTGTTCCGTGTTGATCGTCATGGAAAACTGGAATATCAAGATCTTCTTTTAAACGTCTTTCAATTTCAAAGCATCTTGGAGCAGCAATATCTTCAAGGTTGATTCCACCAAAACTACCTGCTAGAAGTTCAATTGTTTTAATAATTTCTTCACTATCTTTACTTTTTATACAAAGAGGAATGGCATCAACATCGCCATATGCTTTAAATAAAGCGCATTTTCCTTCCATAACTGGCATACCGGCTTCTGGTCCAATATCACCAAGTCCTAAAACAGCAGTCCCATCAGTAATTACTGGAACAATATTCCATCTTCTTGTTAAGTTAAACGATTCATTAACATCTTCATGAATTTTCATGCAAGCTTCAGCAACACCTGGAGTATATGCCATTGATAAATTTTCTTTAGAAAATACATCAACTCTTGCTTTTGTTTCAATTTTGCCTTTCCATTCATAATGTTTTTTTAAGGCTTCTTTTTTTAAACTATCAATCATAATTTTTCCTTTCTTTACATTGGAATGTATGATACTGATGCTGATAAAGACATCATAATGAAAATCATACAAGTAAGTATTGCTCCAAAATAAACATTTCCTGTCTTTTTAAAGCAGAATCTATTTAATATTGGAAGAATAAACATCATTGGAATGAGTCCAAATACCATATTAACAAATAACCACATTTCACTAGTATCTGTTGGACTATAATAGCCATAATAGACAGTGCCTGTTAAGAAATAGACAACATAATTAACAACTAAAATGCCAACAAGACCAATACTATTTGAAATTCCACCAAGCAACATGACTTTCCATTCACTCCACCCTTCATTAGCCATTGAAAGATTAACTCTAATAGAATTTGAAATATAAAATACAAAGAATGGAACAAGATAAATTAACCATGTGACGATAAAACGAGGTTCAAGAGGTGAAGCACTAATTAGCATAAAGTGGAAATCTTGATGGAAAATTTGATACATCACTTCAACAAGTGCGTAGAAAAGTAAGAATAAGAATAAAGCAAAACCAATTGATTTTAAAAGATCTTTCCAGTTTATTTTCATCGCTTTAAAACGATACCAATTCATTCTTTCTTCTTGCTTTGTTACTTTAAAGTAAAGATTTTCACAAAGCTTAACTCCAAAGATTAAAACCAAACCAATTAAACCATTAAATACCGCCCAAAGCATAACTGCATTCATCATTCTAGCTGGGAAATAGAATGTATAAGTATTACTAGCAGCATCTGGGAACCAATCCATAGTAAGTCTAGCTAAAGGAATAAAATCTAAACAAGCAATAATAGCCGTTAAAACAAGGATTGACCAGAAAGTAACTTTATCTAAATAGGATTTTTTGACTACTTTTATCGCACCAGCGTCTTCTCTATTTTCTAATATGATAGAAGAAGCATAACCATACTTAACTTTAATTGAATCTTCATAATTCTTCGCTTTTTTAGCATTTTCTCTAAAGCTTTTGAAAAATGGAAGAATGTCAATTAAGAAAGCAAGTAATGAGAAGATAAAGATAAAGGCACCAATTAAAGCAACACCGTTAAATCCTTCTTTAACAAACCATGTTTGACTGCTATCAGCAAGGTTTGTATCTAAATCTAAACTTCTTCTAAAGAAATTAATTGTATTTGAAATGGATACAGGATCATACATTTCAAAACAGTGATTAATCTTTTCTTGATGGACAACACGATAAGTTCCATCTTCCATTGAACCATATTCATAATCAATAATGGCTTTATCGTGATTTAAATTTTGACCATTAACTTCGTTAACAAATCTTTTTGCAATAACTTCAAAAGCGCTTGTGTTTCCTTGATATCTATAACTTCCTTCATCATAGTAAGCATAAGACATTGCTGCATTACATCTTAAATCTTTAAATCTATTTGCAGCACTAACTTTGATATATCCAGAAATATATAAAGCTTTGATAACACTTTCTTCATATGTATCGCCAGCAAAATTTTGAGCAAGTTGAGCAACGTTTCCGCCACCTGCCGAATGACCAACTGCACCAAATCTTGTACGATCTAAATAATCATATTCTTCGGTATTGTTATATAAATATTGAACAAGATAGTTAAGACCATTAGCATCAACTGTTGCGCTAATCATTTCTTCTTCACCATCTTCATTAGTTTCATATCCAGCATAAGTTGTTCCACCTTGAGAACCTGGATCGATTGTATAAACTATGGCATTTCTTTTAGAAAGCTCAATTGCATATTGAGCCATAGTGGCTTTAGTTCTAGTAAAGCCAGGCATGACTATAACAACTGGAAGAGGATTTTCACTAGTTGCAGTTTTTGGACGATATTCAGTAACAGCATAAGTTAAGCAATCATTAGCAATAGTATAATTTTTGCCATTTATTGCATTTTCTTCGCCAGTATTAAACTCATCAGTCATTGCTTTAGTTAAAGTAAAGTCTCTAACTGCTACAGAATAGCCGCTTGTTTCACCAATCTGAGCAAAAAATGAACCTAATATAATTGAGACAAGACCAACACAAGTTAATATAAAATTAGATTTTTTATACCACTTTTGTGGGGTTTTCTCTTTAATTTCCTCTTTATATTCCTCGTTAACAACAGAAATATATTTGTCTCCTTTTTTCCAAAAATAAGCGATTAAATTTAAGACAAAAGAAGGAATAGAAACGACTGAAATAATTGTATTTATTAAAAATTTAAGTTTAAGCTTCCCTTCTAAAGGTTCACTATCTAACTTTCCTCTTATTGTTGAAGAATATAAGGAATTATATAAAGAGATAGCACCTAAAATAAGTGTGCACCAATACCATAAATTACTAACTGAGAATAAAAAGGCAGTTAATATTAAGTAAAGGATAGCAACAACATATCCACAAACCGTAGAAGCTTTGATTAAAGATTTTCTTGTTTGCATATCTTACTCCTTTTTATGCTAATGAAGCATTCCCTTCTGGTGTTTGTAACCAGTTGAAAACTTTAACAGCGGTTTCTTTTTCAGTAAGTTGAGTGATATATCTTTCTTTTCCACCCATTATAATTCCACCAATATTGTTAATGTATTCAACTCCACCAGTACTACCAATGTTCTTTCCAAACCCAATAAGAACATCAATATAACGATCTTTGTTAATTAAGCTACCAGCAGTGGCAACATCGCCTTCATATTTATTGATTACAATGTTGTTCAAATCGTCATCAGTAGCCCCTTCGGCTTTTAAGAATGCTTTTAAATCTACCGTCCAAGCATCAACTCGTGCTTGGTCAAGACCACTTGTTGAAGTTTTTCCATACCAACCAATAGCAATGTAATAATTTGGAATAGGAATATCATCTTCTAAAACAAAGACAGGATGTAATGTTACTGTACTATTAAAAGCATAATCTTTAACATCAGCTAAATGAATTACACCATCCTTTTCAAAGTATTTCTCTGCAAAATCAGCATCTTTTATTGAAACTGAATCAGGATTTAACCATGTCCATCCATAAAATTCATGATCAACTGGTATTTGTTCTTCGCTTAAAGTTGGCATCAATACATTTCTGAATTGAGTTGTATAATCACTATAAATAATTTGGTTATTGTACTCGAAAACTACATTAATTTCTTCTTCTAAACCTTGAAGCATTTCACAACTTGATAATGTCATTAATGCAATTGGTAAAACCAAAAATTTCTTTTTAAATCTCATCAAGATTCGCCTCCACTATTTAGTTACATCTTCTGGAGTTAAGGTAAATGTTTCATCAAACATTTTCTTTCCAGCATCTGTTGTACTTATGAAACTACAAAGATTTTTGCCAATTTCATCCTCAGATAATCTGATAATATTTCTTTCACTACCACCCATTGGAATGTCTTCTATTGTTTCAAGAGCAGTTAAATCTCCATATGAACCACCAACACCTACTAAAACGTCGACATCACCATCAGCATTAACTTGTTCTGCCATTGGTCCAACTTGTGTTGATTCATCCCCGTATCTTCTTATGCTAACGGCATTAATATCATCATCACTTACTCCAGATGTTTCTAGATAAATTTTTAAATTGGAGTAAAAATGTTCCATTATTTCTACAGTCACATAAGACTTTGATGTTCTTCCATACCAGCCAACAACTAAACTATAGGTTTTGGTAGGATCCTTTACATTTTCAACATTTGATGTGGATTCTGCAGGGTTTTCTGGAATATCAGCCTCGTTTAGAACAAACGATTCATCAAACATTTGTTTTCCTGTGTCGGTAACAATAAAATCGTAAAGCGACTTTGCCATTTCATTTTCAGTCAAACGAGCAATAAATCTTGATTTTCCACCCATTGGAATTTCGCCAGCTTTTTCAATAACGTCTACACCAGCAGTTGAATTAATATTATTTCCAATTCCAACAACTAAATCTACATCAGCGTCTGCATTAATAAAGGCGCCCATGTCAGCAACACCAGTATCAGCGCCACCATATTGTCTAACGCTTACTCTTTCAAGATCTTCTTCACTAACGCCTTTTGCTCTCATGAATACACGTGCATTAGCATAAAAATGTTGCATTAAACTTGCATCCAAACCTGAAGTTTCAGTTTTACCATACCACCCAATTACTAAATAGTAGTCTTTTGTTTGATCTTTAGTGTCAGTGACATTTAAAGTTGACTCATCTTCTCCGGTCGAAGGCTTATTAATTAATTCAAAATTAGCATAAAGACTTAAAGACGAATTAACAGTACTTGTTGCTAAATCAAAGGCAACTCCATCATTAGTTTGCCAACCAACAAAGTTATAATCGTCTTTAGTTGGTGCTTCAATAATTTCTCCAATTGTCTCGCCTTCTTTAACTCTAGCTGTCCTATATAAATCATTATCAACATAGAAACTAACTAGATAATAATGAGCATAGTTTTGCTCATTTTCAGGTGGAAGTGTTTCCGCACAACTACCTAAAAAGAGAAGAGACATTAATGAAGTAGCAATTATTGGCAATCTTCTTTTCTTCATTTAATTCTTCCTCCTAAAAAATAACATTAGAAGCAACTGCTTTTAATGTATTTGCCGTTTCTTCACTTAATTCACCATTGAATGCGGTACTTGTTACATCACAGTTAAACATAGTTCCAATGTGAACTAAAGCTGATAAATAGCTACCTTCATAAGAAGGATGCTTATTATCATCTGCATATAAATTAATTTCTTTATGATTTTCATAAACTTGACTAAAAGCTTCACCAACATAATGAATTGGTAAATTATACTTTTTGCCTACTTCTTCATATTTAGCACAAATTTCATCTTCCATTTGTGGAATGGTCCATTGTTTAGCCTTGGCTTCTTCTTCAAACCCCCAAGTTTCATATAAAGATATTTCAGCATTTTCTTGTGTTGAATGGATTTTATTAACTAAGGTGCTTACACCTTTTTCAAAACTATCAAAATGTGTATAAGATCTGGTTGATTGTTCTTGCAATATAACAAAGTTATAAACTGTTGAGCTCTTTAATTTATCATCAAGAATCTTTCCATATTCATCTGTAACATCTGCATATTGTTCTAAAGTATGACTTCCAACGGTTACTGAATCACAAGTTAAGTCATAACCTAAATCTTTTGCAATACTCTCAGCAATTTTTGGCATATCGTTATAAAAAGTGAAGCTATTGCCAACAAAAAGAGCATTCATATGTTCAATAATCCAAGCAATTGGAGAGTTATTAACTAAACGCCAATACTTTTTATCCTTTGAAGTAGGCATAGTTTCTGAATAATAATAAATATCAAAATTTTCAGAATTTGAAACATTATCTGCATATGAGTATAAAGTTTCTCCTTCTTTAAAAGAAGTTTCGCTGATTGTAGTTAATGAAGCTGGTAAATAATAGTAAGTTAAATCAATGTTGCTAAAGATATTATCACCAAGTCCACTTACTCCATCTTTAATTTCAACTTCTTTAATTTTTGGAAGTATTGAATACCATGGTACTTTGTTTTCTTCTGAAAAATCTTCACTTGTTCCAGTTCCAGATAAGGTAATTTTGTATCCACCACTTACTTTATCTAACTTAGCTAGCAAAGAATTATCTTGCCCACTGGAAATATCGTAACTTTTACCATCAAATCCGGTATTCGTTTCCTGATTACAACTAGTTAAAATACCGCTTAAGCCTATAAAAATTATTAATGGTAAAAATTTAGATTTTCTAAAAAGCATATTTAAAATCGCCTCCATTTATATTATCTATGTAAATATTAGGCTCATGAAAGCGCTTACTCAATTAAATAAAGTATTTTTTACCGAATTAAAAACTTATAGTTCCATAAATTTTATTTATGGTATATTATCTTAATATGACAATGGATCAACTAATTTACTTTATTGCTTGTGCTGAAACAAATTCTTTTACTAGAACAAGTAAACTTTATTTTGTTTCCCAACCAGCTATTTCCACTGCAATTAAAAACTTAGAAAAAGAGCTTGGTTGTGAGCTTTTTATACGCAACAATAATGAGTTAACATTAACTGATGCAGGAAAGTATCTTTATCGCATCGCGCGTCCAATCGTGTCACTTTTTAAAAATATTAATAGTCAGATGGAAGACTATCTTATGACAAATTCGACTATTAAAATTGGAATACCTCCAATGTTAGGTGGTTTTATTTTTGCGCCTATCTTTCAAGCTTTTACTCAAAAATATCCTAATGTTTTTCTTAGAATGACTGAACTTGCAAGCCACGCAAATCAAAAAGCGGTCATAAATGATGAAATAGACGTTGCCTTAACCGTAATAAATAATGGAATTATTGACCCAAAACTAGATTATGAAAAAATTGACGAAACATCATTGATTTTCGCAGTTAATAAATCTCATCCTTTAGCAAGTCGAAAATCAATATCGATTAAAGAATTGTCAAATATTCCTCTTATTCTTTTAAAAGAAGATTCCCTTCAATATAAAATTGTTTATGATTATTTTTTAAGGTATAAGATTACACCAAATATTCGCTTATTATCGGATCAAATTGCCACTATCAAAGAACTACTTTTACATAGTGACATTGGCGCCTTTTTGTTTAACCAAGTTATTAAAGAAGGCGAAGATATTATTGGAATTCCGCTTGAAGAAAATATTAAATTTGATATTGTTATCGCTTATAAAAAGAACAAAACAATCACATCAACTACTAAAAAAGTAATTGATTTTATCATTAAAACTTATAAGAAATAATAAAGAAAAGATGATATTAATCAGCGTCTTTAGCAATTAAATCATCATTAAGACCATCATCTTGCCAAGAAATAAAATAGTTAATTCCTTTTATTAAAACACTATTGATGTAATCGTAATCAAATTCTTGAAAGAAATTATAATCTTTTGGTAATGGTTCGCCAAAAGATCCCGTTCTTTCTTCTGATTCATCAAGCTCTTCATTTTCCATTATGCTATATAAATCTGACATATTGTCTTCAAATATTCCATCTCCTTTAGCTTCAACTAATATAGCATTAGTTTTAAAAGGATACTCATAAAAATACTTAGAACATCTTTTAACAATAAATCTATAGCCAGCGCCTAAATCATAATCAAAAAGAATTTGTTTCTCTTTATCTAAAACGTCAACTAGTTTTACGTTTTCATAAGGAATCTGATTTGGAAGTTCAACATACTCTTCATTTATATATGTTGTTTTTCCAGCTCTAAATAGTGATAAATGTTCAAATCTAGTTTTAAGCAAAAGACATAAAACAGTATCCAATTCTTCAAGTGTAATGTTTTTCTCAACCAATATTATTCGATATAAATTTTCAGGATAATCTTCCCAAGTAACTTTTATTTTTATAAATTCCATAATTATTCCTCGTATAACAACATTGTACATGCCTTGCCTTCTTACCAAAATAAAAAGTTTATTCTTTAAAAGAAATTCTTTAAAATTTTATAAGTATGAGGAAAGAAGAAAAGTATTTTAAGTGGATTGATGAAAACATTATTAACATCAAAAATAAAACCATTTTATTAAATGGAGCAACCGGAGGAATTGGTTCTTCTTTAGCAACTTATCTATCTTATTTAAAGAATGACTTATATCTTTTAGTTAGAAATATTAATGAAGGTAATAAATTAAAAGAAGAATTAGAAAGAAAATTTCATAATAAAATTATGATAATTTATTTCGATTATTTAGATGAAAATTCAATTCAAAATACCATCGATTTTGTAAAAAACCTTGCAAATCTCGATTATTTTGTAAATGTAAGCGGGATTTATCATCAAAAATATGAGCTTATAGATAAGATAGAAAAAACTTATCTAGTAAATTATTTTCGCCCAGCTTACTTAATAAGCGAGATATTAAAAATTAAGCCTCAGACCAAAATAATTGTTGTAAGTAGTTTAACTTCAACCACAAAACTTAAAAGGAAAAAGACACTTCTTCAAGATCAAAATTCCTACCTTGCTACATTAAATAACATTAAAAACAAAACTAAGCGTTATGCAGTTTCAAAGCATCTTTTAAGTAGTTATCTTTTATATTTAAAAGAAACTAACAATTCTAATATCACTTTATCTCATCCAGGAATTGCTGTAACTAAACTTTTTGACAAGAAAAATAAAGCTTACAATAAACTCTTTTATATCTTTGCTCCTTCTATAATGAAGCTTATTTTTATGGATAGTGCTAAAGCTTCTTTATCAATCTTAAAGGCTTTAGATTGTGATTATACTCCTTTTAAAAGTCGGATTGGACCACGTGGTTTATTCCATTCTTGGGGCTATCCAAAAATCTATAATTTAAAGAAAAACCTTTTAAATCTGGATGAAAATAGAAAAATTTATAATTTAACAAACAAGATTAATTCCAAATGAAAACAATTGTAATTTATTTTACTGGCACATATAACACTAAATATTTAGTGGAGAAAATTAAAGAAAGATTTCAAAAAGAAGAGCTAGGAGAAATCACTACTTTTGCAATTGATGGTACCTCTAATCAAATTTCTTTAACTTCCTATGATTTAATAATTTTTTCTTACCCAATTTATGCTTTTAATACACCAATTATTTTCGATCGATTTGTTAAAAAACTTCACTTTCATAAAAATCAAAAAATAATTATCGCTAAACAAAGTGGCGAACCATTAAAGTTAAATAACTCCTCTTCTTATTCTTTAATAAGAAAAATTAATCGCGAGAAAGCTATTCTTTTTGGTGAGTATCACTTTTTAATGCCTTATAACATTCATTTCAGATATGACGATAATTTCATTAAAGAGTTGTTTAAGTATAACAATAAACTTTTAAATATTTTAATCTATGAATTTAAAAATAACATCATTCGTAAAGTTAAATATAATCTGTTTTATGCATTCAACTCTTTTGTTTTTAAAATTCAAAGATTAGGTGGACCATTGAATTCGTATTTTTATAAAGTTGATTATTCAAAATGCATTATGTGCAAGAAATGTATTAAAGAATGCCCTATCAATAACATTACTATCGACCCTAAAACAAATAAAATTAAATTTAACAACCATTGCTTAATGTGTATGCGCTGCTCCTTCTTTTGTCCAAAAGATGCCATCAATATTGGCATGCTTCAAAACTGGAAAGTTAATGGAAAATATGATTTAGCAAAAATAGAAATTGATTCATCTTTAAATGGTGATTATCTTTCTTCACATAAAACAAAATTCTTTAAGTTATTTCCTAAAGCAATTAATAATATCAATAATCTCTATAAAAAATATTTTCCAGAAAATTAATCTTTTAATAATTCATTAATTACAAATTTATAAGTAAATCTATTTAAGGTTTCATAGTCTTTATTTTTAATTAATTCCCTTATTTTAGTCGAAGAAATATCGTGAAGATCTTTTTTAAAATTAAAGAAAATAAAAGAACTTTTATTCTTTACTACTATTTCCTCTTTATTTAAATTAATTTCTGTTTCCTTTATTTCACTTCTATATAAAACTATGAACTTAAAATTCTTTAAAAGTTCGTCGATTTTATACCAGTTATGAAGATTAGTTATTTTTTCACTTCCTAAAGCAAAATAAATATCACTATTTTTGTATTTATTTTTAAGAAACATTAAAGAATCATAAGTTTTAAAAGTTGGATTATTAATTTCAATTAACTCTATTTCAATCTTTCGATTACGTTTATTAAATTCTTTTAATATTTTTAATCTTTTATTAAGTGGAATTATATCTTCTGCTTTAAAATGTTTTTTATCTTTAATAAATGCATCAGAGGAAGGCAATACAATTAAGCGATCTGGTTTATAGTTACTAATCAAAAGATGAATTAAATCACCATGAGCTTTTGATAAAGGATTAAACGACCCTCCAAAAACAATAATTTTCTCTTTTTTGCTTGCCTCGACTCTTTTCATAAATTTTCTTTAATAATTATAAAAAGGCTAGACGTAATTATCTAACCTTTAATATTTAATGTTTTTTATTTTTATACAATATCGTTATAAGTAATTACATCACCTAATTCTGCTTCAATTATTGCATCATCTGATAAAGTCAAAATAGTGTTTAAGTCTTCATCTACGAATTTATAGTCGCTACTTGATCTTTTCTCTTTTATTTTTATCCAATTACGGTCTTTATAATCTTCCGCTTCGATAAAAATTTGTACATTGTATTTATGATCTTTAGCAAATTTAAATTCTGAAAATGATATTTCCTCCGGGATATTATCTAAAGGAATATCGACTTGGTAAAGTGAATCATAGTTATAACCATAAAATGTTTCACCATCCATATCAGAAATTGTAAAAGTTGCACTTTCTGGGTTATTGACATCAGCTATAATTTCATCAAGTCCACTTAAATCTAAAGTAAAATCTAAGTTATAAGTTTCAATGGCTATTGTTCCATATTCATGAACAACTGCGTTAAAGCAAAGTGTTGTTAACTTTGCAACTGAAGAACTTCCATTTAATGGGTGAACGTTTAATTTAACTTTAGTCGATCCTGGATTAATTAATGACCTATCGATTTCGATTTTAATTTGTTCAATCTCATTACTTCCGCTTGAACCTACTAAATCACTATTGTCTACAATAGAAATACTTAATGCTGAATCAGGAATCACGCTTTGATTTTCACTGACTATTTTTGTTTCTTCATCCCTTAATCCTGTGACCCGGCTCCATGTATTATCGGTGTAGGCAGTAATTTCATAAGAAAGATAGGTGTCTCCTTCTTTTGCATTTGTAAATTCAAATGTGTCTTTTTCTAAAGATAAGCCATTATCTTCAGTAATGATTTCAAATTCATCAATTACAGCTTCGTCTAGATCATCTTTATCATCATTATCATCTAAATCACCACCACCTGGATGATCACTTGGATTATCTGGAATATCTAGATCAGGTAGTGGATCAGGTTCTGCACAAGCAGCTACGCCAAAAAGAAGCAAACATGCAGCTAAACTTCTAAATAATATTTTTTTCATTGTTTGTGCCATCCTTTTATACACCTATATTAACACAACATTTATAAATAGTATCTAGTCATTTTTTGCGTGTTTACTAATCTTATTGATAGCAATTATTCTTCCGATTTATTTAATTCAAGTAAAATAGCACTTGAATATTTTTCTTTTCTCTTTCTTAAAAAGATACTATAAAGTGGATAATTTACACTGACAATAACAATACCTATTAAGCCAATAATAATACCTAAAGTTATCATTAAAGTTGTTCCTCCACCAATCACATTCATAGCAAGGCACATTCCAATTCCTAAAATTAATGCACCAATAATTCCAAAAGTATAAGTGAAAATATAAACTGGTAATTTACACTTACGGTCTAATTTCTTAGCTTCTTCTAGACCAGTTTTCTTAGACTTAACTTGGTATTCTTCTTTTAATTTTTCTGCATCAAATTCTTTCATTTTTAAACCCTCTTTTCTTCTTTTCTAATTTTGTAAATCCTACACGTGTCGTGTTATAATTTGGCTAGCTTTGATTTACTGACTATATTCAAAACCATTAGTTGTCTTTTTAAAACGACAACAATTTATTAATGTGTAGGATTTTTAAAATGAATGCTAAAGAAAAAATGATCAATGCTCTTTATGAGCTACTTTCTATTAAAGATTTTATTGAGATTAATGTTAGTGAAGTTTGTATGATTGCCAAAATTCATCGTACAACTTTTTATGCTTATTATTCTAATTTACTGGAATTATTAGAAGATGCTAAAAATCAAGCTATTGAAGAATTTAAAAAAGAAAACAATAATGGACCATTACATTTAGATAATTTCAAAAATCAAATTTTTCTAAATTATCTTCTTTTTGTAAAAAACCATGCTCCATTATTTAAAGCTTACTTTAAAAACTCTTCAGCTTTTAAAGCAGATGAAGATTTTAATACTTTATTCAATCAAGAATTACTACCAAAAGCTAAAGATAAGTATAATAACGATTATACAATGATTTATTATACAGCTAGATTTTTCATTGATGGTTTCTTCTCGGTTATAAAAGAATGGATGAAAAATAACTTTAAAGAATCACCGGAAGAAATCGCAAAAATCATATCAAGAATCCATGTTGTTTACTGAAAAAGCTTGCAAAAGTTAAATATTTTAGGCAAATTTCTTTTTATGCTTGCAAAAAATAAGCAAAGAATTTACATAGCCACAGAAGAAGAAAAAGACTTTGAAGCTATAAGCAAACTTTTAATCGAGGCATTTAAAAACGAAGAGCAAAGTAATCATGATGAACATCTTTTAGTCCAAAAATTAAGAAAGAGTTCCTCATATATACCAAGATTAACTCTTACCGCAAAAATCAATGACGAATTAGTTGGTTTCATCATGTTTACTAAAGTACATATAGGAGATTATGAAGTTTTAGCCTTAGTTCCATTACCTGTTTCTCCTAAATATCAAAATCAAAAAATTGGTACTTTTCTTGTTAACTATGGCCATGAAGTTGCTGCAAAATATGGCTATACTCATTCAATCGTTTTAGGTAATCCAAAATACTATTCTCGTTTTGGCTATAAAAACGCAGCTACACTTGGCATAAAAAATTTTTTTGCTGTACCAAATGATTATTTTATTGTCAAAATCCTTAATAATTCCAATAAGCTTTTTAATGATACAGTAACTTACGATAATTCTTTTTATGAGTTATAAAAAGGTAAGCCGTTCGACTTACCTTTTTTAATAGATACAATAAATTAATTAATATTTATAGAATCCTTCACCGGCAGAAAGACCTAATTTTCCTTCATCGATATATTTTTTAAGAAGTTTAGCCATTCCTTTAAAGTTATATGGAGCAAGGAATGAAGGAATCTTTAAATACATTTCGACTATATTGTATGCAGTTTTTAAACCAATCTTATCTAAGATTCTAAAAGGTCCAAGTGGAGCACCAGTTCCATGAGTCCAAGCTATATCAATGCTTTCAGGATCACTTACACCATTAACATATAAATCTAATGCGCTAAATAAGAATGGGATAAGCATTGAATTAAGTAAATAACCTGCTTTCTCTTTCTTTACTGGAAGAGGTAACATTCTGATACTTTTAGCAAAGTCCATAATTATATCAAAATATTTTGGATTGGTTTTTGCTTGAACCATAACTTCAGTAACATTATGTAACCAAATAGAATTTGCAAAATGTAAGGATAAATATTTATCGCTTCTTCCAGTATATTTAGCAAATTTTGATGGTAATAAACTAGAAGAATTTGTAACCAAGATTGTTTTTTCTGGCATTAAAGGTGCGGCTTTTTTATAAAATTCAATTTTCTCTTCAACGTTTTCAGCCATTGATTCAATAACTAAATCCGCATCTTTTAACGCATCTTTTAAAGAAGTTGTTAACTTAATGCTAGAATAAGCTTTTTCGACTTTTTCTAAACATTCCTTTTTGTTAAATGTTTCTAGATCAGCAATTCCAACGGCCCAAACACCTTTTGTTTTTCCTTCTGGTGTATCCATTTTTTCAATTGTTTCTTCATAAACTTTTTTAAGATTATCGAGCTTTGGTTGGCATCTACCGATACTTCCTTCACTTCTTAACCAAATAGTGACATCGTAACCACAATAAGCACTTTGAAAAGCAATTTGACTTCCCAAAACACCACCGCCTATTACAACAACATTTTTAATTTCCATTTTAAAATCCTTTCATAATAACCTGTAATTAGATTATAAAATCAAGAATTGTTAAAAACAATGAAATAATTTAACTTTCAATATTACAAAGTTAAATTAATGTACATTATTTTACCTAAAGTTAAGAAATTATTATTTAAAATCGAAAATTATTGAGAAAGAATACTCAAAAATGAATCAGAAATTTAGGTTTGTATATATTTGATGTTTAAAAGTAAAACATTCTAGATTAATTTGGCAGGAGCTAGCAGAATCGAACTGCTATAACCAACTTCGGAGATTGGCAGTTTACCATTAACTTAAGCTCCTAAATATATTTTATCAAATAAAATAGGTGAGATTTGCAAGGTTTTTTCTTAATTATCATCGTTTTCGTCGTATCGATGATGTTTGATATAGCTTTCTTTAATTCTCTCTTTCACTTCCTCGGCTTCTTTGTTTTGCTTTTGATTAATTTTAATAAAATTAGCTTTTTTAACAAGATAAACTCCAAATATAATTCCGACAAAAGAAACCATACAAATAACAATTGCGACCCGCCCTAAATACTCTGGAAAATCTTTAATGGCTAAAGGTAAAGTAACAAATAAAGCAAAAAGAAATAGAAAAATAAAGGTAAGAATAATCCCTAAAACATAATAAAATTTATAACTTAGTTTTTTCTTTTTCATTACTTGTATTCGTTTTCTAATATTTTCTTTCTTAATTGATCGTATTCTTCTTGGCTAATAGCTCCACTTTCTTTCATATTTCTTATTCTTTTAAGATTTTTCTCTAATGGAGTAAGTTCACTATCTTCTTGACTCTTGCTTGTCTTAGCATTAGTACTTGCTACAAAATCCTTATCATCAGATGATAATAAAACTATACCACCAATAATACTAGAGAAGATTAAGCAAACTACACTGATTCCAATAATATCGTCCTTCTTAGTAGCAACTTTAAGTGATTTTAAAGTAAAATGAGCAACTAATAAAGAAGCGATTGGAATTATTAAAGCAAGTAGCATCATAACAGCAAAAACAGTAATTTCAAAAATTACATATTCGCTATAATAAGAGACATTAAGTAAACCAATTAATAAAAATGATTCGATAATTGCAAAAAATAAAATTCTTAATGCAACGCCTATATAAATAAAAATCTTAGCTGTGTTCTTCATTTGTGTTACCTTATAAAATTTGTTTTTGTAAAAGCCTCATACTTAGGCTTTTCAATGCCTTTTTCTTTTCCTGCTTCGATGCATTTTAAAAGCCAAGCAACGTTTTGACCAAGCGTACGCATTGTTTGTAAGCCTTCTAAATCTTGTTTGACTTCTTCAGGGGTATTTCCATGAACCATGTTCCGATATTGAGATGAGGCTTGAACCATATTTGAAATTGTAAAATATTTGTTTAAACGATCAAACGATGCTGTAGCTCCACCTCTTCTGCAAGAAACAACGGCTGCTCCAACTTTGCCAGAAAAATCGCCGCCAGCAAAGAAAAGACGATCTAAAAAAGCACAAATTTGTCCACTTGGGCCGCTATAATAAACGGGAGAGCCAACAATAATTCCATCAAATTCATCAAGTCTTTCTATTAATTTATTAACTAAATCATTATTAAAAACACATCTATTGGTTTTCTTGCAAGTTCTACAAGCAATACAACCAGCGATTGGTTGATTGCCAATCCAAACAAGTTCTGTCTCAACTCCTTCTTTATTTAACGTTGTTTTAACTTCTTCTAGTGCTCTATTTGTGCATCCTTTTTGGTTAGGACTTCCGTTGATTAATAAAACTTTCATAAAAACATCTCCGCAACTAGATTATAATTTAGCAATATTTCTCATTCAATTTATTTCTTACTTATAAAGTAAGATAAATTACACTTTGTCAGTAATTACAAAGATTAATCGAAAATTCCTCTATGGCTAATTCTTCATACTTTTTAATAAATGCATCCTTCCCATCACAATATGAATCGATATCATAAGGAAATTTTTTAGCTAGATTCTCCTTTAACTCACCATAAGCATCTCTTATATCAGGATGTTTAATTAAATAGTTTTTAAATGCAATATGGCGAATAAGATTATTCTTATCAGATTTATGAAAAATATGAATTTGATGTGTTCTTTCGTTTCCACCTTTTCTTAAATAGCGACGACCTTTAATACCAAATTCGCCCATATATTCATAGCCTATTGCTTCAAATTCTTTTTGCTTTAAATCAGCTTCTTCAAGTGAATTGACGCTTACTAAAATATCAATAATCGGTTTTGATTTTAAATTTGGCACCGAAGTTGAACCAATATGTTCTATATGGACAAGATTTTTGCCAAGTATCTTTTTAATTAACTTTTCCTCTTCATTATAAAGTTTTGGATAAAGAGGATTATATTCTTTCACAATAACATGTTGAGCCATATAAACTTATTACCTTAAAAATGTATTTAACACCATTAGTTATATTAATTATTTAAGTTAGATTTGCAAGGTTTTTGAATGTAATTAACCGTTTTTAAGATTTGTTTTACTAATTATCAGCAACTACTTTAGTTATATGTTTTATCGAAAAAGTATTTAAAATCATAAAGAGAACAACAAAACCAACATTAATTAAAGCTTGGTAACCAACGTTAATATTTGTTCCAAAAAGATTGATTTCATATCCAAAACTATTGAATAAATTGTTAATTAATTCTTCTCCGTTAGCAAGATTTAAGTTACTAACAAGTCCACTTAAACCATCTAAAGGAGTTGCCATAAATGCAAAACGCATTAAATCGGTAGAATATGTTCCAGGAACAAAACCACAAATATTTCTAAACCAATCTGGGAACATTGATAAAGGCATATAAGCTCCAATTACAAAACCAGCGACCGTTGAAAAAACAGCAATAATACTAGCTAAAGTTGATTCATGTTTAATGAATGAGCAAATAAAAATTGTTAAAAGTGTTGAGGTTGCTGTAGATAAAGTTAAAACTCCAAAAGCAATTAAAAAATCAATAAAAGTTAAGAAAAATTCACCCATTATAGCAAGATAGACAAAGCAAATTGCCATGACAATCAAGCAAAGGAACATTGTAACTATAAAATTAAATAAAAAATAACTACCAATTAAATAAGAATTTTTAATTGGTGAGGAGGCAAAATCGCGATTAACTCCGTTTTCTTTGTCATTAATGATTATATTATTAGTTTGAATAGAGATCGTTATTGTACTTAAAATGATAATTCCTGATAACATCCAAGAATCAACTAATGTACTAATATAAGTTGTTAATTCAGGGGTCGCTTCAACCTCTAATTCATATAAAATATTTTGAACTGTTGATAGTTCTAAGTTTCTTAAAAAGAGAATGTATACAAGTAAAATAATAATAGGGACTAAAAGTGTATATAAAACTCTAATCTTATTTTTAAAGAAGACTAAAAAATGTCTTTTAGTAAGATTTAAAAATACGTTAAGAATGTTCATTAAACTATTAATCATTACTATCGTCTCCTATTAAAATGTCTCTTCCGGTTACGTTTAAAAATACATCGTCCATATTCCCTTTTAAGACTTCGATATCATTTAAATATTTAGCATACTTTGTTATAAAATCAGTAGCTGATGCTCCTTTTTCGATGACAATTTTATAAGTTTCATTTTCTTCATCAAAGCTAAATTTTATACCATTCTCATGTAAAATCCATTCTAATTCATGGTTTTTCTTTGAATAATTGTATAAATAATCGTTACTATATTTGTTTTTTAATTCAACCGGGGTACCTTCTGCAATAATATGACCTTTGTCCATGATAACAACATGACTTGCTTGTTCTGCTTCTTCTAAATAGTGGGTTGTTAAAAAAACAGTCATCCCAGTCTCATTCTTGATATTATTTATTAAAGACCAAACAGTTCTTCTTGTTTTTGGATCAAGACCAGTTGTAGGTTCATCTAATATCAAGAGCTTTGGTAAATGAATCATCGCTCGAGCAATATCAACTCTTCTTTTTTGTCCACCACTTAGTTTTTTTATAGGCCTTTTTAAAATTGGTTCAAGTTCTAATAAATCAATTATCTTTTTAAGGTTGTCTTCTCTTTGTTTTTTATTTAAGTCATAAAAAGAAGACCTTATCTCAAGATTTTCTTTAACAGTTAATTCTTGATCTAAAACACTATTTTGAAAAACAATGCCAATTTCTTTTTTGATTTGCTCTCTATCTTTATCAATGTCTAAGCCATCAATGAAAATTCTTCCTTGGTCTTTAGATAAGATCGAGCAAATGATATTAATTGTTGTTGATTTACCAGCCCCATTAATTCCTAAAAAAGCAAAAAGACTGCCTTTTTCTACCTTAAAGGAAATGTCATTAACTGCTTTTACTTCACCTTTATTATAAGTTTTGACTAAATGCTCAACTATAACTGCATAATTATTTTTGCTCATGTTGGAAGGGCCTTTATTCTTAATTAAAATTTAAAAACAAAAATCTTTAGTAAATGGTTTATATAGAAAACTTTAAAATAATTAGAAGAGGAAACTTAAAAATTATGCTGCATTTGGATTTCGCTTAATAGGAATCCGCCTTGGTTTTGAAAAGACACCAAATGTTATAGTTACGCAATATACTACTGTAAAAGCAGGAAATAACAAGATTCCTTTTGTAAGTTCACGTCTTTTCTTTACTCCCATCTTTTTATAATCAAGCAAAACTAACACAAAACCTTGCAGAATGCCCATAAAAATAAAAAGAAATAATAGAATAGAACCAATTAGAATCAGCATATTAATTAAAGCATTATACTGACCAGTCAAACCTAAATGCAAAGCAGAATAAATGTAAAATACTGGTAAATATATGCATAAAATTGGACATAAAGGAATAAAAGAAAAAGTTAAGATTTGTTCTAGCGAAGAAAGACTCCCTTTTCTAAACCTAAATAAATTAGCTAGTAATTTTAAAGAATATTTTTTTAATAAAATAATATTACCTGAGCCTAATCTAATATTTCTTGCGTAAGTGTCTCTCATTGTAGAAGGCAAATCTTCATATACAATTGCATCTTCAACATAATGTGCTTTATAGCCATCCAAAAGTCTTTTAAAAGAAAATTCAGTGTCTTCGCAAATTGTTTCGCAGTCATATCCATATTTTTTTGCTATATTGCTAGAAAACATCATTCCTGGCCCATTTAAATGTGCACTTAATCCAAGTCTTTCTCTAACTCTACCGCCAAATCTAGAATTAAAAATATAATAAAGTCCACAAGCTTGAGTGAAATTGTTTTGCGAAATGTTTAACGCTGATTCATAAGGGCAAGCTAGTTCTACTCCAGATGAATAGCAATCATTCATTAAAGAGATGAAATCAGGGCAAATATGATTATCAGCATCAAATCTAATAAAAAAATCATAATTTATACCTGTTTTGATAATCTCATTAATTCCATATTTTAAAGCATAGCAAACAATATGACGCTTTTTGTCTGGGTCGTTCAAAACAAAAACCTTTGCGCCGGCTTTTTCCGCAAGTTCAGCTGTTTTATCAGTGCAATTATGAGCTACAACATAAACATCAAATTTATCTTTTGGATAATTTTGATCCTCATAAATGTGTCTAACCGTACTGTAAATTACGCTTTCTTCATTACGCGCTGCAATTATTATGGCAGCCTTATGCTTTATAGAACTTTTTGGATAAACTTTCTTTTTTACCCAAAACAAAATCATATAAACCACTTGTAAAAAAAATGGTATACCTATAAGACAAAGTATAATATTATTAATAATCGTTAAAACTTCATAAAGTGTGTCGTACCGCATGCAAAAATAATACCATAAAAATATAAATAGTTTGCACAAAAGATTTCGTAGATGACGGTTTACCTGCTCATTTAAATAGTTAAATTTTACTAATTCTATAAACAAAATTATTGGCTAAAATTCTTCATCTTTTTTGAAAATAACTTTATTTGTCATTATTTTAAAATCTTCCAATACTTGATTTATCTTAACTTTTTCTTCTGATATATCCTTTATTTTCCGAAGTATCTAAAATTCGTTGGGTATGATCAGAAGACCTACCTATCTTAGACTACAAACCATCTCTTACAACTTTACAATTATTACTAATTTCCTCTAATATAACTCGTTCTAATTCAGTTAAACAATTTATTGTGAGGTTTATTGTGAAGTCATTGTTCACATTAAAACCTTTTCTATCAAAAGGAATAGTTACCATTATTCATACACCAAAGAATTCTTGCTACTGTTTTAACACTTTTTCCAATAACAGAAACTAACTCTTATCTAGTTATTCTTGGTTTTTCTTTTATAGCATCAATAATTTTTGCTAAATCAATTTTGAGGGACATTTTGAGGGACATTTTGAGGGACATTGTCCTTCAATGATTCTTCTTTATAATTTAAATCAGGTAAAACAGCAATTATGCATCTCACCTAAAATGCTTCTTACAGGCTTGTGGTTTTATCGGAAGAAAACTTCTTTAGTTTTATCTAACTATTACTCAAATAAAATAGCACTTTAGTGCTGATATTCGAGATTGTCTTTGTGCTATCGCTTTAATACAAAATATAGCAAGATAATATCTTTACTAGAAAACGATACCATTTTCATTCTTAAATTAGTTTTTCACTGCCATTCCAATACTTTATTCCCCAATTATCAAAATCCCATTTTGCATCGTATAAATTGCATTCATAATCAATGTAATAAATTAAATTATCATTCTTATTGATAATGAAATTTGTTGGATAATAATCAATATTAAGACCTGCACTATAAATATTAGGAAGCATGTCTTTCATTTGCTTAATATAAATTGTTATATCTTTATTTGATTTAATTAGGTCAGATAAGACTGGTCCTTCAATATATTCTTTAATGATTATTTCTTTATCTTTATCAAACGCGATCAATTTAGGAATTCTAATTCCTGTTTTAAGAAGTCGCTCATAATCATGTAATTCGGCTTCGATTTTGTTACCAAATTGGTAATAAGAACAAGGCTCGTGATGGATTTGTTTTAATACATATTTTTTATTATCAGCTGTTGCTAAATATGAATATCCACCTTTACCATGTCCTAAAAGTTTTACTATTGTGTATTTAATATCGCTGATTGATATTTCATCGTTAACATTAAACATTTCTAAACTCCTATAAGGTGTTTTGAGTCAATTTCATAAGTGCATAATCCAATATATTTTCTTTACGTAATTTTAGTATTTTTTTAAGAAATAATTTTTGTAAATCACTTGCTTGCTCCACTTCGTCAATTAATGAATTAATTTGTTTAAGATTGATTTTAGGAACGATTCTTTTGATTGCTTCATTACAGTCACTGTATTCCAAGGATGTTATCATTCTAAAATAATTGCCTCTTTTTCCTTTTACTAGTATTGCAGAAGTTGGCATATCAAAAACGCGAGCGTCCATTTCTGTCTTAGATGACATAACTTTTTTAATTAATTCGTCGTCAATTTGAGGAAACAACGATGAACCACAATCAAAGATTGGAGCAATTTTCATTTCATCGTTTTCTTGGTTATATAAAAAACCCCAATTACCGTTATGTCTATCCCAGTTACCAATAAACGCGTCAATAACAAACATATCCCAAAAATGTTCTTTTAATTCTTTAGGATCGACGGCATTTTGTTTCTCAATAGTATCAAGAATATCGGTCAATTCAGTTCCATATCCATTTGAAGCAGAATCGATAATTTGATTTTTTACTGATGCAAAATCAATCAATATAGTGTTTATAGAAGTAAAATCTTTACACGCAACAACATTTCTAACTTTTCCATGAAATTCATATACTCCTAATAATGTTTCTTGTGCTTTTACTCCTAACATATTAAAAATACGGCAACCTAAATATTCAGAAATACAACTATTCGTGTATGATAAATTAGGATTTTTAATGGCGTGCATCGGGAGCTTGATCATATAAAGATCATCATTATAAACTACCGATAGTTTATTCCCATTCGCACCCCCATACGCCTTTTTTCTTATCGGAAAATTTGTAAAATTAATCATATAGTGTTTATCTCCTAAAGTATCTTGCTCTTAATCGATCAGCTTGTTCTTTCGAAATGAGATGTTCAACTTCAGCAACATTGATAGAACTATTTAATTGGTCGCTATAGCAATCTAATAAAGAGCTATTCTCACGTATAGATTTTCTATATTCTGAAATCGCATCATATAAAAATAAAGGCAACAAAGTTTTAGATTCTTCTTTTTCTAGTGAAAGTAACTCTTCAATTGATATATTTAAACTTTTTGATATTGCTAATAATGTTTTACCAGAACACTCTAAAATGTCTGTCTTACTAGACGCAATATCAAATAAAGTGGTTTTCGGAATCCCACTTTTATTGGATAACGCATAAACTGTTGTTTTTTTAAAAGCTAATAAATCTAAAAATGTCATACCAATATTATATCGGTAAACCGACCTAAAAACAACAAATAGATTTAACTTATTCATAGTCATTATGTTGCCGCTTAATTAAAATAAAATTGTGGATTCATAAGGATATCTTTTTCTAGTAAATATACGTTTTGCTAGTAGGCTTTCATTTTTCTAGCAGAACCAAAATTCTAAAATCCGTAGATTCAAATCAATTTTTATCTACTAGCAAAACGCTTGAAATGAAAAAAAAGCCCGATTTCTCGAGCAAATATCATTAATTTTGAAACCATTAATTGTATCAAAATGTTAGTTATAAGATGGTGGCGCAAAGAAGATTTGAACTTCCACGAACCTTTCGGTTCATCGGCTTCTGAGACCGATACGGCTACCAATTACGTCATTGCGCCATTGCTAAAATTATGCCACTATTCACTTCTTTTGAAAATATTTATAATTTTGTTATGGAAGATAATAGTTTAGACAAAATTAAAGAGTTACAAGCCTTAATAGATAATGCTAAAAATATCGTTTTCTTTGGCGGAGCCGGAGTTTCAACAGAAAGCGGCATTCCTGATTTTCGAAGTGAAAATGGTTTATATAAGCTGAAAAGCAAATATGATAAACCATATGAAGAAATGCTTTCTCACACTTATTTTATAAATCACACCAAAACGTTTTTTGAGTTCTATCGTGAATTTATGATAAATCAAAATGCTTTACCTAATATAACTCACAAATATTTAGCAGATAAAGAAAAGAATGGCAAACATATCACGATAGTAACTCAAAATATTGATGCTCTTCATCAACAAGCTGGGAGTAAAAATGTCGTTGAACTCCACGGCTCTATTCATAGAAACTATTGTACAAAATGTGGTCGTTTCTATGATCTTAAAGATTTTTTAGCGCTTGCTCCAGAAGAACATTGTCTTAAATGTGGAGGGATTATTAAGCCTGATGTTGTCCTTTATGAAGAACCTTTAAATGAAATGGTCCTAACAAAATCAATCATTGCTCTTCAAGAAGCTGACCTACTAATTATTGCTGGCACTTCTTTAAATGTCTATCCAGCAAATGGTTTAATACGATATTTTTTTGGTGATAATATCGTCATCATTAACAAAAGTGAATTACATGTAAATAGAAATGTAAAACTTATTATTAACGATAGTATTGGTAGCGTATTTTCAAAGTTAAAATAAATTTAGTAATATCTATGTTTAGAGGGATAAACATAGAATAGAATTTTAAATAATTAAATTACTTTTCATAATTTCCTATCACCTCCTTAAAGACAAAATAGGTGCCTTCATTAATAAGATGGAGTTTATAAGAAAAATTTTTAAAAAAGTTCAAAAATGATTGATTTTTTTATGTAGAAATAAAAAAATGAATTTACTAAAAGAGGTAAAAATAAGTTGTTTTTGCAGGCTTATTTAAAAAAGTGTTAGGATTTTTCCCAACACTTCTTTTAAAAAATTTATTTTAATTATTTGTCCAATTTAAGAAATTCTCTTAGTCTTTCTGTTTTTGGATTATCGAAAATATCTTTTGGATTACCACTTTCTACAACATAGCCATTTTCCATAAAGACAACTTTATTAGAAACGTTTTTAGCAAAGTTCATTTCATGAGTCACCACAATCATCGTCATTCCTTTTTCAGCTAGTCGTTTCATAACTGATAAAACTTCATCAACCATTTCAGGATCAAGAGCACTCGTTGGTTCATCAAATAAAATAATTGAAGGATTCATCGACAAAGTTCTTGCAATAGCTACTCTTTGTTTTTGCCCACCACTTAATTCTGAAATTTTATAGTTCATACGATCTTGCATATTAACTCTAGTTAAGTTTTTAATAGCAATATCTTTTGCTTCATCATATTTTCTTTTTAATACTTTTGTCTGTGCAAGAATGCAATTATCTAAAACATTGTAGTTATTAAAAAGATTAAATGATTGAAAGACCATCCCTACATGAGTTCTAATCTCATTAATTTCTTTTTGATTAATTGTAAAAGAAGGAGAATTTTTAATCGCTTCTTCATAGCCTTCTTTATTAAAATAATCTTTCTTTAAAATAGGATGTTTTCTAACTTCATTAAATTCCTTTTTTGCTTCTTTAGCTTTAAGTTTATATTCTTTATTAGTTTTATCTTCAATTAACTTGTTTTTATATATAGCATAGTTGTCTTCAGTTTCAACTAATCTATCTTCATATTTTTTTAAATCTTCTTGATATTTAGCATAATCAACAAAATCATCTTTGCACTTACTAACACTAAAATAAACTTTATCTAGGTAAGTTAATTTTCCTCTTGTTGGTTCTTCAAGAAGATTCAAGCATCTTAAAAAGGTTGATTTCCCACTACCACTAGGACCAATAATTGAAATAACATCGCCCTTATTAACAGTTAAAGAAATATCTTTTAAAACCTGGGTTGCTCCAAAAAATTTAGCTAAGTTATCTACTTTTAATAAAGTTTCCATAATTTAGAAAACCTCCTTTTTTCTAGCCCATCTAAATGGATTAAGTGAAAATTTTACGCCGTCTAATTTCTTTTCAATAAGTTTTAAAATAGCACTAGCAATTAAAGTTAAAACAAGATAAACAAGAGCAAGAATAATATAAGCTTCTAAGAAAGCAAATGTTGTACTTGCAATATTCATCATTCGATAATAAAGTTCGGTAACTGCAATAACATTTAAAACTGAAGAATCTTTAATATTTACAATAAGTTCGTTCCCAATTGTAGGAAGAGCGTTTTTTAATGCTTGAGGCAAAATAATTGTGATGGAAGTTCTAGTTGAAGACATACCTAAGCTTCTTGCTCCTTCAACTTGTCCAATATCAACTCCATTTAAACCACTTCTTACAATTTCACCCATGTAAGCTGCAGTATTTAAAGTAATAACGATTAAACCAGCAATAAACCAACCATTAAAGTAATTAGCAATTTCACCTTGGAAATAAATATTCCCCCAATTTAAGCCAATCGCTTGACATCCATATTTAAAGATTAAAGCTTGGACCATCATAGGTGTTCCTCTTAAAATAGTTGAATATAAATTAGCTAGTCCAACAACGCCTCTTTTAATCCACTTTAACCATTTTTTATCGCTTTCTTTAGCTTTCCAATTTTTACCATAAGCGATAAAGATACCTAAAATTAATCCGACTCCTGTTCCAAAAACAGCAAGAATTATAGTATCTACTATACCTGCCCCAATTAAAGCAAAATTCTCTGTAAAAAGGGTCCAGATATTTTGTGATGAGGTAGTTGTTTCACCTGAATCATCAGTTGTTGCACTTCTTTGAGCAGCTTCTCCCATCATTTGTCCACGTTTTTCATCGCTCAATTTAGATAATGATGCATTAATTTCTTCTCTTAATTCATCATTTCCTTTTTTAATACCAATTGAAACAGATAAGCCTTCCTTATCAACATCACTTATAAAACTTTGATCAACATATAAAATACCCAAATTATCAGGAGAAATGTTTACCATAGCCTCGCAAACAGGAAGTTCTGCAGGCATAGCAAAAGAAACTCCCTGATCAACATCCATAGCAGCTAAAGGATAGGTATTAGCTGGGTCATTATGTTGTATCGTTTCATCAACAGAAGAAAAATAAGTTTCAATTAATTCATCTCCAACAACACCTCTTTGACAAATTAAACTTTCGCCAGAAAATAAAACTAATAAATCGTCATAAGATAATGGATTTTCTTCAGAATTTCCTTCTGGAATATTTTCTTTTTGTATTAAGAAAGCTAAATCACTAGTTAAATAAGGGTCAGTGAAATCGATTTGTTCTCTTCTTTCTGCTGTTGAGCTCATTCCTGCTAGGACCATATTAATATTCCCGGCATTTAAATCAGTGATCAAACTGTCCCAAACTGTTCTTTTAATAACAACTTCTTTGCCTAAATCTTCGCTTAAATATTTAGCAATTTGAATGTCATAACCATCAGTAAATTCATTTGTCCCATCAATTGGTAAAGTATATTCACTTGCACTACTTATAGTCCAGTTGAAAGGTTGATAACCACATTCCATTCCGATAACTAATCGAGAATTGTCAACTGTAGCTTCTCCGCAACTTGATAAAAAAGACAAACTAAACAAGCTAATAATTAAAGCGAAAAAACCTAAAAATTTGCTTTTCATATACGCGTGCTCCTTGAAAATAAAAGATTGCATCGCTCGATGCAATCTTAATAAACAAGTTACACCGATAGCGCCTCTAGAAAAATTTCTAGGAGTCTATAGGAATATTCTTCCATAGCCCAATCAACTTCTATGCCTAGAAAGTTGTTTCGGCAGTTATACCTTTCACTTGTTTCTTAGAATGCCTTCTCCGCAAGTTACTCTTTTAAACTGCGCCTCTATCAATCTTCGCAATTAGTCTATACTATAATCGATTTCTGTCAATAGCAAATTTCCGAAAAATTTCTGAAAATTATTTTCAAATAACAAAATTAAGTTAATGTAATTAATTACTTTAAATAGTCAATTCGATTAATAAATTATCAAAGCTGAGAAATAAGCTTTCATAATAGCCATCACCAGTTGTACGAGGTTACTCTAAAATTGCATAGCCGTCTTTTTTTAATTTCCTTGTTATTTCATCAACTGCTTCTTTTGTTCTAACACTAATAGCAATATGATTATATCCAAGTGCTTCAAGTAAATTATTAACGTCAACCTCTTTTCTGCTCATTATTTCAATTCTAGATTCTCCATCACCAAAACTTAGAAAATAACTTGTGAAACCAGTTCTTTTATTGTCATACTTAGGACCTGGTTTTACCAAAAAATACTTTTCGAAAAATTCTTTTGTTGTTTCTAATTCGTTAACATAAATACCTATATGTCCAATTTTCGTAATCAATACTCCACTTCATAACAAAATTGTAAAATATTTAAATATTTTGAAAATAAACGTGTTTTCGCCATAATAGTCGTCATTTTTTGATATTTTAGTAGCCAAAAACCTATAAATAATATTAAGATTTTCGAAAATAAGGCATTTTTTGTTGACGAAAATTAATTTGCTCCTACAATAAAATTGTTTTAAATTTGTTTTTTCATTCGTCGCGAAGAAGAAACAATATAATTTTAGGAGGTATTTTAACCATGAAAAAAAGATGGCTCATTGGAGCAAGCTTACTTACAGTTTCATTACTAGTAGGCTGTGGGGAAACGCCAATAATTGATGATGATGACCCTATTACTCCTGTAGAAGAAACCCATGATATTACTATTGCAGAAGATAATGGAGTTGAGCTTGTTTTAAACAAAAACTCTGCAAAATCCGGGGAAAGTGTTGAAATTACAGTTAAATCAGTCCCTGATGGAAGAACCATTAAAGAGATTACAACTAATATTGATGGGGTCACAGTAATGTCAAAATCCTCTACACAATATTACTTCGTTATGCCAAAAGCTGATGTTGAATTAACAGTTGTTTTAACTGATATTCCACAAGACACATATACACTTACAGTAGTTAATGAAGTTGGTGCTGAAATTGTCACACTTATGAATTCTAAACAAAATGAGATGTTCCCAGATGAAAACGGAGTATATAATCTTGCTCCATCCGAATCTTATTTATTAAGACTTAATGCATCTACTTATGTTTCAGTTCGTTTAAATGATAATGTTGTTTCTTCACAAGAAGGTTATTACATGTTTACTATGCCTTCAAGGGATTCGGTTTTAACCATTACTGAACTTCAAGCCTATTCTTTGACTTTAGATTATGATGAAGCCGCCTTTAAAGGTCTCTATGTAATGAATGGTGAAACCTATAAAGACATTAATTTAAATGCTGTCGAAGAGGGAACTTCAATTCACGTCGAATATATTTTAAATCTCGGCTATGAGATTTCTAACATTTATCTTGATGGAGAAGCATTAGATTTTAGAGGCACTTCAGTTGATTTTACTTCCGCTGCTCATGATTCGGTTTTAAAAATAGAAACAATCGAAGTTGAAGTTCATGGTGGCTTAGTCACTTATGAAGCTGGTGAAGGTGCCAAAGTTGAAATTGGCTCAGCTAAAAATGCTGATGGTTCGTTAGTTAGCATTCCTGAATACAATCCAAATTCAACAGTCTTTAAATCTGGTACAAAGCTTTATTTAAGAGCTTACATTATGAATAACTGGTTAAATATTTATACTCTTGATCAAGTTACTGTTAATGGGACTCCAGTTACTCTTGATGAAGATGGCGCATATCAATTTACAGTTGAAGATGGCGGAGTTCAAATTGTAGTTACAACCAAAGCTGTTGAATATAACTTATCTTACACAGCAAGTGGTAATGAAACTTGTCTTTTCTATGATGAAGAAGGTAATCCAATTACAAAGGCAGTTAGAAACCAAACTGTTACTGCTGAGTTTACTCAACCAAATACTAATTTAGCTTTATATAATATTAAAGAAAATGGCAAAGATGGTAAGGGAACTATTGAAGGAAATACTTATACTTTTGTTTTCACCCATACTTCTGACTTAACTTTAACCGCTGAATGGGCAGATACCACTGCTAGTTTTGCTCTTTCTTACACTACTGATCCAGTAGCACTTCAAGATAGTGTTGAAGTTAGCTTCTACTCTAGTGAAGATACAACAACTCCAATTACTCAAGCTCATCCATTAGATACTATTTATATGGAAGTTGCTGATGTAGAAGGTTACGTTTTTGATGAAGCAACTTTAAACGGAGAAACACTTGAAGAAGTTACGGTTGGTGGCAAAGATTATTACACATTTGTTATGCCAAATAATGCTGCTACCTTAGAACTTACTTTCTCTGAAGATACTGGCACACACGATATAACAGTTGACACATCTTCCTTCCCAAGTGGTAATTACGAAATTGCTATTTATGATTCAACATATACATATGTAGGAGCTGCTTTTTATCGCGATGTAGTTTCTGGAACTATAGTTTACTTTGATTTTTGGATTCAAGGCGCTAACAATTTTAAAGTTTTAGCAAATGGAACAGAAATTACAGAAAGACAAACTATTGACATTGGAGGTGGTATGACAGTCAACGCATACAAATTTGTTATGCCAGATGAAGATGTCACAATTACATTAGAGTTTTAAAAATAATTGAGATTTGCGATGTTTTTAAATAGAAAGGAAGTATTATGAAAAGAAAATATATTTCATTATTAGCACTTAGTTTAGTCGCCACAGCAACAAGTTGTGGCGGCATAACGCCTGATACACCAGACAATCCAGAAACTCCTATTACACCTATTTCTATAAATAGTGTTTTAGAAGATTTAAGAAAAGGATTTAAAACAACAGGTACTTTTAAAATCACTGAAAGTTATTTTGTTGATTCAAACTATCAAATTCCTGATACAGATCTTCAAACCAAAGTCACTACTTATAAATTTGATTTAACCTACCAAGACAATAATGACTATACAGGTTTAGATAGAAGATACTATGAAGTTTTAACCGACACAAACGGTCAAGAATATGATGGCTATATTATGGGCGAAAACGCCTTTAACTATAATGGCTATGCTGCTTTAAAATATCTTGATTATGATAACACTGTTGTTACTGGTTTAGCTGTTGATACGAATGAAGAATTAATTCCTTATGGTTCAAATAGTTTAATCAATCCATTTAGACTTATTCAAAGAAATGATTTAACACAAACTAGTGATGGTTTTGAATTAACAAATGAAAAGACCAACATCATTTTTGAAGGAATGTTCTCCCTTCTTGAAGGCTATCAAGATAATATTACTTATTCTACTCGTTTATTCAATTTCACTGAGTCAACATTAAATAGTGCAAGTTTTGTTTCAAATAATATGGATTCTAAACTCAGTTCTACTGTAGCAACCGAACAAGATCGATTTCATCAAACATACATTCGTTATAACTATAAGATTGATATGGACTTTAGTGAAATTGGAAAAGCTAACGCTTCTGATTTAATTAAAGAAAAAGAGGATAAAGCCGAAAACGAACCACTTAAAAACGCTCTTGCTAGTATGAAAGCCAGCGATAAAATCACAATAACCCATCGTATCGTTCCTTATATTGATGGAGAATATGTTGGTGAAGATACATATTTAACAATTTATCAACTTGGAGGACAAGTAGGAGGCGGTATTTATTCTCAATCCTATACCTTGCCACCAGAACAAGCTTATGAAACTCCAACTCAACCTACTGCAGATGATTTCTTCTTAAGAATTGAAGACACCAATAAAAGAATGAGAATTTATACTGTTAATGGAACAACAGGTGAATTCACCCAAGGTGGATTTGGATTCTCCCACCTCGATAATACGTTCTACTATAAAGAAGGTTGCTTCGACTTCTCTTATCTTGATGCAAATATTTTCAATATGAATGAAGATGGTTCATATTCTCCAACTAATGATAACTTACCATATATCATTAGAGATATTTTCATGTCTACTTTCGATACATTTACTCCAATCGATAGTGGTTATGTTACAAGTGTAAAAATTTATGTCAATGATGATGAAACTTGTATTGACCGAATCGAAGTAAATTATGAAGACCACGTTGGTTATTCTGGTTTATTTGAAATTACCTTCTCAGATTTAGGTAGTTCAAAGACCCCATTTGATATTGTTATTGCTGAATAAGGAGAAAACGATTTATGAAAAAAAGTTTATTATTAGTTTCACTTTTAGCTCTTAGCGGTTTAGCAAGTTGTGCTTCTACTCCTAATGTTAACGATGATAATCAAAATGGAGATACTACAACTGAGAACGAAGTCGAAGCTTATGAAGATGAAGTTTTAAAAGAAAACATGGAAGACCTTTTATCTGGTTTTTCAATGCACGGTAATATCACTCAAGAACGTTATGAATATAATGTTGATAACGAGGGCAATTTAGTTATTGAAGGCGATCCAATTGATACAAACATTTATCAAACTGATGTTGCCTATAATGGAGGGGACGAAAAAGCCTTCTATAAATATTCTTATAGAGAAATCAGCGGAATGACAATTGCTGCTGAAGGCCCATATACTTACTTTGAAGATGAAGATGGTTATGCTTATGAAGAAATAATTGATTATAGAAATGTTGTTGAAAGAGACTATGATTCATCAATGGCTTCTACTAAAGGTGGTTTAACTTTCGGAGATAATGGCTTTAACAACATCTTTGGTTTACTTATTGAAGATGATTCTACTCTTGATGAATCAACAACCGCTTTTACAAGATATAACCTCAATATTGATAAAGCTGGCTTAATGGCTTCAACCCTTCTTTATTCTTTGAATTCGGGAGCGACAGCTTTACCAACTGAAGCTTATATTCGTGTAGATAATGGCGTTTTTACGCAGTTTAATTTTAAATTAAGCCCTATTGTCTCTCTTGATAACACCACTCTTGATTACTCTTTAATCACGAATTCGGCTACATTCACATTCTCTAATTTAGGTACAAAACCTATTGAGCATTTAACCGCTTATGAAGAAAGTGAAAATTCTAAAAAGATTGATACAGCTTTTGATAAATTTGCAGACACTTCTTACACATTAAAAATTAGTGATTCTTATACCACATTAAGTTCAATTGATGGTTCAACAGGTAGAGGTTCAAGTGAAAGTCACTATTATTTCACAGGAGATGAACTTTATTACCATGAAGTTCAAGAAGGTGAAACCTCTGATATTAATAAAGAACGTGATTACTATTTAGCTCCAGCTACTGATAGTGAAACAACTGGAGATATGCATCTTTATCCATATGCTTATGATGAAGAAAGTCAAACTTATACCATGAGAAAAGGTGGATTTTACTTAGATGATGGTTCAATCGCTTATGCTTCTGGTTTCTGTGGTGACTATTTATATGAAGACTATCTTCCAATTTTAAGTGAAGTTTCTGGAACATTCTTTGATTACAATAGTGAGGATGATGTCTATATTTCAAAAGAAGATCAAGTGAGTTCATTAACAGATTGTTTCCTTTTAAGATATGCTCCATATTTTAATACAAAACAAGATTCTATCTATGAATATCAAGTCAAGCTTGATGCTGATGGTAATTTAGAAAGCATTACTGCTTACTACGATTTCAATGATTCATTAGATGGACTTATGTATACAGGTAGCTACACACTTACTTATAGTGATGTTGGTACAACCGCTCTTGAAGGAATTATTGCTTAATTATGAAAAAAAGGTTTCTTTTAATAGCCCTTCTTTCATCAACATTCATTCTTTCTTCTTGTAGTAATCCAGTTGACCCAAATCCACCAATTGATGATCCAAACAGCAACCAAACCGAACTATCTTTTCAAATAAAGATAGTCGGTGAAGGTAGCGTAAAAGCCTATCTTAATGGCGTTGAAATTACTCCTGAAAATTTTTCTGAAAATGTTGAAACGGGCGATGTCATTACGCTTGTGATTCAGCCTAATAGCGGCTATATTCTTTCAAATGTATTGTTAAACGATATTATCTTAGCAAGAAACGGCACAACATACACTTTCACTGTTCAAGAAGGAGAAAATGTTCTAACCGTTAACTTTACAGAAGTAACGACTAATGAAACCGATTTTTCTTATGAGATTTTAAATGATAGTGAAGTTGCAATTACTGATTTTGAAAATTCATTATCAACTATGCCAAATCCAGTTATTATTCCAGATGAAGCAACTATCGATGGCAAGACTTATAAAGTAACCACTATAAACAGTTCAGTATTTTCTAATCAAGACATTGCCGACTTAAAAATAGGTAAAAATGTTTCAACAATCGATTCACAAGCTTTTAATGGAATGCGTTCATTACAAGAGTTTATTGTTGATGAAGAAAATATTTCTTTTAAAAGCCTTGATGGTATTTTATATACTTACGATGAAACAAGTTTAGTTAAAATGCCTATCGCTTATAAAGATAGAGCTGTTAGTGTTCAAGAAGGCACTATAGAGATTCTTGATTATGCATTTAACGATTGTTTAAATACAACTAGTGTTACTCTTCCTGAAGGATTAAAAAGTATTGGAGATTATGCATTTACAGATGCAACAAACTTATCAACAATCAATTTTCCTTCTACTTTAGAATCAATTGGAGATTATGCTTTTAGAAATATTCATGCTATTAAAAATGTAGTTTTAGATGAATCTTTAACTCATTTAGGCGTTGGAGCATTTTATCAAAGTTCAATTGAATCAATTACTTTTCCTTCTAGTTTAAAAGAAATCCCTTTATATTCCTTTTATTTTTGTAGAAGTTTAGAAACTGTGAACTTTAGTGAAGGCTTAGAAATTATTGGCGAGCAATCCTTTATTTCCACTTCTGTTACAAGTTTAGATTTTCCTAATAGTTTAAAAACTATAGATGCTGGCGCTTTTGAACTTTGTTCATATCTTGTAAATGCTCAATTTAATGAAGGTCTAGAAACAATTGGCAATTTCGCTTTCTCTAGAGCTAACAACATTACATCCATTTCTTTACCAGCAAGTTTAACTACAATTGGTTATAATCCTTTTTCTGGTATAACAAGACTAGGATATGGAGATAACTTCAAAGTTGACTCTAATAATCCTAATTTTGAAGTTATTGATGGTGTATTATATACAAAAGGTGCTGAAAAAAGATTGCTTTGTTATCCATTTGGTAAAATAAGCACGGAATATCACATAATTGATGGTACAACATATATTGACGTAGATTCTTTTGCTTATCAAAATAATGTTTTAGAAATTTACTTACCAACTTCAATTACAGATATTAACTCTGCATTCAGAGTCATGTATTCAGAATTGGATGAAAAGCCTTCTTTAACTTTATATTATGCTGGCACAATGGAAGAATTTAAGAAAATAAACCTTCATGGAGAATTAGGAAGTTGGCATGAAGACACTACTTTAACAAATAGCGAAGTCATTTGTTCAGATGGTGCACTTAGTGTTAATTAAATAATTAACTACACTATTTTCAAATTAAATTCATTTTTACTACTTGTTGTTATATAACCTCTAAAAAAATCCCTGTGTTTTGCAGGGATTTTAATAAAAGCATTCCTTGTTTAATATTTTGATTTAATGAATTGAATGAATTTATTTAATAAACTTTCCTTTATTTTTGCCTTTCGAAGCATGAACTAAGACTGTTCCATTTTGAGATTTTGCTAGATTGTTAGCATATTCAACAGCTTCTTTTTTGGTATCAAAGGTTTTAATTACTTTAAGACCATCCTTAAGAATGATCTCCCATTTTCCATCAACTTTCTTAACATGGTAAACCTTCTTAATTTCTCCTCTTCTTTGCTTTAAAAGAATTTCAGAAGGTTCTTTTTTGTCAGATTGCGTTACTTCATTTGTTGCGATGCTTTTTACTGTTTCAGTTTCATCAGTTTTTACTTCTTCAACTTCATTTTGAGCAGGCTCATGAGTAACTTCTGCTCTTTCTTCTTCGCTTTCATTAGAAAGAGTAGCATCCTTTTGAGGTTCATTCATTAAAGCTTGGTCGTTATTTTCAGAAAGTTTTTCATCGGCGATTTTTTCTTGAACTTGTTCTTCTTCTTTTAAAATATCGCTTGTTGAAACTTCTTCACCCTTAGCAAGTTTAGCGTCAATTTGATCCATTTCTTCATTGTATTTTTCAATTTCCGCTTTATTTGCAAGTACAAAGTGCCCTGGTCTAATTTCAACAAAGCTTGGTTTATCGACACTATAATCGTGAACTTCGCTAGGATTATAAATAATTCTTATACGATTTTTTTCTGCTACTGGATCAGGTTTAGGAATAGCACTTAAAAGTGATTTTGTATATGGATGTAAAGGATGCTTGAATAATTCTTCACTTGTTGCTAACTCTACTATTTCTCCAAAATACATAACAGCTATTCTATCGCAGAAATATTTAACTACCGAGAGATCATGAGCGATAAAAAGCATCGAAAGATTCATTTCGTTCTTCAAATCATTTAAAAGATTAATAATTTGTGCTCTAATTGAAACATCAAGCGCAGAAATTGGTTCATCACAAATAAGTAATTTTGGATTCATTACTAAAGCACGTGCGATACCAATTCTTTGTCTTTGACCACCTGAAAATTCATGTGGATAACGGCTAGCATAATCTTCAATAAGACCAACTCTTTCTAAAGCAGCAACAACTTTTTTATGGTTTTCAGCTTTGTTATGATAATCTTGGATTTGTAAGCCTTCAGAAATAATTGATTCAACAGTCATTCTTGGGTCAAGCGAATCAATAGGATCTTGGAAAATCATTTGAATTTCTCTCATCAAATTGTGCTTTGCTTGATTCTTGACGTCTTCTATCTTTTTATTGATTTCATAAACTTTGGTTTTATGTTTGCTCTCTTCTTCTTTAAAGCAGGAATCATACCCGTTTTGATCAATTTGATGTTCACTAAGCTTTTTATCTAAATCTAATTTAAAGTTATTAAAACCATCGTTTTCTTTACTTAAAGCTTCACGATATGGTTTCAAGGACTCATTTAAATTGATGCCAGTTTCACCTGCATGCTTATCATCGTGCTTAATTTGTTTAATTTTTGCTCTTTGAACTTTGCAAATATTAGAAGCATATTGTTTAGCTTGAGCAACTTCTTTCTTGTATTCTTCAGAAGTTATTTCGCCACTTTTTAATGCTTTTTTTAGCTCTGAAAGTTTATTGTGCAAACGAATCTTAGTATATTTTATTTCTTTTTCGTTCCATCTAGAACCAGCAGCTATACGGTATCCTTTATAGTAAATAGAGCCCGAAGTGATATTATATAAACGCATAATTGAACGTCCAGTTGTGGTTTTACCGCATCCAGATTCACCAACTATACCAAAGCATTCGCCTTCCTTAATTTGAAATGAAACATCGTGAACCGCTTTTAATTTGTATCTATTAGGACCACTGCCAAAAAAGAAGTATTGTTTTAAGTGATTGACAGACAAAATAATTTTGTTGTCTACATACTCTTGCTTAAATTTACAAGAATTACGAATTCGAGAAAGCGTTTCTTCTTCATTTTTACTATCTTTTAAAAGATCAACTGCAACAGGATGCTCTGATTTTTCATCATCACCTTGTTCAATATTAAAATTTGTTTCCTGAGAATCCTGATAAGCTTCTAAAGAGGTTTTGATAAGTTGTTTTTTTGAAGATTCTAAAATTTCTTCGTCAATTTCTTTTTTTGTTTTTTTATTGAACAACATCTTCTTTTACCTCCTCTAATTTAGCTTTTTCGATTCTTTCTCGTTCCGCTTTTAAGGAATTAGCGATTCTTGTTTTTACGATTTGAGGCATTTCAACTTTTGCCGCATCAGGATAAAGTAGCCAAGTTGCAGCATAATGTGTGTCAGTCACTTTAAAAAATGGTGGTTCATATTTGAAGTCAACTGCCATAGCATACTTACTTCTTAAAGCAAAAGCATCACCTTTTGGTGGGAAAAGCATGTCTGGAGGTGTTCCAGGAATTGCTTCTAGTTTTTCTTTTGAATCTACATCAGGAATAGATGATAAAAGTGCCCAAGTATAAGGATGTTTAGGATCGAAGAATACTTCTCTAGCTGTTCCGTATTCGACAATTTTACCAGCATACATAACAGCAACTCTATCTGCCATATTAGCGACAACACCTAAGTCGTGCGTAATAAAAATACAAGATAGATTTCTCTCTTTTTTAAGTTTGTTAATAAGTTCAAGAATTTGCGCTTGAATTGTAACATCAAGTGCTGTTGTAGGTTCATCGCAAATCAATATATCTGGGTTAGCAGTTAAAGCGATTGCAATAACAATTCTTTGTCTCATACCACCTGAAAACTCAAATGGATATTGTCTAAATCTTCGTTCAGGGAGAGGTATGCCAACTTCTTTCATTACTTTTAAAGCTTCTTTTTTCGCTTCAGCTCTAGTAATTTTGGTTTGCTTGATATAATTCTCATTTTCAAGACTAATATCTTTTTTAATCTTGTCTACTTCTTCATATAATTTAGCAAGTTCATCAAAAGGAATTTTTTCTAAATCTAGACTATTATCTTTAGAAAGTTTAGAAATATTAATATCTCTATTTTTGCCTTCTAATTTTTTCTTAATTTTTGTTTTCTTTTCGTTTTCTTTTAAAACTCTAAAAACATTTTCGCGGTCAGCTTCACTTAAATTTCCAATAAATTCCTCAATTTTGCGGGTTTTTTTATCTAAATCTTCATTTAATTTAGAAAGATTAGCTTTATGAATGTTAGCTAATTCCTCTTTATGGAGCTTAGTTTCTTTTTTAGCTTCTTTCTTTCTTAAAGCAAAATCCTTTTTCAAAGCAGGCAAAGAAAATTTAAGATTAGCTTTAGTTATTTTAATTAAAACTTTTAAATCTGAATTTCTTGTTTGAAGGGTTTCTTTATATTTTGAAAAATCAGCACTATATTTCCCTTCAATATTTTTATAAAACTCAAGAAGTTTTTCATATCTTTTCTTTCGATTTAATCTAATCTCTTTTTTAAGATTGGTAGTTGCTTCAGCAACTTTTTTATCACTAGAAGCTATAACATCATTACACTTTTCAATTTTACTAGTTAAACTAGTATTTACCATGTTGATGTAATTTGTAAAATCTTCTTGAGCTTTATTAAATTCTTCGCTTAGATTTTCAAGTTTTTTTACATCCTTTTCATTCTTTTCACTCTTTGAAGATAAAGAATTATGGTTTTTAATGATTGCGTCGAGTTTTTTAATTGTTTCATTATTTTGAGCAATTTCATTTTCAGCTTCGCTAATTTCAAAATTAGCATTAGCTTCAACATTTCTTAAAGCGGTTAATTCTTTGATAATTAAATTTTGATAATATCTTTTTAAAATATTTTTATTAATTAACATCGCTTCAGTGATTTGTTTACCTATTCTCATAACAGGATTAAGCGCACTTAAAGGATCTTGGAAAATCATTCCAATTTCATGACCTCTAATTCGATGAAATTCTTCTTCAGAGACTCTGATTAAATCTTCACCTTTATACATTATGGATCCATTTTCAATAATTGCATTTGCTGCACTTATCCCCATGATTGCTTTATTAGTAACGGATTTTCCGCTACCTGATTCACCAACAATACATAAAGTTTCGCCTTTATAAAGGTCAAAAGATACGCCTCTAACAGCGTGAACTATACCTCTATCCGTTTTAAAGGAAACGGCTAGATCTTTAACAGATAAAACTACTTCTTTATTTTCCATATCTATTCGCTCCCTTTAAGTTGTGGATTAAATGCATCACGTAATCCATTTCCAAACAAATTAAACGCAATCAATAGTAAGAGCATAATGAAGGTAGGAATAACAAGTAAATATACTGTGTAAGAATTAAACTCACTTCTGTTTTCACTTAAAATAACACCAAACATCATCTCTGAACTAAGACCTAAATTAAGGTAAGCTATACTTGCTTCACTATATATGACGCTAGGAATCATTAAAATTGATGAAGTAATGATAGTACCTAATGAGTTAGGCAAAATATGTCTAAAGACAAGTCGAGAATCTCTTGCCCCTAAAGATCTAGAAGCTAAAACATACTCTCTGCCTTTAAAACGATAAAATTGCGTTCTAGTTCGGCTTGAAACACCCATCCAGCCAGTCAAGAACATTGCAAGTAAAAAGGCGACCACATCATTATTCAAGTAAAGAATACAAAGAGTAATAATCGCGATTGAAGGAATTCCGCTTAAAATATCACAAAATCTTTCCATTACAATATCTGTCCAGCCACCATAATATCCAGAAATTGAACCCCAAATTAAGCCAAAGATAATGTTAATTGCACTGACAAATATTGCTAGAAGTAACGATGTTCTTAAAGCATTGAAAATTACTTTACAGAAATCTCGACCTTTTCTATCAGTTCCAAATATAAATGAAGGCATTGAATCATAACCAAGCATCTTATATTGAGAACAATCGGCTACAATTTGGAAATTATAATATTCATCAAATACTGGGTCATATTCAGGAGTTCCAATTTGTTCATAAATCTTCACAATTGGACATTCTTCCGGTTTTAATATTTTAATTCTTGAAGCAAGCTCGGCTTGATCGGTTGTTGGACCGCCAACTTCAAAAGAAATGATTCCACTTTTCACCCATTCAGAAATTTTGTAATCATCAATTGTTAATTTAGCAACTCCAAATATATCTTCATATTGATCATAAACGAAATTGCAATAAACATATTTAATGTTATTGCCTGCTGTAGATGTATTTGAACCACTCCAATAACTTACATTTTTAACTGAACCAGTATTATTTTCATTAGCGACATTTTCAGTTTGAATTAAAACCGAATTTCCATCTTTAATGCTTCGTTTAGCTAAATCATCTTTATTTGGATCACTCGTTGAAGAAATACTAAGTGATTTTATAGCAATAGCATTTTTCATTTCGCCATTAACATTTCTAGAAACATCAATATTGATATAGGCATCATCAAGTTTATCAATAGTATATGTTTTCATTTTTTCGCTAACATTGATGCTTATCGCTTCATCACCACTTGAAAAATTAGAAACAAAACCTTCTTGAAAGTAACCAGTTTTTCCGCTAGTTAAATTTTCATCGCCCGTTAAAGGATAATAAACTAATTCGCCATTTTCGTTATTAACAAGCGAAATACGGTATTGACCCACCGAATAATTGCTTGGAAGTTCGTTTGAAAAAACATATTCAATCGTATAATCGTAATTAAAATCCCAATTATAGCTCGTTGAATGATAATTAGCTGGATTGTCATAATAACTTGATCCAGTTGAAGCGCTTGTATAAGTTAAAATTGCTTCGCCACCCTTTCCATACTCACCAGGAATCGTATCAACAACTTCCCAAGTTTCAAGTTTACTAACGCTTCTTATAGGATAGCCAACAGGTTCATTTGTATCCTGATTAAAAACTATTTCTTTTTTCTCTTGAGTACCATCCCAAAAACCAGTTCCAGCAGGGAAAAGTTTAGGAGCAATTGCTGCTCTTGATTTAATACCAAAATATCCAGTAACCGCGCTTTGAGAATTAATATTAAAAGAATCTACATTTCCTCCGCAAAATGGCACTATTATTGCAAGAAAAACAATTGCAAAAAGAATCACGCCACCAGCCACACTCGACTTATTTTTTAAGAATCTTTTTAAAGAATCTCTAAAGAAGGTTGTAGGCTTATTTTTAAATTTTAAATCATGTATTTTTTTGTCTTTTTGTACTAATTCAAAATCTTCAGGAGTTAAAGTTATTTCGTGAGAATTTGAATAGCAGTCAACGTATTGAAACTTCTTTTCTTCCATACTACTTCTTCGCTCCCATTCTAATTCTTGGATCAATAAATCCATAACTTAAATCAACAAGAACACTTGCTGCAAGCCCAATAATCGTATAAAAAGCGGTATCCGCCATTAATAAATTCCAATCTTTCATTCCATAAGCTGACATATATAAAGAACCAATACCTCTAATGTTATAAAGGTTCTCTAATATCATTGATCCACCTAAAATTGAGAAAAATTGAGCAATAATCATAGGTACAACTGGAACCATTGAATTACGTAATGCGTGATGAATAATTGATTGTCTTCTCGTTAAACCTTTAGTTCTAGCAAGAAGAAGATAATCACTGCTCATAACTTCGCATAATTCAGCTCTGACAAATCTGGCGAATCCAGCAATTGAGCCTAGACATAAGGATAATTCAGGAATGACGTAACCTAAAATCTTGTCAGCAAGAGGAGCATCATCTTGAGGCCATCTAGTAGGTAACCATTGTAAGTTATAACCAAAAATAAGCATCAAATAAAGGATGGTAATAAATGAAGGTATGGCAATTATCACCATAATTATGATATTTATTGCATGATCTAATGGTTTATCTTTATGTAAAGCAGCCACTATTCCTATTAATATTCCAATTGGAACTGAGATTAAAGTTGCAATAAGATTTAATTGGATAGTGACAGGAAGTTTTTCCATGATTATCATCATGCAATCTTGGTTAGGATATAATGTTGCGCTTGATCCCCAATCAAAACGAGTAAATATATTTGATAACCAAACAAAATATTGCTCAAAAATAGGTCTTACATAATAGATATAGTAAGGACCTGCTCCAGCAATTTGATAACCATTTACACTTCCTAAAGGATCTCCGTATCCAGCCGTAGGCTCAGTAAAACGAACTACATATCCTAAAATATATTGCTCATTTAAAAATTGAGATACCTGTTCTGGTTTTCCCATTGGCAATTCAATCGGTAGTGACTTATACAAGATAAAGCTTAAACTTAAGATAATAAAAGTTGTAAACAATACCAAGACAAGTCTTTTAATAACATATTTTACCATAAAGACCTCTCTTTTAACTTCTTGTAGTAAGACAACAAGTCCCGCAAAAGGGACTTGTTGTCTTACTTCCACCCATTTAGATGGAAGTAAATATCTTACTTTTGCGGTTTTATTTTACCATGTACCGCTTATGTCAGTAAACTCTTAGAAATGAACACTAATATCTATTAGCGTATTCTCCATTTCCTCCAAGTTCAACAGTTGTGATTCCAGCAAATGCTGCCGCATCGAAGGAATAATATTTTCCATCAACTTCAATACGAGCACTTGGAACTTCAGTTAAAACTGAAGGCCAAAGGTTAAGATTTGCTGCATAGTTTCTACTTTCAAACAAATAGAACAATCCATAAACGTCATAAGTTCCGCCAGTGATTTGTCCACATGAGATATCACCATATGTTCCATTACACCATGGCATATACATCGAATCAGCATCTTCAGTAGTAATGGCATTAATTTTTAAAGTAATTAATGGTTTATCTCCTGCATTCCATTCAGCTACACTTTTTACTGCCTGAGCAAATGTTTGTTCTAAAGCTGTATAAATTGGCTGATAAGCTTCAGTCCATGAAATGTGATAATGAACAGCATCGAGAGTAATTTCGGTTGGTTTATCAGCTGTGCCAAGTACGTAATGTCCAGCATCTAATTCTTCTTTAATAGCCGATCTCATATATCTAATACCAGCAGCATTGGATGTTGGAGAAATTCCATCTGTACCAAATACATTTTTTACAGCCGTTTTATGAGCTTCAGTATCGTTATAAGATTCACTAGCAGCTGGAGACATTTTTTGTGCTGTTGAGAAGTAAGATGTCGCAGGAGCTCCACTTCCTAAAGTTGAATCAATCCAAGTTTGTCTATTCAATCCAGTAACTAATCCTTTTTGGAAGTTTCTATTAGACATGATTGGTTCTCTATTTGGATATTCGTTTTTTGCAAATCGACCACTATATTGAGATGGATCATTATAAGCACTACCGACTCCAGTTTTTTCATCGTGTAAATATAACCAATCCAATTGACTTAATGTGTTAAAAGCTAAATTGTTAGAACTACCACTATCTGCAATATAAATTGTATCTGGTTTATTCTTTTCAGCATCTCTAACCGAGGAAGGAACGCCAGAAGTATCTTGGTTGCCTGCAAGGTATTCTTGATAAGATAGTTCACCGCTAGTGTCATCTTTTAAAGCACTATTAAAGGTATCAACATATCCTTCAAGTTTATAAACATCACGTCCAGCACTATCCTTTTTAACGTGCCAATTTGGATTTTTCTTATAGACAATTCTATTATCAGTTGAAAATTCTTCTAACATGTAAGGCCCAGTAGAAAGAACGTTATCAATAACTTCAGTTTTGGTTGCTGTATTTCTAAAGCCAAAGACCTTTAAACCTTCAGCAACATCGCCTTTGCCCATTTCTTCAATCATCGATAGTGGGATTGGTGCATCATTGCTAATATAATAAGCTGCAAAGTCAGTTGTAAAGCTACCTTCAAATTCAAAAGTAATTGAACCTTCTTCTTCATTTAAGGTGATACCTACCATGCTTAAAAATTGATCAACATCGATTTTTCCGTCACTAGGTTTTTTAGCCGTCGCTGCATAATATTCACCAAGACCCTTAATAGAGTTAGCTTGCCCCATCATTTGAGAAACGTTTGTAGCTTGAGTCCATTGAGTAAATCTTAATAAATATGGAGTTAAATAATCTTTTAAAGTAGCTTTTGTGCCACCATATTTAGAAGCGACAGTTCCAGCCTTACCATTATAATTATAGGTAACAGCTGTACCTGCTTTATCGGTATTTAAATAAACTTTATATTTGTTAAATGAACCTGGAGCGTGAACACCTAATTCGTTACCTTCAGCATCGATTGGATGTGGTAATTCACGAGCTAATGAAGGGAAAAATTCTGTGCTCTTTTTAGCATTTAATAAAAGTGCATAGTATTGCGCATTGATGTAACGATAGTATTCGGTTGTGACGTTACCAGTTGCTAAATAAGGATTAACATTATCATATAGTAAACCATTTTCAGTATGGTAATATCTTTTCCAACTTGAGTTAGTTTCGGTTGGTGAATCTTCTGCTACCCAAAGGTATTCAAAAGTTCCAAGTCCAAAACCAGTAACATAAGCATCATTAGTTACCTTTTTATCTTCGGTAAGTTCAGATCTTAATCTTGAGGAGACCTTGTTATAACCACTGCCTTTATAAGTAGGCATTCCAAGTCCACCATGTTCAAGTAAGTATTCTTCCAATTTACCTGAAATAGTTTCAAGTTCATCATTTGATTTACTAGTCCAATCTAAAGTTTCATCTTGAGCAAGTAAAGAATCTGGAATAACAGTTAAAGCTAAAGATTTCTTAATAGCTTTATCGTCTTTAGTGGCAGTTGCAGTGAGAGTGAAATCTTCTCTTTTACTAACTTGTGGAACTGTCATTTTTCCATCAGTATCGATGGCAAATCCTTCTGCTTCACTACCATCGCTATTAGTAACTGTAAAAGTTACTGTTGAACCTACTGGAGCTTCAAAAGCGTGAACTGTAACATCCTTTTGTCCAGTTGTAACTAAAGCTTCGCCCCCTGAAGAAAGACGAGTTCTATCAAGTTCAGCGCCTTCATCAGCTTGAGCATCGACATATAAATCAAAATGTGGCGCTAAAAGACCACCAGTTGTAACGTCAATCTGTCCGCTTTCACCACTACAGGAAGCCAAAACAGTTAAGCCCATTGATAATAAAGCGAGTGCACTAACACTTAACATAAATTTTTTACGCATATTTTTTCCTCCTTTTATTATGAGCATGCATTCGTTACGAATTGCATGCAATAGTATATATTTTTGACTTTTAAATATAAAATAAAAGTTAAAATTATCTTAATATTATCTTAATATAATGATTTTAATTATACCCAATTATTAAGCATTTCCGCTTCTAAAGTTCACATAGAAGCAAATAAACACAATGATATAAATTAAGAAAATGATCGAATAAAGAGCCCGATTAAAACGCTCTTCTTTTCTTTTTGAAGCAAGCATTGTTTTATATTCGTATGCATCCGTATATTTTCTTTCGTTATGCACTATATAAGAGAAAGAGTTTTTAAATCCATAACCTATCAAGTCGAAGACACCTAAGTTATTTACAGCTGATAAGCAGCCTATCCCTAAATAAGTGAAAGCAACAATAAAAGAATTATCCACTTGCCCAATATAAGAATCATCCCTAAAAAAATAAAGGATAATATAAAATACAACCGATAAAACAGCCAAGACTAAAAAATATACAATTTTCTTGTAATATTTGTTAAAAAGTTTCTCTAAATAAAATACAAAATTTTCCCGCATTGTTTTAACCGCTTTGATTTATTATCACAAGTAGAAAAAATTGCGCAAGTCTTTTTTGCTAAAAATTACAAAAATTATTGAAAATAAAATGCCTAGCGCATCAAAGCAGACTAGGCATTTAATAATTTAAAGTTAATATTTATGAAACTTTATTTCATGAATTTTCCTTTATTTTTACCTTTAGAAGCATGAACTAAGACTGTTCCATCTTGAGATTTTGCTAGATTGTTAGCATATTCAACAGCCTCTTTTTTGGTATCAAAGGTTTTTATAACTTTAAGACCATCTTTAAGAATGATTTCCCATTTTCCATCAACTTTCTTAACATGGTAAACCTTCTTGATTTCTCCTCTTCTTTGCTTTAAAAGAATTTCAGAAGGTTCTTTTTTGTCAGATTGCGTTACTTCATTTGTTGCACTGCTTTTTTCTGTTTCAGTTTCATCAGTTTTTGCTTCTTCAACTTCATTTTGAGCAGGTTCAACAATTGTTTCTACTCTTTCTTCTTCACTTTCATTAGAAGTAATAGCATCCTTTTGAGGTTCATTCATTAAAACTTGATCGTTGTTTTCAGAAAGTTTTTCATCAGCGACTATTTCTTCAACTTTTTCTTCTTCTTTTAAGATGTCGCTTGTTGAAATTTCTTCGCCTTTAGCAAGTTTAGCGTCAATTTGAGCCATTTCTTTATTGTATTTTTCAATTTCCGATTTATTTGCAAGTACAAAGTGACCTGGTCTAATTTCAATAAAACTTGGTTTATCAACGCTGTAATCGTGAACTTCACGTGGATTATAAACAATTCTAACTCTTTCTTTTTCAGTTAATGGGTTAGGTTTAGGAATTGCACTTAAAAGTGATTTTGTATAAGGATGCAATGGATGTTTAAAGAGTTCATCACTTGTTGCAAGTTCAACAATTTCACCAAAATACATAACAGCAATTCGATCACAGAAATATTTAACGACTGACAAGTCATGAGCGATAAACATAATTGTTAAACCCATTTCTTCTTTAAGTTCGTTAAGTAAGTTAATAATTTGTGCACGGATTGAAACGTCAAGTGCTGAAATAGGTTCATCACAAATAAGTAATTTTGGATTCATGATTAAGGCACGTGCAATACCAATTCTTTGTCTTTGACCACCAGAGAATTCATGTGGGTATCTGTTACAATAATCAGCAATCAAGCCAACTTTTTCTAAAACATTAACGACCTTTTCATGATTTTCAGCTTTATTTGTAAAGCCTTGAATTCTTAAACCTTCTTGAATGATATCTTCAACTGTCATTCTTGGATCAAGAGAATCAATAGGATCTTGGAAAATCATTTGAATTTCGCTCATTAATTTTCTAGACACATGCTTATCATCATGTTTGATTTGCTTGATCTTTTCTTTTTGAACACGAACTACATTATCACGATATTCTTTAGCCTTATTAAACTCGGAATTATATTCATCTTGGCTAATTTTACCATCTTTAAGTAATTCTTTAAGTTCTTTAACCTTAGCGTTATACCTTAAATTGGTGTATTTAATTTCTTTAACATTCCATCTACTACCAGCACCAATTCTGACCCCTTTATAATAAATTGAGCCGCTAGTAATATGATAAAGTCTAATAATTGAACGACCAGTTGTTGTTTTACCACATCCTGATTCACCAACTATACCAAAGCATTCTCCTTCCTTAATTTGGAAAGAAACATCATGAACAGCTTTTAACTTATAGCGATTAGGCCCTTTCCCAAAGAAGAAATATTGTTTTAAATGGTTGACACTTAAAATAATGTTATTTTGAACATATTCATCTTTATATTTACATTTACTACGAATATCTTTGATAGCTTCTTCTTTATTTTCTTCGTCAATTCCACTTAATTCATCCTTAGTTGGATTTACTTCATCAAGTTCAAGAGAATGATCTTCTTTTGAAATAACACTCTTTCCCTCTTCAGCAATACGATAAGCTTCAATATTTGAAGAAAGCAAGGCTTGTCTAGCACTCTTTGAAGCTTCATTTTCTTGCATAACACTTTTAAGAAGATCGAAGCTTTCTTTTGGTACTTCTTTTAATTGTTCTTGATTAACTGATTTACTTTCTTCATATTGTTTAATTGAATTTGCAATACGAGTCTTAACAATTCGAGGCATCTCGACTTGAGGTGCATCTGGATGTAATAACCAGGTTGCAGCATAATGTGTATCACTAACCTTATAAAATGGTGGCTCATGTCTAAAATCAATTTCAAGTGCATATTTACTTCTTAAAGCAAACGCATCGCCTTTTGGAGGGAAACGCATATCTGGCGGTGTTCCAGGAATTGCTTCAAGTTTTTCTTTAGAATCAATATCAGGAATTGAAGAAAGTAAAGCCCAAGTATATGGATGTTTAGGATTATAGAAAATCTCATAAGCAGTTCCATATTCAACGATTTTACCAGCATACATGACAGCAACTCTATCTGCCATATTAGCAACAACACCTAAATCGTGAGTAATAAAGATACAGGAAAGCCCTCTTTCTCTTTTTAAAGTATTAATAAGTTCAAGAATTTGAGCTTGAATTGTAACATCAAGTGCGGTTGTTGGTTCATCACAAATTAAAATATCTGGATTAGCAGTTAAGGCAATTGCAATAACAATTCTTTGTCTCATACCACCAGAAAATTCAAATGGATATTGTTTGAAACGTTTTTCTGGAAGAGGAATACCAACTTCTCTCATAACCTCAAGAGCCATTTTCTTAGCTTCTTTTTTAGTTACTTTTGTCGAGTTAATATAATCTTCTTTAACTTTTTTAATTTGATCTTCAATATCTTTTACTTTAAAGTGAGCTTTATCAAGTTCGTCATCACCAGTTGTAGTGATTTTCTCTTCTTGTTTACCCAATTTAGAGATATTGATTTCTTCTTGTTTTTGCTTTTTAAAGAAAGAAAGAATTGATTTTTTAGGTTTTTCTTCTTTTGCAGTCATTAAAGCAAGATTATTTTTAGCTTCTTCGCTAGCATTAGCAAAAGTATTATCAAATTCTTGTTTAGCAACCGTCAAATCTTCTTCAAGCTTAGCAAGTTTTTCGTCACGTTCAGCTTTAAGTTTTAAAGCATATTCTTTATTTAAAACACTAGCATCTTTTTTCTTATTTGTAAGAGCAGTTTTTAATAAAGGTTTAAGTGTTTTATATTCTTTTAAAGTATATTCTTTTAACTTTTCTAAAAATTCTTTTCTAATTGTTAAACTATCAAGATTTTCTTTTCCTTCATAACTTGTTGAATCAGTTTTAAGAAGTTCAAGTTTTTCATTAATAAGTTCAATCTTTTTAGAATTGATTTCTTCTTCAAGATAACGAGAATCAAAGTCTCTGGTATTTTTTAAAGCATCAAGTTCATGAGTTGTTTCTTCAAGAAGTTTCTTGTCATCACGAACAAAAAGTGAACAAAATTCAGCTATTTCTTCAATAGTATCTTGATGTTTTTTAATTTGTTCTTCATCGTCTTGATTTTTTAATGGTGTATTAAGGAATTTGATATAACCATTAATTTTATTAAGTTCATTATCAAGTCGATTAATTTCATAATCTGCGTTAGCTTTTGAGTTTCTTAAGTTAACAAGTTCCTTAGAAATTAATTCGTTATAATGTCTTTTTAAAATATTTTTATTAATAAGAGTTGCTTCAGTAATTTGCTTGCCAACTCTACAAATAGGGTTAAGTGAAGAAAGAGGATCTTGGAAAATCATTCCAATTTTGTGTCCTCTAATACGATGGAATTCTTCTTCACTAACACGGATTAAATCTTCACCTTCATAAAGAATTTGATCACTTTCAACAACAGCATTGTTAGCTAAAATTCCCATGATAGTTTTTGATGTAACTGATTTACCACTACCAGATTCACCAACAATACAAAGTGTTTCACCTTTATAAAGGTCAAAAGAAACGCCTCTAACTGCATAAACCATCCCTGAATCGCTTTTGAAGTTAACTCTTAAGTTTTTAACTTCAAGAACTTTAGGAGTATTTTTATAGTCTACTGAATTTAACTTATTTTGTTCCATTTTTAATCACTCCCCTTTAGCGATGGATTGAATGCATCTCTTAAACCGTTACCAAATAAGTTAAAGCTAATCATAATTAAAGCCATAATTACACTTGGGAAAAGGATTAAGTAAGCGTACGTATTAAGATAGGTTTGGTTATCAGAAAGAATAACACCCAAAGATTGCATATCTTGGAAACCAAGACCTAAATAAGAAATTGTTGCTTCAGTAAAGATAACACTTGGGATCATTAAAACAGCACTTGTAATAATTGTACCCATAGCATTAGGTAAAATATGTTTAAAGATTAATCTAAAGTTACTTGCACCAAGTGTTCTACTAGCAAGAGCATATTCTCTATCTCTAAAACGATAGAATTGAGTTCTGGTTAAACTAGCAGTGCCAATCCATCCTGTCATACACATAGCAAGAATGAATGTTCCAAAGTTACTACCTAAATTTAAGATACAGATTGTCATAATAACAATCCATGGAACACCACTTAAAAGATCACAGAATCTTTGAAGGGCAATATCGATATTTCCGCCAAAATATCCACAAATTGCACCATAAATTAAACCAAAGGAGAAACAAATGGCAAAAATAAGAATACCTAAGCCAAGAGAAGTTAATAAGCCGGTAAAGACACGTTTAAGCATGTCATAACCATAGTTATCAGTTCCAAGAAGGAAAATTGGCTGAGATGTATAACCAAGAACTTTATAACCGCTAACAACACAGTTTAATGTGTAAACAGTAATTCCGCTTGAAGTTGTACTTCTAATACTAGTTATGCTGATAATTGGAAGATAATTTTCTGATAAATCAGTGAAATATTTTTCAAATTCAGGTTGAAGAATTTCTGAGGCGTCGTTTGGACTTCTTAAGGATAGTTGATACCAATTTCTTAAAATAGCGTTGCTATAAGTCCCTGTCTCTTCATTATATGGAAGTAAATCGGCGCTTAACCAACCATTATTGATATATTCAACAAGATCAGCTTGAGCGATTGATTGACTACGATTTCCGTAAGGTACTGCATAGGTATCAAAAGTAAAATCACAAACCCAGCTAATACCATGATAGAAATTGATTCTACCATTTGAAGTCCAATAATTATCAGCACTACTTGAAACTAAGGCATTAGCATTAGCATCAGTCCAACTAACATTATTAACAGCAAGTTCACCTTCAAAAAGTTGAATGCTCTTAATAAATAAAGAACTTGTGCTATTAACATTTGGACGTAATCTAATTTCAATATTGGCTGTTATTAGTTTAGTTAAATCGATTGCTGTATTGTCATTAATTCCAGATAAGCAATTTGCAATAACTAATTTATTTGTACGAACTTCATTGCCAACTACATCAGTCTCAGTATTTTCAACATATTGAGGTGTATCTTCATAATCTTTTAATGTAAGTTCGTATTCAGCAGTTTCACCACTCTCTAAATCAATTGCTTCATAAGTGATGAAAACACCATATTCACCAATTGGGTAGTTTTCAACATCTTCATCTAGGAGAGTAATTTCGAAGCGATATTGTAAAGCTTCAGAGAAGTTTTGAATTGTAAAATCGCTTGAACGATAATAAATAGTTTTACTATTAAGAACACTTTCATTATCTTCTTCAGTAACGAGTTCGTTAAGATTGGTTAAATTAATAAAACCACCGCTTGCTGAACTTGTTGCAGTGTTAACATAACCTTGTCTGGCTGGAGAAAGATTTAAAACACTATTTGATGGATATTGTGATGAGAAAGGATAACCATAAGTATTTCCATCATCACCAGCTTGAAGTGTCGAAGGATCAACTGGTACATCAGTCATTCTTTTAGTACCATCCCAAAAACCAGTTCCAGTTGGGAATAATTTTGGCTCAAGGAATGTTTCGTTTGGATGTTGATTTTCAATATCATAAGTGTCTGCAATAGGAATAATAATACTTCCTAAAAGTAAGATACCTAAGATAATTGCACCAGCAACAGATGATTTGTTTTTACAAAATCTCTTAAAAGCGTCTTTTAAGAAGGTTGTTGGTTTTGTTTTAAATTTTGTATCATGAATGCTTTTATCTTTTTGAGCGAATTCAAAAGAATTGGATCTTATATGAATTTTATGCTCTACGTCACTACTATCAGTGTATACAAACTCTTTAACTTCATTATCCATTGTTCTTCGCTCCCATTCTGATACGAGGATCAATAAATCCGTAAGATATGTCTAAGAAAACACTTGCAAGTAAACTAATAAGTGTGAAGATAGCCATATCAACCATTAAAACGTTATAGTCATGAGAATTAATAGAATTAACAAAAAGATTACCAATTCCAGGAATATTGTATAAATTCTCTAAAATCATTGAACCAGAAAGAATACCAATAAATTCAGCAAGAATAGATGGAACAATCGGAACCATAGCATTTCTTAAAGCGTGACGAGTAATACATTGACTCTTTGTTAAGCCTTTAGTACGTGCAAGTAAAAGGTAATCACTACTCATAACTTCACATAATTCAGCTCTAGTAAAACGACAATAACCACAAATTGAGCCAAAGCATAAGGCTAAAACAGGAATAACATAACCTAAAGCTTTTGCCGAACCACTACTTGTTGCGTCCGGCCATTGGAATGGCAAAAGATTTAAATCATAAGCTAAAAATTTAATAAGTAAGGAAATGATAATAAAGCTAGGAACAGAAATGAAAATCATAACAAGAGTTGAAATGATATGATCTGTAAGCTTATTTTTCTTTAAAGCGGCCCATATACCTAAAGCAATACCAAGAGGAACGCTTATTATAACTGAAATAATATTAATTCCCATTGAAACTGGAAGTCTTGAACCAATAATTGAAATTGCACTTGCATTAACTTGAATGGAGGTTGAGGTACCCCAGTTCCATTCTGTCACAATATTCCAAATCCAGTTTCCATATTGTTCAAGAATAGGTCTTTGATAGTAATAATATTGTAAACCACCATCTTGAATTAATTCTTTGCCTTCTGTTGTCCATAAAAGACTGCCATACCCTTCTACTTGCGTATTAAAACTGACAACAAATCCTTGTTCCACTTGATCTTCGTAATAACGCCATATATCAACTGGGAATCCAACAGGCTGTTGGAAAGGAAGGAGTCTCATCAGCATAAAAGTAACGCTAAGAATGATAAAAGCTGTAATTAAAGCCAACACAATTCTTTTAACTACATATTTACCCATCTTTAATCCCTCTAAAACAATTAATATTTTATCAAAAATATTAATTTTTAAATAGAAAGAAATTGACGCCTTTCAGCGTCAATTTCATTCGAATTTTTCTTGTTTATATTATTTAATGGTAATCGCGCTAGTTGTTAAAGTTGTAGAAACTGGTACATCATTAATTGTCATGTAGTAAGTTGCATAAACTGTAACAGCAACTCTTGAACAGGAAGATAAATCAATAGCGCTATTGTCAGCGACTTGTCCAAATGTTGAATTTTCATTCAAGACTTTTGGAACAAAGATGCTAAATCCAGCTGTAGATCTTCTAAATGTGCCATCCTCAGTTAAAGCGGTTGTGTCATATTCAAATAATTGACCTAAGTTAGCATTTAAGACAACAGTACTACTTGTTCTTGATCCAGATGGTGTATATGTAATTGTAACAGTTGCATATTCATCTTCTTGTCTTGAAGCATCTGCAAAAGCTTTAAATGAAACACCACTTGCTTGAACTTCTTGAGTGAATTGTAAATATACATCCCAAGCATCGAATTCACCATCTTCTCCTTCGACACTAACTTCACCAACTTGATTTGATGGTCTTCCTAATGAAATTGGGTCTTTTTCGACTTTTCCGGCATCATCGATTAACGCACCTTTTGTGGCAGCTGTCCATAAACCATCAAAGCTCCAAATCTTACCATCATAGTTAATGTAATTACCTGTGGCTGTATTAATCTCAGAAGTATCAAGACCCCAGTTAAGAGTAAATCCTGATGTATTATCACTCTTTAAAACTTCCATAAATCCGAGTGGATCAAGTTGCATACCTGAAACAGAACCGAAAGCTAAATCAAATTGGCCTCTTCCCATTCTATCGTAAACATCTTGATAGTTAGTTGAACCATTGTGGTTAACAAAGTTAATTCTAAATCCACGTGAATAAGCTGTTGTTCTTTGGAATGCATTATTAAAGTAGCCAACAAGTTCATTTCCATATTCTTGATTATCTGTTGTATTCATCCAATAGATATCAATTGTTTCACTGTCGCCATAACCATTATAATTACCTTTATTAATTTCTTCAGTAATTGCTGTATCCATTAATTGAACTGCAAGGTCAAGGTTATAGCCGTTTGTTTCTGGAGAATATTCAGCAATTGCAGCTTTATGTTGAGCTGTTTCATCATAAGATAAACCTTTTTCTGGTTCCCAAAGGTATCCAGGAGCAAAGTAGCTTTGTGATGGGACACTTCCTCTTGTTGTTGCATAAGTTTCTCTATCAATAGCAAAGCTTAATGCATTAACAAAGTTATCGTTGCTCATTAATGGTTTACAAGTATATGGGCTTTCGGCTTTACTTTCTTCAAAAAGTACATCCCGCTCTGCTTGTGTAGCTGTATTTAAATTAAGTTTAAAGGTTGAATCACCTTCAGTAATTGTTGTTCTAGGATCATTGATATATTGAGTCATATAATCCTTAGGAATTGAAACAGCATCTAAAGTGCCAGCATTAATAAATTGATTAAATGCGTAGTTAACATCACTAGCTGCACCTTGGAGGTAGTTAATCTTAATACCTTCAATAGAATATCTTGAACTTACTGTATCATCATATTGTTCATAATTTGTATTAAATTCAACCCATTTAGGATTTCTTTTATAAACGTTATATGTTGGACTAACTTCTTCAAGAACATATGGAGCTAAAGATAAAACGTTATCAACTGGAGTGTAATTTTGATCATGAGTATTGACTGTACCATAAGCATCTTTCATGGCAGTTGAATACATTGTATTACTATTTGTGTCCTTACATTCGCTAGCTAATTGTTTAATAAAATCTAAAGGAATTGGCGAATTAAGAGTTGAAGAAAGGTTAGTCATTGCGGTGAATTGATTAACAGGAGTATTGAATGTAAATGTAATTGAACTTTCTTCTTCGTTTAATTCGAGACCAACAAGTGAGTAGAAAGTTTTCATGTAACGTTCAACATCACCGCCATCAGTTGCGCTCTTTGTTAAATCAGAAAATGCTCTAGCACCTTTTAAAGTAGCGTTATTAGAATCAGATGTGTAGTCAGTATTTCTAGCAAGACCGATTTTACCATTTAAAAGAAGCATAAATGGAATTGCGTAGTCTTCAAGCTTAACTTCTCTACCGGCAAAATTAGCTTGTCTACCCCCTTTTTCAGAAAGAGTATTGTAAACTAAGCCATCTTTACCAGTTTTAACATAAACTTTATATTGCGTCGCAAGGTGAGTTGCTGAGTTTTCATTTAACGCTTGAGGCATGAAATCATTGGTTTCTGGGTTAACTTTAGCAAGAACTGGGTACCAATCATAACCTGTATTATTAGAATTCAACTTTTGACCATAGTAAGTAGAAGAAATATAACCATATAAATCAGCAGATTCACTACCAGTATCATCTAAATAGTTAAAGTTCTGTTTATTTGTTGTGCCACCATAAGAGTGATAATATCTCTTCCAAGCAGTATTAGTTTCTGCTTCCATATCAGAAGTAATTCTTCCTTCGGAAAGAATACCCATACCATAACCAGTGATATATTCATTAGTTGGACGTTCAATACGATCGCTATACATGACATAGCCACCATTTTCAAATAAAGTAATACCAGTTAAATGGTTATCAACAGCATATTTTTCAAGTTTACCTAAAATATCAAGTTTTTCTTCATAAGAACTTGCAACATAGTTATAAGCATTACCATTTGTTGATTCAGCTTCGCCAGTAACTGTAACACTGACTGTTTTTGTTGCTTCAGATGAAGGAACAGTATCTTTTAAATTTAAACATGTAACAGTAATTGTTGCCTCTCCAGCAGTTAAACCGGTAACGGTACCATTATCATTGACAGACACAACGCCTTGTCCGCTTGTTAAGTCATATGTAAAAATACCATCAACGCCTGCTGTAGTTGATGTTGCAACAGCATTTACTGTTTCACCAATAACGATTTCACTACTTCCGGACAATTCAAGAGTAAAACCATCAATTTTTGTATCTACAACAGGACCAGGATTAGGACCTGGATCTGGTTCAGTTGGACCACAGCTTGTTAAGCCAACAACACTTACTCCACCTAAGAGTAAAAGCGCACTTAATGCATATATTGCCTTTCTTTTTCTCATAAATTACACTCCTTTCAAAATCACTTTAAAAAGTTCATAGTCGTTAGAATAATAAATGAGTATTATTTTTTGTCAACCCTATAAATTAATAAACTAATATAGATTAATAGATATTTAAGGTCATGACTTAAACAATGCTCGCTAAATTCACCCTATAAATAATATAAAGAATAATTGTAACTACTAAGTAAATACCAGCTAAGACAAGATAAATAATATAAAAATATTTACTGTCTAATCTTTTTATCTCTTTTGTTTTTGTATAATCGTAAACCCCATAAAAAGCTTCGTCATCTTTTTTATTAGGTCTTAAATGAGCACCAAATCTAATCGCACTATAAGCGAAAATATCAAAAAAACCCTTTCTTGTTGCAACCGAGAAAAAGGCAGCAGCAATCATTAAAACAAAATCAATAGAACTAGCATTTAATGAAGAAACAAGATAATCACCTGCTAAATTAAGAAGAACTATTGTAATTAAAAGAGCAATCGTCAAAATTAAAGCGATAAGAAATCTGCTTAAGTATAATGAAAAAAATCTTTTAAAATCAATTTCTCTTCTTGTCTTTAATTTCATAAAATAGTTAATTTTTGCAGGTTTTTAATATCTAAATAGGTACAATAAGAAGGCACAAAGGCCTTCTTATTGTTTTAACAAAATTTTACTAGAATTAAGCAGTTACAAAGGTAACTTCAACAACGTTTACGCCACCACTTAAGACAAATTGATAATTTCCATTGAAGTCTCTAGCGATTTCAACGCCATTTACTTTAACACTGCTTACTCTATATCCAGCATCTGGAATAGCATAGATTGTAGAAATTTCACCATTGAAACCACTAACTTTATCAACATAAACTGTTCCACCTTCTACATCTTGTGTGAAGGAAACGCTTGCGTTGCCTGAATCAGTGATATAATCATTTGTTTTACCATTATCTTCAACAGTGAAGGTTGTATATGTTGTAGTAAATGTAATTGTTGTATCATCAATTCTTGTATAGTTGATGCTAACTTTACTTCCACTACTTGTAACTCCATATACTCTAGCGGCAGAATTAATTCTCTTTGGATAAGAGAGAATTACTGTATATTCTCCAAGATTTAAATCACCACCAGTATAATCTTTAGCTTCAATAACATATCTATCAGCAATATTGTTGCTTTTACCTTCAGTTGTCTTGGTATAACTGAATGTTGAACCAGGAGTTAAAGCATCACTTTCAATTATTAATCCAGTTTCAAGGTCAGATGAATTGACAAGATAGTAACTATAATTATAAGTACCATCACTAATATTGATATAAAGCTTGTCACCTTCTAATGTTTCAGGAATCTTAATATCAAGGTAATAACCATCACTAACTTTAGTTAATGTAAAATCAGTAACAGTATCAGCGTTGATATGGACATAACTGTTAGAAGGAATATAGATTTCATTAAATTTAAGTCTTAATGTTTTATTTCCGTTACTATCAGTAATGATTGATTTAGAAACAATTGCAGGAGCTTTAGAATCAATAACTAAATTAAATTCTTTAGTTTGAGTTGATCCATAAACTAAGTTGTAAGTGAAATTAATAGTATAATTTCCATCTTGTAATCTAGCGCCATTTTCATAGTATAAAGGAAGTTCAGCATATCCTCTATGAGCTAAAGAATAATCACTAATATAACTACTACTTACATGTGATTTATAAAGTTCGTTTTGGTTAGTAATAATATCTTTAACATTTCCTGTGGCAACAGTATCGCCAGTTTCATCTTTAATTTCGACGACTTCACTTGAAAGTGAACGGTAAACAAATTCTTGAATATATAAGACATCCGTTTCATCACTTCCAACATAAAGTGTAATGTTATCACCATCTTTGGTATAAGATAATTCATTACCAAAGTTAGCAGGATTTGTTGAATTAGTTAAAACACCAGATTTTCTATTGTAAGCTTGGTAATCATCATAACTTGCGCCAACAATCATTGAACTAGTATTGATATAACTTCTAGAATAGGAATTTGCACCAAGATAATTGATAAGATCTGATCCATAGACAAAACCATCAGTATTGCCGGTTGTCATATCGTATCTTTCTTCTTTTTCAAATTCAAATGGTTCAGTAGCTTCAGCTTGACCATAATCTTCATAGAATCCCATGTAAGGCATTGAAAGGTCAATACCATCAGCGCTTGTATCTTCAAAAATGAGATATCCTTCAAGGAAAGCACCATTTTTAAATTTAGCAAGATACTCTTTACTTTCATTTGAGATTGGATGTTCAACAGTTTTTGAAGTTGTAGAATTTGCATCAACAGTTACTTCAATATTAAGATCAACTTCTTCTAAAAGTTTGTCATATGATGTTTGAAGTTCAGCGCCCTCAAATGTAGTATCGTTTGCAACATAATTAGCAAGTTCATTGTCATGGTTATGATACTTATTAATTAATGGAGCAAAAACCTTTAATTTAACATTATATGTTTTAGGTGTATCACCTTCATTATGAAGTCTAAAGCCAAGAGAAATGTTGCCATTAGCAATTTTTTCATTATTTCTTAATTCAATTTTTGCAAAGTTATTTCCTTCAGCAGTATTAAGATCAGTTGCATAATTACCAGTTTTTTCATCAGGAATTAAGCCTTCAAGATAAACATCTGAATTAATTGCATCACCAGCATTAACAACACCTGCGCCTTGCTTTCTTGGTGAATATTGAACTTCAGTTGCTGTACCTTCAGCTTTATAGATGGTCACTGGAGTTTTATAATCATCATCAGTTTTTGTATCTTCAGAAGTGAAGTTATCATACATTACATAATCTTCTAATGTATACTGATCAGCAGTAGACATTGTTCTCATTGTAATAGTTTTAAGATAACTAAGTCTTTCTTCATCTGTTAAAAGATGGCCTGTTTCCTTAAAAGTTTCTGCTTGTTTTTCACCTAATAATAAGGCTGAAATACCAGTATAGTTAGGTGTAGCCATTGAAGTACCACTTAAATAACCAACTGAATTAGGATCAAGATTACTTTCTGGAACTTGTCCTTGAGAATTAGCTTCACCTAAGACAGCACCTCTAATAGATGTACCTGGAGCTGAGATATTAGGATTTAAATCAAGTGTTGATGTTGCGCCTTCACTAGAGAAATCACTAAGTTGCCAAGCTTTTGGATTAACATCTTCTCTATCAGCAATAAGAGTTGTATTTTCGCCACTTGAAGCGTAACAAAGTGTTGACCCGTCGCTTTCAGAAACAACTGCATCTAAAGAATCAAGAATTGTTTCTCTATCAGCATATAATACGAAAACAACAGGAATTTCAGGAACTGAATAACCACCACTTGCATCTCCGGTTGCCCAGCTCATTCCAAAGTTAAATTCATATGCTGTAGGGTCATTATTAATAACGATTAATCCTGCACATCCAGCATCTTCAGCGGCTTGAGCCTTGTCGACGAAGGAATTACTTCCTCTATCAACAACAGCAACCTTGCCTCTAAAGTAATCCGCGCCTTTTTCAGCAGTGACTTTTTGATAATCGGCACTTGTACCGTAGAAATTACCTGTAGAATCTGAATTGCCAGCTGTAACTAATTGAATAGAGTCAGAACCTGTTTCTTCAGTTATATCAGCAAGCAGGTGTTCAGTCTCTTTGGTAATTCCATATTCATTACCTTCTGTATAATCAACTTGATCATCATAAGCAAAAACAGCATAGTTTCCACTGCCTTGATCAATTCTAATACCTGTTTCATAGTATTGAGTTGGGTTAGTGCTACTTGCGACAATATTAGCTGTTGTAGAGTTAGAGTAACTTCCTAAAACACCAGTGTCAACAAGGTCTGTTGACCAATCTTTATAAACGCTCATTGAGCTAAACAAATCTTTACCAGCGTTACCAGCAGCAATATTACAATTAACACCATCATTAGAAAGTTTATCTAAAACATCCATTGATGTTGATTTATTTGTAAAGTCATCAAGATCACTACCTAAAGACATATTAAGTGCATCAACACCTAAAACGACACAGTCATTTAATGCTTCAAGAATATCATCATCAGTTGCATAAACACCGCCTGCACTTGTAGTATCTGAAGGAATAGATTCATAGAAAACCTTCATCAAAGCAAGTTGAGCATTAGGAGCGATTCCATCATAAGCTCCATTTGCTCCAGTAATAGAAGCAACGTGATTACCATGGTTACTCCAAGTAGATAAGACATCGTAGTCATTAGCACTATTTTGACTACTTGCACCATAGTCATAATAGAAAGGAATCTTTAAACTCCAATATAATGAGCCATCTGCTCTATCTCTTGAAGCATTATTCGTACTGGTTCTTCCGCCTTCATAGGTTGGATCATCAACTAATGTATGATCAAGTGTTTTGGTATGAGATGCGGTTAAATCACCATAAACGCTTTCAAGATCCTCATAATTGAATCTTTCACGAGCCATATTAACGACTTTTTCATCATCGAATGTGCTGTAGTAAGAGTGTTCAAGATAAAAACCTGAGTCCAAAATAGCAACAAAGCTACCTGCACCACCAGCATTATCCATTGGAACGTTCATAGTATTTGCTGATTGGTTTTCATGATTTAAAGTATCGCTATCAGTAGCGTCAAGAGGTGCAGTCTCAAAAGTCACATATCCTTCTTCTTTTTCAGCTTCAGTTTGTTTTCCGCTTGAAACTTCGCTAAAACGATATGCTTGATTAATTTGAGCACTTTGTACTCCGTTAATTGATTGAATTAAAGGGAGATAAGCTTCATTAGTTTTAATTTTAACAACGTTAATTGCGTCGTATGTTTCAGTTAATGTATAGTTGTTTCTCCCAATAAAAGTGTTGAGTTTTGCAAGGAAATTGTTTTGAGAATCCTTGATTTCTTTTTCATTTCTACTTCTAGTTGTGCCAGGAAGAACAACTAAAATTTCACTATTTTGATTTAATAATTCACTAGGAACTGAACCTGTTTCTCCACTTGTAACACAAGCAAGAAAACCAACAGCGCCAAATAGTAATGTAGATAAACCCAATTTATTTCTTTTCATAAGTTATTCCTCCTCAACTATTTTAAAGCGAGTGCTTGGGTTGCTCCAACTTGAGCAAGTCCTTCTTCAATCCAACTTACATTTGTTGATCCAAAATCACCAAATGCCATAACATAGCCGCTTAAGCTAACAGCATTGATGTCCCAAACTTCAATAGTATCAATGTTATCAACATTAGTGTAACTTTTTTCATCAACATATTCTTTATAAGTGGTCATTAACCAGAAACGGAATTCATCTGTTGTACCACTTCCTATGTAATCGACTAAATCTTGCAATGCACGATCATCAAATGATTGATAAGTAACCGTTGTATCTGTAGAAAGTCCTGCGTAGGCACTAAATGTATATAAAAGGCCATTTGGATTTGTCTCATCTCCAAACGTTGTGCTCATACTACTTGCGACATAACCACGTGATGTATTTGAACTTTGTGAAGCTACGCTATCAACATATTCGATAAAAGTTTGACCATTCAAAGCAACAGGTTCACCACTTGCAGTAAAAGTATTATTTCGACCGCCAGTAAATCTTTGAACCATTTCTTGGCCATTAACAGTTACAAGACCATAACCTATCCCTCCAGCCACATCATAATAATAATCTTCGTTATAATAAGCTTGAGGACTATCTTTAGCTACACCATTATCGCCATATTCAAATCTAGTATAATTGTTTAATTTAAATGCAGTTGCAAGAGTTACAACTGAATCATCAGGGTCCATGTCAGGAACTAAATCTTCTGGTGTTTCAGCAAGTGCAAGTTCAATTTCTTCAACAGATGTAGTTCCAATATTGCTAATAACCAATCTTGTTGAACCATAACTTCCAAAATCCGCAGTCATTTCAAGATTATTATCACTATTAAAGCTGATAGTGAAACGATTCATAATTGTAATCAAAGAACTTGACCAACCACAATAATCTAAGAAACTTGCAACTAATGGATATTTTGCTACAGTTTGATCGCCCATATCATTATCGCCTGGAACAACGTCAATAACTGTAGTTAAGAAACGCCCATTTAATGTTTTGGTTGGAATATCACTTAAATTGAATAAAGTAAATAATCTAGCAACAGAGGATGCTTTATCCCACCAAGAATCATGTCCAGTAGAAACGATAACATCAGCTTTTATCCTGCCTCTGTAATCATAGGTGTATTGAACAATACCTCGTTCTGCAGTTTCTCCTTCACCTGTTGTGTAAGTTGTATATCCAATATGTGATTTGACTCCCGTTGTATCAAAAACTATTTCAGTTCCGTTATTTATGTTTTGATATTCTACTTCATCATAATATTTTTCGTTATATCTTCTTAGATAGTGGAAACCAGTAGTATCGGATGTTGTACCCACATTATTAAAAACTTCAGCAGTAAAATTTTGAGTTGTTTGTAATGTTTGCATAATGTCATATACAGAAGTGTCTTCTGTATAGACCATAATATTAAATGATGTAGATTCAACATCTGCTTCATTAGAAGCTACTGTTATAGTATGAGTTCCTTCTGTTGTTAATGTTGAACCATCAAGCAAAGATAAAGTATAAGCTGAAGAAGACAATGTTGTTCTAGTATCTAATACTCCATCAATGTAAGTTAATTCTTGAACTTGTAAGCCTCTAGTTGAAAAAACAGCAGTCTTACTTCCATCAGTTTGTTCAGTTAACGTATAAGTTGTTGTATTAGGAAAACGAGAGATATATAGTTTTCTCTCAGTTATTGTCTCTCCAACTGTAAGTGTGAACGAGACACCAGTATAACCAGATTTCGATACATTAACAGTAACGGCACCAGCAGTATTCAAAACTGATCCCTCTTCAAGAGATATATTTACGTCTGATAATGTCAAAACCTCTGCAGATGTGGTATCTTTTACCCCACCAACATAGGCATAAGCCATAACGGACATACCATCATATGATACAGTTTCGCCTAGTTTGTATTTTGTTTTAGTTGGTAAAGAAGCAATTTCAAGTCTAAGTTCGTCTTCACCTGAAATTACTGTGATGTGAGCAGGCGAAGATTTAATGGTTTGATCCAATGTGCTTGTAGCAGTAATTTCAACACTTCCAGAATTCTTTAAAGTAACCAAACCATTGCTATCCACAGTTGCAATTGCAACATCACTTGAAGACCATGTTACTGAGTTTGTCTCATCTCCGATTACAATAGCGCTTAATTGAATTGTATCGCCTATTCTTCCATTTTTAACACCTTGAACTATCACTTTTGATACTTGTGGTGTTGCTTCCCCACAAGAAATCAAAGTACTTGTTCCAAGAGTTGTAAGAGTTAACAAAGAAAAGGCTAATAAAACTGTCTTTCTTTTTCTCATGCACTATTCTCCTTTCGTTAATCTTAAATACGCACAAAGAACCGCTTTTACACGGTTCTTAATAATTCAGTAATAAATTAGTTTTGAGCTGTAGGGGTAATGCTATTATAGAAATCTTCTAATAAAGAAGATTGCCCATTTCCAATATTATGAATAGTCATTACATCGACTGCACCAATATTTTCTAATGCGCCCTCGTCGGTTGAGCCATCACATAAATAAGTTGTTAATCTAATAAAGCTCGTTTGACCATTATCCCATGAATTATCAACTAATTGATACCATAAATTAACTTTGCATTGTCCTAGAGAAGTTGGAAGGCCTCTCATTTGAACAAATTGATCCCAATAATCCTCACCAAGCATTGTCACAAAGAAATTGAATAAATCTGTTTCAGAACTTCCATAGAAGTTATATGAACCTTGCTCAACAGCCATTTGAGTAGAACTATCAGTAAAAGATACTTCATATTCCATATCCCAATAAGTATTGGCAGCTTCTAAATTACTATAATCAATAAATCCTTCAACATAAGCCAAATTTAAATTTGATTCTTCTGCACCAAAATCATTAGCTTGGAAATAACTTGTGTCTGTTGCAGTTGGAGATGTAATAAACTTCATTGGAGAAGCAAATTCCTTGGTAACGTTTCCATCAGAGTCTTGGTCAACTGTAACGTTATCAATATACATAAATACATAGTTTCCGGCTGGTACGGTTTTCTCTTCCCCACCTACATTACTTGTTCCGCCAGGTAAAGTAGCTATTCCATTGACTTGAACCATTGTAGCGCCAGTTTGATCAGTAATATAAACTTCATTAGAAACATATCTATCATTAGCATGCATTTCGCAGAATAAATTGCCAAATAAATTGCTTCCATAATTTATATCGAAATTATTTCCTTTGACTTTAGATAAAGCATCATCAAATCTAGCTTTCGATGTTGTTTCCCCTTGATAATTAGAGATATTACTATCAATAAGTCCATAGATAGATTCCGAACTTAAATCCATTGCTGTATATATTGTAGATCTAACTGCTAATACATTATTAGTATTAGAAGATGGATAGGCATAAACATCAAATATAACACTAGTTCCATCAGCTACAGCTTGAACTTCAGCACTGACATTTTGCCCAGAAGCTAATGCGCTTTGAACTGCATCATCATATTGGATGCCTGATGTATTTAAAATAGTATTAAAAAGACTTGAATTAGGATCAACAGTAAACACATAAGCACCATCGCTAGAAGCCTCAACGTAAGTTAATGCATCTTCAATGCCATCATCATAAATGTCAAGATAAGTTGGAATCTGATTTAATGAAGCCATTTCAGTAACGTCTGTAATTGCTTCATAGTTATAGTACATTGGCTGATCGTACTTAAGAATGTTATAAGTGTTTTCAGCAGTTTTCTCCATAAAATATTTGCGAACTTTACCATTTTCTTGATGATAAATTTGAGAAATTCCATTTGTTCCAACGAAATCGACTAAATAATCACCCCAAATACCAGTTTGAGCATCATATCCTAAGATGTCAAATCCTTTATCTGTTTGGCCGTAAACGAAATTCATAAAAATACTTCCGTTTTTAGCAAAACCGTCAAGAGTGGTTGTAACTATAGAAACAGCATTAAATTCTACCGAAATAACAAAAGATGTCGCTTTATATCTATCATCAACAGGTGTTACATTAATAGTCATTAAGCCTTCTTCAGTTAAAATATCACCATTTTTAATTGTTGAACCATCAGCTGCATTAGTTAATTTATACTCATCAGCTCCCAATTCATAAGAATTAACTACAGTTCCGTTAGCAAGTTCAGCTGCATTAACCACAAGACCTTGTGTTGAAAAAGCATCGCCTGTATCGTATGTTGTGACTGCATTAGAAGTATCAACCATTAATTCGTAAGTTCTTGTAGCCTCATCAACATAAACAGTAATACTTGTTGTAACGCTTGCATCGCCTTCTAAAGTTGCGGAAACTACATAGCCAGTTGTTGAAGGTGTATTTGCGGTTGCTGTAACTTCATTACCTGTTGTGCTGCTAAATGTAAAAGCAGAAGCAGAATTTGTTGCCCATACAACTGTATCAGTTTCAGCACCACCATCTATTGTTGCCGAAAAAGTAACTGTAGAAAGTTCATTTACATGAACACCATTAGCACCAACGGCAGTTCCATTAACAGAAATAGTAATTGATTTTGAACTCCCACCACAAGCTGTAACACTGCCTAATCCTAAACCGAAGAGCGATAAGACAGCTAAAGCTTTTAAGCTTTTTTTCATAAGAATCCTCCTTATCAATGAAAAAAACTAGTTATCACTAGTCAATGCATTGATATATTAAATATCAAATTTAGAATATATTAATATATATTAGTATTTCTTAATACTATCTTAATATCTTTATATTTAATGCCGATTTTATCGCATTAAATCAAATAACGCCGCTTCTTAGTGGTATGTCAATAAGCTTTTAGTACGACAAAGAAATACTTTTTGCAATGTAGTGATTTTGATAAACGATTTACTAGATGTTGTTTTTCTAATAGTTATACAATCGATCTACCAACTTAAGTTTTAGAATTATGAACTCAGTTTGTAACAAATCTTTTATAGTATTAAGTCCTCTACTTAATCAACTACAGAAAAACTCCGCCCATCTAAGTGAATGCATTATAGCAAGTCAATATAATAAAAACAATAAAAACATCAAATTTTTGCAAAGTTTTTATTCTAAAGGCATAGTATATAAGGAATTTTTAGCGATAAAAAAGATATTTTTAAGAAAAAATATAATTTTTGCAGGCTTTTTAGATGAATATGTAGCAATTTTAACAAATTTGTATCGATAAATAATTCTAACAATAATACGAAAAAGTAATTACTCGCTTGCTATGGAAAAAAGATAACTACGGAAACTTTAAGACATTATGATAGGATTGCCTAGATAAACCTGCTTTAATTTTTCAAGAAAGCAACTATCGCTATTACCCTAATCAAGACATTGTTAGATCAAATAGCGTTAAAGCCTTAACTTGTATGGATATAAGTTTAAAAGATATTTGTCACTCTCAAATAATTTTTTATAACGAGTTGTACCAAAGCGAGAAGTAATTTTTGTTAAAATACGTAATAAAGCAAGAAGTAATAAAACATAATGTGAATACTTAAACAACAAATTTATGGATGAATTTAATCATTATTGCTTCTCGCCATTATATTTATCAAATTCAAATTCATTCAAAAATCTTTTAAGTAAAAATCCTAAAAAGTATGGATAAGTAAAAATATAACCATTGAAACCTATATTTTTATTAGCAAGCTTTATTCCATATTTAATTTGATAATACTTTTTATCATTAATAAGTTTATTGAGTGAAAGAGTGCTACCATCTTCTGCTTTTACCTCAACTGGTACGACATTCTCTCTATCTCTAATAATAAAATCCATTTCAATTGTACTTTTTTCATTCTTATAAAAATACAAATTAAGGCCTTCTTTTGAAAGCATCTCAGCTACAGCATTTTCAAACAACGCGCCTTTATAAATACCAAAATTATTATTTAATCTTAAATCATAATCAGCTTCATCGTCTAAAGAGGCTACTAATAAGCCAGTGTCTTTAAAATAAACTTTATATGAATTAGGAAGATAATTTGCTTTTAACGGAATATTAAGAGCTTCTAATTGGTAGCATACATTAATAATTCCAGCATTTTCAAGCCATTCAATTACACCAATATAATCTCTATTTCTTGCGTTTTTATTAATTTTAGATATTTGAAACTTTTTGTTTTCTTTAGAAAGAAATACTGGAACATTGTTGTAAAAAGCTAATATCTTTCCTCTATCTAATCCACTAGAATATTTAACAATATCTTCCTTATAGCTTGTTAATATATTTCTTTTTAAATTAAGTATATTTACAAAGTTCTTATTTTGAATAAAAGTTGCAGCAGGAAAAGGCATTCCTCCTACAATCATATAATCTTTAAAATGATTAAGAAGTATATCATATTCAAATTTAGAAAAAGGCTTTAGAGCTAGCATACAGGAATATAAATCTTGAATCTGAACATCACTATAATTTAAAGCCCATAAAAATTCTTCAAAATCTAGTGATTGCATTTCATAATCTTCTTTATATCCAACACTATTGGATTCAATTTCTTTATAATTAATACCGTTATATCAAATTTATAAATTCTTATAAATAATTACAAAAATTATATTGATTTCTTGTTTCAACCTTACTGGTTGGTAAATGATTTATGCAAAAATCATTTTCCAGAGCCGTTAAGTCCGCAAGCGTAAATTCGGCAGTAACTCTACCTATTTTTCCAATTAAATATTTATGCAGATTGGTCGCAGCATTAAAATCACGATCAATTGTAATTTCGCAATAATCACAATTAAATTCGCGATCACTTAACTTGATGCGAGAATTATAAGTACCACAACATGAACAGGTTTTTGTGCTAGGGAAAAACCTATCAGCTAAAATAAAAAATTTACCAACCATATTGCATTTTTCGTGAATTCTTTCCCTTAATTTATAAAAAGAGACATTACTTATTGCTTTAGCTAAACGATGATTCTTAAGCATTCCTTGTACATTCAAATCTTCCATACAAATATAGTCAAAATTCCTCACAATTAGCGAAGAAACTTTTTCTATAAAATCTTTTTTCATATTGAAAATATGCATGTATTGCTTTTGTAAACGAAAAGCTGCTTTTAAATAATTCTTTGACTTCTTGGTAGTGTCACCTTTGGTTCTTGGGTGAACTTTTCTATCAAGTTGTCTAGAAAGTTTAATTAGCTTTCTGTTTTCTTTTTTAATCTTTATTGGGAAGTGAATATTGATTGGTACAGAAAGTGTTAATGCTGATTTGATTCCTAAATCAATTCCAACTGCTTTATTAGTTAAATTTGCTAGCTTGGCTTTTTCATTAATCAATTCTTCTTCTGAAATTTCAAAAGTAAAAGAAACGCAGTATAAAGAGTAAATGTGAGAAATCGTGCAAGATAAAATCTTGGCATTATATTTAATTTTCTCTGTTAATTTTAAAGGTTTGTCGAGTAGAGGGATTTTCAAAAACTGTTTTTTAGAATAGGGTTTTGTGAAGATTTTGATTTGATCACCGCCAATATAAAAACTTTCATGATTTGATTTCTTTTTAAAAGAAAGTCTTACTGGTTCACCTTTTTTCCTATTTTTCCAAGCATCTTTGATTGCCTTATTTAAATTTATAAATGGTTGTTGTGTAGCATATTTTGTGACATCATAAACAAAAGGAAACTTACTTTCTTTTAAAGCATTAAAATCCTTTTTCAAATCATATCCGCTTTTAAAAATACCCTTGCTAACATTTTCGTTATATTGTTCAACTCCCCAGTTATAGGCAAAGCGCTTACAACCAAAACATTTTGCAAGATAAGTCTTTTGTATATTATTCGGATTTATTCTGACTTCTTGTGATATCTGTTTCAACTACTTTCTCCAAATCACTAATAAGTTTTTTGTTCTTTTTACTTCGACTTCCATATAATCTAGCCGAAAATACTGTAATTATCTCTAAAACATCTTCAGCTAATTCTTCTTCAAATGAAGGAGCTTCATCGCCTTGGTTAATTATGATAACTTCGACATTTTTTGCTTCACATATAGAAAACACTAATTCTGCACCAAAACGCAAAAGTCTATCTTTATGTGTAAGTATAAGTCTTTGAACTTGATTGTCTAAAATTAAATCAATAAGTTTAGTCAAGCCTTTCTTATAATAATTCATTCCAGAGCCAATGTCTTGGATTACTTCATATTTATAGCCATGTTTTGAGCAATAAAGTTCTAATAAATGGACTTGCCTATTTAAATCTTCCTTTTGATCATGTGAAGAAACACGCGCATATGCGATAGTTTTTAAATCATCTTTAGTAAATATAATATTTCTATTAACATTTCTTAAAGATTCAATTCTATAGCGTCTTGCATTGCCTTTTGTAAGTTCATCTGGTTTTAATAAACCTTTTTTATCCCAATTTCGAAGCGTTGTTGTGGTTACACCCAATATTTGTGCTGCTTCGCTTATATTAACTAATTTTCTCATAGTTTTTTTTAACACATTTTATATAAAAATTAAATAATATTTTATAAATTTTTATAATAAATATCTATCAGTTAAAAGCCCATTAATGATCCTGAACAAATAACATCAAATCGTCCATCTTCTTTAAAAAACTTTAAACTTGTCGCAGCATTAGGACAAACTTGAATTTCATCAAAGAAAATTAAAGTCTGGCGAGGAATAAAATTAACATTATTATCTTTAAAAGAAATTCTTTTAATTATTGTATCAATATCAAAACCATCATCAAAAATATCACGATATTGAAAATCTGAAATAAAATTAATTTCAATAAAAGATGAATAATTCTTCTTAGCAAATTCCCTAATTGAAAAAGTTTTTCCAACTTGTCTTGCGCCTTTAACAATTAGTGGAACATGTTCTTTATTTAATTTCCATTCTCTTAAATAGTTATCTATTTTTCTTTTTAAAACTATCATAATAATGCCTATCTTTATTAATATTTTGCTACATTAAAATAATTATAAAAAGTATTTGTTTCACAAAATTCCTAACTTTTTCACTACCTATTTTCACATTTTTCCTAGGTTTTAAGGGCTTCAATTTCACAAAATTCCTGGGTTTTTTGTAGACCCAAAAAAATTAAATACTTAAGCTTAAATAATTTCTTAATCTAATTAAATCTTTATATAAGAAAAATTGATATAAAGACAATATTTAAACTTCATTTAATATTATCAAAAAGTATAGACATAAAAATTTCTCATGAATGTATTAACATAAAACATCTTGATTCATATGTTTTAGGTTCAACCAATCGTCTAACTATAAGGTAATAATAGAAGGAGGCTGAACGTTTTGTTCAATTAAATATTTATTAAAACTTATAGAATAACTGTAACTTACCGTATCTTCTAACGCAAGTAACGATCTTAATCATGCCGTTATCCATTTTATCAATCAATTTTCTTAAATATCTATTCCTTTCTACCATATCACCCAAACTCCTAGCTAAAATTTTTGCAAGTCTTGCAATGTTTTAACATAGATTCATAGAATTCGTAAAAACTTAATTTCAGTTAATGTTATGGTTTAGTGAAAACGGATTATTTAAATAAAGGTAAATTAATTCAACCAACTACTAGATTAATACTGATTAACTGCTAAAAAAGAACCAAAAAATTACTTAAATAGCGAAATATTAGCAATTTCTATCATTATTATCAAAAGTATCTCTAATTCCAATAATATCTACTTCATCTTTAATTTTATTCTTTTGTTCTTTTTCTTTTTCTAGCTTCATAAGATTAACTTTTGCAATGCCTCTTAGCACCTCTTCATGAGTTGAGGCAAATAAACATGCATTAACCGGAAAATAAACTAAAATTGAATAAATCAGTTTAAGCATCATAAATAGTTGGAAATCAAAAAGAATATAAGTCAAATTTATATGAATAAGTATAACTATCGAAGACAATAAAAAGATTGAGTGAACCACTTCTCTTCTTTTTAAATAGCTAGGATCTTTAAAAATAGAAAATTGTTTATCTCTTTTTAATATTTTCCTTAAAGAATTTAAATAAAGGATTAAAAAGAAGATTGAAGAACAAAAGAAAACAATATTAAAAACAAAGTTCAAATTACATATATCGGCAAAACTAAACAAGACTAAAGTTAAGCTAGGAAAATAAAGTAGACTAGCAACTGAACCAGTGATGACTTTAGTAATTTCACTGGTGCTTAATCTATATAAAGCATCTTTATCTACATATTCATCAAAAAATACTTTTTCATCATATTTTTTATCCATAAAAATATTATAAACTTCTAAAGCTTTTGAAGATGTTAAAAAGGTTCGTCATTATTTTCTTCTGTTAACTCATCTCTTAAAGCAATTGGACCAATTCCACCAGCTTTCTTCTCTTCTGACATTTTCTTTAGGTTATCTGCTCTTGTTTCTTTCCTTGTATGAATCTTACCTATACCAATAATAACTTCTTGGTTAGCTCATTCATATAAATAACAAATTAATGGCCAATAAATCAGAAAAGTAAAAACAATTTTAACTATCATGTATTGCTCAAAATTAAACATTATTGGTGTTAAATTCATAAGCACTTCAAATATAATGGCAAACACAAGCAGTAATGAATTTAAATAAATCTTATTCAAAATATATTTTTGGTCCTTAAATATATCTAGCTTCTTCATTCTTCTGATCAGTTTAAAAGTCGAATTAATTTCACACAGAAACAAAAATATAGAATAAGATAAAAATATACTAAATAAAGATTGCATAAATCGGCAAAACTCAAAAATGCAATTATAAGAATCGGAAGATAAAAGAGATTAGATACACAACTTCCAACAAATTTACCTAATCTCTTAAATGAGCTCTGTTCAAGAACCTCCTTTTTTACATAAAGACTTTAAAATCTTTCTTCGTCGAATTTTTTAATCTTTATTTTCTCTAACATTGAAAGCGAACTCTCTCCTTCCCTTTTGTAATGAAATGCAACCAGAAATTGTGCACACCATTACTTAACACAAAACAAATTCAGTTAATTTTTATTTCTATTCAACGATTATTTAACAGTCAAACTACCATCATATGAAGCACTAGAATAATACTCGTAAAAATCATTAGGTCCTTCAATTGATAAAGTATAGTATTCACTCTTATAACTAAAATAGTTTATTGAATATGTATAATCTCCAACTTCAAAAACTACTTCACTATCACCATCAAAAGCAATATTCTTTGCAGTTTCTCCATCGACTTTTATATCAGTTATACTATTAACAACAACGCTATGCGAATCGCCAGCTTCATCGTTATACTCATAAGTATGTATTAAAGAAGTAAACGGATCTGCTTCTATAACTAAATCTTCTACAGTAAATGGCATTTCTAATGTTCCGCCAATTTGCTCAAAAGTCATAGTTACCAAGGTAAATAACTCATCTGTAAAAGTAATTTCACTAACTTTATAGTCATCATTTAAAGTAACTGTAACTTTAGTCATACTAGCTGAAAATGGATTACCCATAACATCAAAATAATAAGCCACTGTTCCTGCATATACGCCAGTTATTTCAAAATGCTTATCGTCAATAACAGTAAAGTGTTCTGGTGCAGCTATTAGGAAATTTCCTCTAGCTGAAGTTAAATCAGTCATGGCATTACCTTCAGAATCTAAAGTTGGGTAAAAACTTCTTGTATAAACGTCAGTTTCAGAATCATAATCGACTTCATATGTATTTCCGTTTAGAACTATTGCACCATAGCCTACTCCATATAAATTATCATAGGAATAGTATGCAGTTTTATCAAAATAACACTCATTATCATAAGAAAGGTAAGCCTCTTCCCATGCTTCATCCGATGACATCTTATCAAGCTGCTCATATTTTACTTTTAATGCACTTGTATTAATTTCAGTTAAAGCAGTCAATAATGTTTCATGTTCTGCAAGAGTAGGTAAAACCTCTGGATAAGTCAAATCTTCAACTTCGCTTCCACTAGCGACAACTTTAAAACTTCCAACATAACGTTCAGTACCGAAATAAGACTCAAAAGTTGGTGTTTCAAATGCAACTTCGCTGATCTCGCCATTTGTTAATTTAAAACAGAAACTAGTTAAATCTGGGAAGAGATAATTTGAAATTCTAGCAGTCATTTCAATTGCCATCTCTTTAACATGAGGTATATCAAGTCTTAACTCAAAAGTCCCAGGTTCGCCTTCTACAGCAACAAAATCGTAGACAGTTAGATCCTTAAAAGGATTTTCATATTCGCTCCAAGGGCTAACATTACCTTCGTCATCAGTCATTGCAGTAAAAACTAATTCATTTTGTAGATTAACACCTGCAATAACTGCATTTCCGCCAACTTTAAAGATATTGCCAGTATTTTCTTGGCCTAAATCATCAACAGAAGAATAATAGTAAGCATCTTCAGTAAATGTTACATCAATTGTTGTATCACTACCTTGTGCTGTTTCATCTCCAGCAAAAATGGTTAATGTACCATCTAAATCAATTCTACCTTGAATATCATTCAAAGCATCTCGAGTAACTGTCGCGTTTGTAGTATCATAATTTGGTTTATTAGGATCTACTTCAGCTGGCATTGTAAAAGTTTTAGTCGATCCATCACTATAAGTTATAGTGTAAGTATCAGTTGTACCATCAGTTCCAGTTTTCTCAACGCTACTAATTTCTGGCAATTCAACTTTCTCAGTAGTATTACCACATCCTGTTAACATCAAAACAGCAGGCATTAAAGCCCATAAAAATTTTCTTTTCTTCATAATTATTTAGCATGTTCGTTTCAACACGAATACGAACACTCCTTTCACCTATTTTTTAATTTTATCTAAAGAAAATAAGTTTAATAATATATATAGAACTTATCTTAATACCTTCTTAATGTTATTCGGCTTATATGAATAGTTTTTTTATTACTTATATCCATAATTTACTACTTATTTAATACTATAAAACTACTAATAAAATACTAATTTGTATTATTTTGTTGAAATTTTAAAACTTACAGTTAATTGAAAGCCAATATAAAGATTCTACTCTTAATCACAATGAAAATATAAATGGGGTCGAATAAACACATTAGCCAAAAAGAAAAGCTCTTAATATTTCAAAGAGCTTTAACTTCTTACAATAATAGTTACATTGGCGGTAAAGGTGGAATTGGAGGAAGGCTTGATTCGCTCTCTGCTGTAACCTTTTCGCCATTGTAAATTAAGTAATAATCTACGCCTAATCCAGCTACCTTTAAGGCTAAATTACCATTTCTGCTTACAACTGTGTAGTCAGTATAATCAATAGCAAAGCCGCTAGTTGGAGTTACTTTAATGGTAAGCCCGTCTACTGCTCCGCCTAATCCTATAAAATCATTTACAGCAAAGATATTGCCACTTGCATCAGTATAAGTTCCTTTAAAAACATCTAAATCGAGTTTAGTATCGGTAAGAGTCTCTTCACCAAAGCTAACACTACTAACATTCATTGAAGAATCTAAAGTAAATTCTAAATCTTTAGTTTCGCCACTTACAGTAACATTTAAAGCGATTACTCCATCGGCTTTTAATTCTCCACTTAATGAATTAATGGTTGCTTCTGTACCATCAACATATAACTTATCACGATTAATAAAGATTACACTTTCATTATTAGCACTTGCATATGTTCCATTTACAGCATGAAGTCTTTCATCGGTATATCTAGTCTCAAAGCAAGTCACTGAATATGCATTCTTATATAGATATACCCAAATTCCATTATGGTAGAATTGAAGAGTTAATTGGCTTGTGCCATTCGCAAGTAAAGAAACACCAACGTGGTAATCCTTTTCTTGGTGGAGAACTAGACCATCGCCAGTTTCATTCAATACGTCAGCATAGAATTTTCCATCACTTGTTAATTCAAACGCTTCATCTCCATATGTACCAGTAAAGACATAACGGCCAACTAAGTCATCAAAATCTTCTTGACTAATATAAGTTTCAATTGGATTTGGATTATCTACTAAATAATCAGTCATCATTCCGTATTTATAGTAAATTAGCGAGTGTTCTTCTCCACTTTCAGTTGTGAAATATACAGCAACATTATTTACGAATGAGTCAGAATCATATAATGGTTTAACATCAATTTTTGCTGTGTCACCTAAATAGTTAATGTTTGTTCCACTAATGGTGATATCGCCTTTTCCTGAAGTATATTCTTTTCTTAAACCTTCAAAAATTGTATCTGTAAAGAAATATTTAGTATTTCCATCAACAGTTAAAGAATAAATTTCGTTGTTTAATTCAACAATTGAGAAGACATATGTTTTCCCATCAAGCTCAAAAACAACTGATGGAAATTCTGCTAATGGATCATAAACCAAATTGGCATCAACTTTTTTACCTAGATATGTAACTTCAAAATCATCACCAATTGATAAAGTATCAGAAACTCCATCAACGACTGCTTCATAATCATGCTTAAAATTACCTAAGAAAGTATCGTATGCAACTAAATAGCGTGATGTATCACCAACTTGAACAGTAATAGCGATATTATCTTTAAATTCTGAGAAGAAATGTTCATTTCCATTAACTGTAACACTAACTCCTAGTTTTCCATCAACTACCTTCTTTTCAAACGGGACTACTTGGCCGTTTACTTTTACTTCTTCAGAATAAGAATCAAAGCTAAATTCAATTTCAGAATCTTTATATGTTCCATCTAAATGTGAAAAATCATTAATTGGATATGACTTTGTTTCACCATTTTCAGTTACTTTAATTCCATGATAGTAAGGCTTAATAGTTAACTCTCTTGTTTCATTTTTAAGAATATAATATGTACTTGTGTCATGGCCAAAAGATATAGTGAATTCTTCTTCTCCAATTGTGACTTTATCCCCTTTTAAAGCTGACCAATCATCAGTTTCATAGCCAAAAGCAAGAGTTGTTTCACTATTAACAAAGTAAGTATTAAAAATTAAACCAAAGTCACTCATATACGAGGCGTAATCTGGAACAGATACATCCCATAAATTAGTTACATTATTCTCTACCGTTGCATATAAAGAGTAATAAAGATATTCGTCTTCATAATCAAGAATATCAATCATTAATTTCCTTTCACCGCTTACAACTTGATAATATGATTTTGCATAATACATGGTTTTGTTATAAGCATTATTAGCACCAGCAAAATTCACTAAGAAATTGTCGTAAACATCAGAATACTCTCCGCCAATTATTAAAAGAGTATTCCAAAGGCTATGATCTCCATAACCAGAATATGCTCCTACAAATTCATCGATTGCAGGCATAAAAAATCATCAACTAAGACATAATCTTCTCCATCTAATTTTTCAAGTGATAATTCCATCTTTTCTTCATAATTAAGGTGGATACGATAAGTCTCGTTTGTGGTTTCATCTTCATAAAAAACAGCACTTCGAATAGCATTATTATCGGTAATTTCTTCAATACTAGTAGGTTTAAGTGTTAATTCTTCTTCCCCCTTTAACGTCAAAGAATTAGCTTCGATATCTAAAACTCCACTACGACTATAGAAAGTTCCAAGTAAATCAGCATCATAATCTGGTTCTTCAAAAACTATTGGATCTTCAGGTTCTGATGGCTCATCAGTTGGATCGTCATTTGGATCATCAATTGGTGGATCAACTGGATCTTCAATTGGTGTTTCTGGATTACACGATGCAAGTAAAGCACCACTTGTAAGAACAAGTAGCAAAAAAGATTTTCGAAATTTCAAGGTTGTTCCCTCCTTTTATGTTAATTTGTAGATATATCATATCGGAGTTAAATTTTTACGCAAGTAAATTAATAAAAATACGAAGATTATCTTAATTTTTGCTATTCAATTACACAGTATCAAATAAATTAATTTATGTAACCAACGCTTATAATTATTTAATATAACGCAACAAAAAATCAAACAGCAAACCATGTCTATCTCTAAATTCAGTAATTATGTCTGTAAGTAACAACTTTGAATTGCTGCCTATAACATATATATCAGTATTATCTTTAGAAGCTAAATCTAGTATAGCATCAACAAAAATAATCACTTCTTCATCATTAGAGTTAGCCTTAATATGCTTTCCATCCGTTAATGATAAATTGATTAAGGGAAATACTTCCAAAATTTCATCAATTATTATTTAACTAATTCCTTCATTTGAACTAGTAAGTTCTAATATATGATTATATAAATTAATTGGATCTCAAAAATTACTATTAGAAATTTTTGTTAAGTCAATAAAGATGATGTTTTGATTTTTTACTCCAGACTTTACAAGATGCTCTGTAAAAATAGTGTTAAGTAAATAAGACTTACCACATCTTCTAATTCCTGCCACAACTTTAGCAAAGCCATTGTTTTTAGCTTTTATTAATTGATTGAAATATTCTTTTCTACTTATCGCCAAAATCGGTTTTATTGTGTGTACACACAATTTTTCCGATTTTAAAGCAACTCTAAAACTTCTGAGACGGTTTTCTCGTAAAGCAGAAAATTAGAATTATTATATTGGTTATCCATGTAGTTCACTCACTATAAATAAAAGAGAATATATCTTAAATAAATTAATATCATTGCAATAGGGTATCATTTTTGTTTTGCAATACTTCTTAATAATCCACGATAAGAAGCTTTGGTCGAGGTAATTAACCATTATTACCAGCTATTATATTTTATGTTGTTTTATCAATCCTTACATTTTCTATTCGTTTTTTACTATAACCTATTAGATAAACTATCCTTTTATTCAAAAAAAATATTACTCCCAAGACAATATTTATTAATCTATTTAAATACTTCTCCCAACTAACAATAAACGAACTTTTAATATCACTTATTTTAAAGCTCAAGTGTAAAAGTAAATTCAACTTTTAAGGTTTTTTATTTTTTTGTTGAATTTAATCGTACTTTTTTGACAATAAAATAAGAACATTTTAGTGTAAACT